>NZ_CP143423.1:2938697-3254942 GCF_014337925.2 Roseobacter fucihabitans | reverse complement strand
AATTTCATAGTGGTCTGTGTGGCAGTGATCATTTGGTTGCGTCTGAACGGCACGATTTGAAATCTGGAGGCAGGGGCAGTTGGACGCTTCGGAGGGATGCACTCATCGGGGGTAAAACCTCGTTGAGGTCAGGGGCGGTCGCGGCGTGTTTGAATTCAACTTTAAGACATGAGGTGCCGGCTTTTACGGCAACCAGGCACTGGTTGGCGGTTGTTTCCCACGCTGGGCAATGAAGATAGATCGCGGATTTGACGGCACCGGCTTGATGCGTTTTTTGAGTTGAGCATCCCGGTATTTGTTTTGATGCCTTGGCACCGCTCAAAATGTTCCGACACAGTTTACTTTCCACCTAATGGATTTAAGCCACCGGCTTCTAGCCGGTCCGCTTCAGCGAAGCTGTCTTTGATCTTCTCTCTTGAATTTTGAAACCCGCTGAGGCGGTGTGGTTTCAAAATTCAAGAGAGAAGATCATGCGTTATTCGAAATCCGCTCACACGCGATTTTACCACAGGTTTCACGTCGTGTGGGCCACAAAATATCGCTACAAGGTTTTGCAAGGGCCGATGCGGGAGCGTATCCGAGAGATTATCATGCAAACCTGTGCTGAAATGGGCGTCCATATTGTGAAAGGCGTGTTGGGTCGCGACCATGTCCATATGTTCCTGTCGAGCCCACCAAAGCTCTCCCTGTCCAAAGTCATGCAGCGCATCAAAGGCCGCTCGTCGCGACGGATACAGATGGAGTTCCCGGAGTTGAAGAAGCGCTACTGGGGGAGGCGGTTCTGGGCCCGGGGATACTTCTCAACCACCTCCGGCAATGTCACCGACGACATCATCACGCAGTATCTGGAATTACATTCCTCCAAATGATGCTACCGGCGTCAGCCGGTAGTCCTTCACTTCTCTGTGCGCGAGGGCTCTTGTGTGTATTGGGCATCGCTCACCAGCTCGTGCCATGCCACCGTTTCCCCGTCGAGCGCTTCCTGAAGAGCGATGTGGCTCATAGCTTCCTCGGCGGTTGCGCCGTGCCAGTGTCTTTCATCAGGGGGAAACCATACAACATCCCCTGGGTGAAGGGCCTGCACCGGTCCAGCTTCGCTTTGAGCGTAACCGGATCCAGACGTGATGATTAGTGTTTGACCGAGCGGATGGGTATGCCACGCCGTACGTGCTCCGGCCTCGAAAGTCACCAAGGCGGCACGCAGGCGCGAAGGGTCGGGTGCATTAAGCAGAGGGGCGATGTGCACCGCGCCGGTGAAATACGCGGATGGCCCGTCTGCGGATTGTGCGGTGCCTGAACGTGTTATCTTCATACCGTTACTGCCCTTTAGAGGTCCGAAAGGGTGGCCTGAAGCCCACCCTACGGCATGTCACATCGCCGGTTGGTATCGACGTAGGGTGGGCTTCAGGCCACCTTTACCCCGCGCTAAAGGTTGGGATACATCGGGAAACGGGCGCACATCTGCTGTACCTCTGACTTGACCTTGGCCTCAACCGCTGCGTTGCCTTCTTCGCCGGTTGCCGCAAGCCCATCGACGACTTCGATGATCCAATCGGCGATTTGGCGGAACTCTGGCTCACCAAACCCACGGGTCGTGCCGGCGGGCGATCCCAGGCGGATGCCAGACGTCACCATCGGCTTTTCCGGATCAAACGGCACGCCGTTCTTGTTGCATGTGATATGCGCCCGCCCGAGCGCCTTCTCGGTCGCGTTGCCCTTCACGCTTTTAGGGCGCAAATCGACAAGCAGCACATGTGTATCCGTGCCATGTGTGACAGTGTCGAGACCGCCCTTGATCAACTGATCGCTCAGAGCCTGCGCATTGGTGATGACCTGTTTGATGTAGTCCTTGAAGTCGGGCCGCAATGCTTCGCCAAAGGCCACGGCCTTGCCGGCGATGACATGCATCAAGGGTCCACCCTGAATGCCCGGAAAAATCGCGGAGTTGAATTTCTTCGCCAGCGCCTCATCATTCGTCAGGATCATTCCACCGCGTGGCCCGCGCAGGGTTTTATGGGTCGTTGTCGTCGCCACATGTGCGTGGGGGAAGGGCGAGGGGTGTTCCCCTGCCGCGACAAGACCCGCAAAATGCGCCATGTCCACATGCAGATAGGCCCCCACCATATCGGCGATCTCGCGCATCCGGGCGAAATCGATCTGGCGCGGAATGGCAGAACCGCCTGCGATGATCATCTTGGGATTGTGCTCTTTTGCAAGGGCCTCGACCTGATCGTAATCCAACAGGTTGTCTTCGCGCCGCACACCATATTGCACCGCGTTGAACCACTTGCCGGACTGGTTTGGCTTGGCCCCGTGGGTCAAATGGCCGCCCGCATCCAGGGACATGCCCAGAATCGTATCACCCGGTTGCAACAGCGCCTGAAATACGCCCTGGTTTGCCTGGCTGCCGGAGTTTGGTTGGACATTCGCAAAACCGCACTCAAACAGCTTGCAGGCGCGTTCGATCGCGAGCTCTTCGGCCACGTCGACGAACTGGCATCCACCGTAATAGCGCCGCCCCGGATATCCTTCGGCGTATTTATTGGTCATGATGGAGCCTTGGGCTTCCAGCACGGCCGCCGACACGATGTTTTCGGACGCGATCAGTTCGATCTCATCGCGCTGGCGTCCCAATTCATCGGTGATGGAGGCAAAGATTTCCGGGTCGCTGTCGGCCAGCGATGTGGTGAAAAAGCCGGGGGCACGGTGCGGGGCGTTCATGAGGGGTCTCCCTATCGAGTGATCAAAGTTAAAGATTTCTACAGTAAACTAAGTCGCGCGCAAAGAGTGTAAAGCGACCCGTGAACCGTTCTCTGCGGCGTTGATAGGGCGAAGGGCACAGCGGGGCAATTCAGCCGAAAGGTGGTATGTGCTGCGACGCTGGCCTTGGCGGGTGATATGTGCTTGTTTCGGATCACAAAGACCCGGATCGGAAATGACCAATGCCCCTCAAGATCGCCTTTACCGCCAGCCGAGCGGAGGTTGCACAAACTGCGCGGGCTGCGTTGATCACCCGATATGGAAATGCGCCTCTGGAAGATGCGGATGCCATTGTCGCGCTAGGCGGGGACGGCTTCATGCTGCAAACGTTGCATGATGTGCAAAAACTGGCGACGCCGGTTTATGGTATGAACCGCGGCACCATCGGCTTTTTGATGAACACCTACTCTGAAACCGATCTGCTGGACCGGTTGGAGGCGGCGGAGGAAGCCGAGATCAACCCACTCAGCATGACCGCGACCTGCGCGGATGGCTCGACCACCAAGGCGCTTGCGATCAATGAGGTCTCTTTGTTGCGCGCCGGGCCACAGGCGGCGAAACTGAAGATCACCGTGGATGGACGGTTGCGCATGCAGGAATTGGTCTGTGACGGCGCGCTGGTGTGCACGCCCGCAGGCTCCACCGCCTATAATTACTCAGCGCATGGCCCGATTATTCCCATCGGTTCGGAAGTGCTGGCGCTCACGGCCATGAGCGCTTTTCGCCCGCGACGCTGGCGTGGGGCATTGCTGCCCAAAAAGGCGGTGGTACGCTTTGATGTGCTGGAACCGGAAAAACGACCGGTGATGGCGGAGGCGGATGCGAATTCGGTCATGGGGGTCATCAGTGTCGAAATCCGATCCGATACGCAGACCGTGCACCGTATCCTGTTTGATCCCGGTCATGGTCTTGAAGAGCGCCTGATCAGCGAGCAATTCACATGATCCAGACGCCTGATATTGGCCCTGCTGAGCCGCGTGGCCTTTGCACAGATTGCGGCGTATCCCGGATGAAAGACGCCAAGGCTTGCGGGCGCGCCTGCCAGTTCATTGCGCCGGATTATCCGCGTTTTGAGGGGCGGGTGCATGGGCGTACGCGTGAGGTTGGCGACGAGGTGTTTTTTGGCCCGTTTCAGGCGATGTACCGTGCCGAGATGAAAACGCCCAAACCCGGTGCACAATGGAGCGGGATCACCACATCGCTGGGCGCGCGTCTGCTGGAAACCGGCAAGGTGCAGGCCGTTTTATGCATGGTGGCGGACCCGGATGACGTCTGGCGGCCCAAACCGGCGCTGATCACGCAGGCGCAGGACATGGCGCAGGCGCGGGGGATGCGGATGGGCTATGCGCCGCTGCTCGCTCTGCTGGAAACGGCGCAGGCGCAGGGGTTTACCCGACTGGCCGTAATCGGGATCCCCTGCCAGATCTATGCGCTGCGCGCCTTGGAGGCAGACCTGGGGCTGGAGCGGCTCTATGTGATCGGCACGCCCTGTTCGGACAATACGACGACCGAGAACTTCCACCAGTTCCTGAACCTGCTGGATGAAGACCCCGCCGCGATCACCTATCTTGAGTTTCGCACCGATTTCAAAGTCGAGCTGCGCTATAATGACGGACGCCAGCGTTTGATCCCGTTTCTATCGCTGCCGATCTCTGATCTGCCGCGTGACTTTTTCCCGCTGACCTGCCGCAGCTGTGTGGATTACACCAACGCGCTGGCCGATATCACGGTGGGGTATATGGGCGGGCAGGGGGAGCAATGGGTGATCGTGCGCAATGCACGCGGCGCCGAAATCCTCGATACGATCGCGGATGACATCCGGGTGAGCGCGCCGGGCTCAGCGGGCAAACGTGCCGGTGCCGTCAAGGGGTTCGTGGCCAATACAGAACGCGCGGCGGGCGGGTTGCCCCTGCGGCGGATGCCCGACTGGCTGCGCCCTATCGTGAGTTGGCTGCAACCGCGCATCGGGCCGCGCGGGTTGGAGTTTGCGCGCGCGCGTGTGGAGATGAAGGCCGCCGAGACGGTCCTGCATCTGCGCCGTGAAGTGCCGGCAAAGATGAAGAACATGATCCCCGATCACGTCTGGCAGATCGCAAAACCCTATGGGCTGGTGCCCGGTGCGGGCGAGCAACCTCCAACGGATGAACCAGACCGGCACAAGCCGGAATGACGGTGCTACGCCGCGGGAAGGCGTGGTGAATTTCATCTCACCTGACCTGCAACGCGCGCTCCCCGGCATGGCTTTGGCCTGCCAAAGAGCGGCGCGGTGTTTGAGCTGTTGTGACGTTGGTTTGTGTCCGTAGCCGCCACATGGCTCCAATCGCGATTTGAATGGATTTTCAGAAATACGGTTTCTTCGGGAACTTTCTGGTTCCCTGCGGTGTTGTATTTGCAAGAGCATATGAAGCGCATGTGCTTGGTTCAAAGAGATCAACTGGTAAAGGAGAGACCAATGAACTGGGACATTATCAAAGGTAACTGGAAACAGATGGCCGGTCAGGTGCAATCCAAATGGGGCGAGTTGACCGATGACGAGGTCGATATGCTTGAGGGCGACCGCGACCGACTTGCGGGTCTGATCCAGGAACGCTATGGCATCGCCAAGGATGAAGCTGAGCGTCAGATCGACAGCTTTGTCGCAGAATATAAATCGGCCGCTTGAATTACCTCGTAGCGACCGATTTAAAAAAAGGGCGATGCCTGCGGGGGTCGTCCTTTTTATGTTGTGCGCAACGGGGGCATTGCGGTTTTATTCACAGGCCATGAAAAATGTCCCAAAGCACTGCTTTGGCGGTTCATTCCGACCCTTTATCTTTTGCGTAACCAATAGTTTGCAATGCGTTCTTTATTTCATCCAGAATTGCGGGGTCGTCTATTGTCGCGGGCATCTTGAAGGGTTCGTTATCTGCGATTTTAACCACCGTTGCGCGCAAGATTTTACCCGAGCGTGTTTTGGGCAGACGCTCCACGACCAGCGCATTCTTGAAGGCCGCCACGGGGCCGATTTTCTCGCGCACCAGCTTCACGCATTCCGAGGTGATCTCACCATGCGCTCGGTTCACCCCCTTGGTCAGACATAAAAGACCCAAGGGTGCCTGCCCCTTAAGCGCATCCGACACACCCACTACCGCGCATTCCGCGACATCCGGATGGGCGGCCAGGATCTCTTCCATCGCGCCGGTGCTCAGACGGTGCCCGGCAACATTGATCACGTCATCCGTGCGCGCCATGATATAAAGATACCCATCCGCGTCGATCATGCCCGCGTCGCCGGTTTCGTAATAGCCGGGGAAATGCGTGAGATAGCTTTTGCGAAATCGATCCGTGGCATTCCAGAGCGTCGGCAGGGTTCCGGGGGGCAGCGGCAGTTTGATTGCGATTGCGCCCAATTCACCGGGCTTTTGCGGATGCCCGGCCTCATCGAGAATCTGCACGTCATAGCCTGGCATGGCGACGGTGGGAGAGCCGATCTTGACCGGCAAGGCTTCGAGCCCGGCCGGGTTACCCGCGATGGTATAGCCGGTCTCCGTCTGCCACCAGTGATCATAGACCGGCACGCCGAGGGTATCACCGGCCCACTCGATGGTATCAGGGTCGGCGCGTTCCCCAGCAAGGTAAAGCGCGCGCAAACACGACAGGTCGTATCTCTGCCGCTCCAGCCCCTTGGGGTCCTCGCGTTTGACCGCCCGGATCGCCGTCGGTGCGGTAAAGAAACTGCGCACGTTATGTTCGGAAATCACCCGCCAGAACGTGCCCGCATCAGGGGTGCCGACGGGCTTGCCCTCAAACACGATGGTGGTGTTGCCGTGGATCAGTGGTGCGTAACAGATATAGCTGTGCCCCACGACCCAGCCCACGTCGGATGCGGCCCAGAAGACATCACCGGGATCGCATTGGTAGATGTTTTTCATCGTCCAGTGGAGCGCCACCAGATGCCCGCCAGTGTGGCGCACAACACCCTTGGGTGCGCCGGTCGTGCCAGAAGTATAGAGGATATAGGCCGGATGATTGCCTTCAACCGGCACACATTCCGCAGGGGTTACGCCGTCCTGTGCGGCGTGCCAATCCAGATCACGTCCGGGGATCAAGTCGGCGCGTTCCTGATCCCGTTGCAGGATCAGGCAGACCTTTGGTTTATGCCGCGCCATGTCAATCGCGCCGTCCAGCAGGGGCTTGTAATGGATCACCCGGCCCGGCTCCAACCCGCAGGAGGCCGCAAGGATCGCCTTGGGCTCGCAATCATCGATCCGAACCGCCAATTCATTGGCCGCGAACCCGCCGAAAACCACGGAATGAACCGCCCCGATGCGCGCGCAGGCCAGCATCGCCTCCAACGCCTCCGGCACCATGGGCATATAGATGATCACCCGGTCGCCCTTGCTCACACCCTGCGCAACGAGCGCCCCGGCCAGCGCGGCCACCCGTGTTTGCAACTCAGAGTAGGTCAGGTGCGATTTGGAACCGGTAATCGGGCTGTCATGGATGATTGCGACCTGATCGCCGCGACCGTCCGCCACATGGCGGTCAACGGCGTTGTAACACCCGTTGGTCAACCCATCCGCGTACCATTCATAAAGGTCGTCGCCACGATCAAACAGAGCCTTACTCGGAGGTTTGCTCCACGCAATAGCCTCAGCGGCTTCCATCCAGAATTTCTCGGGATCCGCCATGCTGGCAGCGTATATTTCCTGATAGCCCATATGTCCCTCCCGGCCTTGCACCTCCCTTGGTGTAGCCGCGCGGCGGGGCGAACCGCAAGAGGCTGAGATCAAAGCCCGAAAGGGAAATCGAAGATGTTTGCGTTAACGGGGCTGTCGACGGTGCGCCGCAGGTCCCCCAGCTCGGCGCGGCGAATCATCTTTTCGCATTGTCCCGGCTCTTCAAGATCGCACACCACACGGGTTGCGCCGACGGCGACGGATGTGCGCTCATACCGCTGCGCGCGGCTCCCTTGGTCGGTCTGGAAACTGCGGGTTTTGAGCGGGTAGGCTTTCCCATCCACGCTCAGCAAGCCGGTTTTTTCCTGCGTCGCGCTCGTGCAGGCCGCAAGAACACAACATGCGCTCAAGGCGGCTATCCCGATCAAACGCTGCATGTGATGAGGTCTCCTTATTGCGAATTATTGTGAATTATTGCGACGACCGGGGGGGGTGAAGGTTTCGACGCTTCAGGTCCCCCGCGCCATGACGCAATGGTTTGGTGCATCTGCGATCCGAAGGGGGCGGATGATACGTAGCGGCAACCGGATGAAGCGTGAGCCGGTCAGAAACGCCGGGTGGCACAGGCGCGGCGGCTCAAAAGCGGTCAATCGGGTCTTCCAGCCCCCTGCGCGCGGCAGCTTCGCAATCGCCGGGGCTGTCAAGGATGCACAGGTAATACCGGGCATTTACCCGAACGCTCGACGTCTCATAAGACCCGTTTGCGCCCTCGATCGTGCGGGTGCGAACGTCATAGGCCTCCCCATCCACCACGACCGTGCTGATTGTCTCGCTCGACACTGTGGCGCATGCACCCAAGGCCAGCAGGGCGGTTGCGGATATGAAGGCCATTTTTTGGATCACGGGGCAACTCCGAAAGATGAATGAAGCGAACGGTTGTCTTAGAAAGAACATAGGGTGTTTGCTGGTCGAAATCAAAATCAAGAAGAAGTCATCCTAATGACCACTGCGGTTTAGTCTGCTAAAACTGCAAGACACTGAAACCCCGCTTGAGATCGCGTTTCTCTTAGCCGTATTGATCCACCGGCGTCCCGGAGATGGCCGCCATATTGAGAAGCCCGCGCGCGGTGATGGAGGGGGAAACGATATGCGCCTTATTGCCCATGCCCATCAGAATGGGCCCGACTTCCAGCCCGCCGCCTTTCATTTTGAGAATGTTACGCACGCCCGATGCCGCATCCGCATGGGCAAAGACCAGAACATTGGCCGCCCCTTCCATCCGGTTGGAGGGCATAACCCGCGCGCGCAATTCTGCATCGAGCGCGGTGTCGATATTCATCTCGCCCTCATAGCAGAAATCAGGGCTGCGCGCATCCAGCAGTTTGATCGCAGCACGCAAACGCCCTCCGGTGCCTTCGCCCTGATTGCCGAATTGCGACTGCGAGCAAAACGCAACCTTAGGCTCGATGCCAAATCGGCGCACATGGCGCGCAGCCCCCATGGCGATTGTCGCAATCTGTTCGGGGTCTGGATGCAAATGCACCTGCGTATCCGCAATGAACAATGGCCCGTCCTCAAGGATCATCATCGACAGCGCACCATCGGGTTTGCGTCCGTCCCGCCCGAGAATCTGTTGCAGGTAATTCAGATGCCAACGGAATTCACCAAAGGTGCCGCAGATCAGGCTATCTGCTTCCTGGCGCTGTACCATGACCGCGCCAATGGCGGTGGTATTGGTACGCATGATGGCCCGCGCGATGTCCGGCGTGGCACCGCGGCGCGCCATCAGGGCGTGATAGGTTTCCCAATAATCCCGGTAACGCGGGTCATTTTCCGGGTTCACCAGATCGACGTCCTTGCCCAGACGAATGGTGAGGCCGGCGCGCTCGATGCGGGTTTCGATCACATCGGGGCGCCCGATCAGAATGGGTTTCTCGGTAGTTTCTTCCAGCACAGCTTGTGCGCAGCGCAGCACACGCTCGTCTTCGCCCTCTGCAAACACGATCTTGCGCGGGGCCATGCGGGCCGCCTGAAAGACCGGGCGCATCAATAGCGCGGATTTGAAGACCGACCCGTCCAGTTTTTGACGATAGACCTCCAGATCTTCGATGGGCCGAGTGGCGACACCGGTTTCCATTGCCGCGCGCGCCACGGCGGAGGAAACAACACCGACAAGACGCGGATCAAACGGTTTTGGGATGAGGTAATCGGGACCGAACGTCAGCTGTTCACCCTGATATGCGGCGGCGGCCTCTGCGGATGTCGTGGCACGCGCCAATTCTGCAATTCCGTCGATACAGGCCAGCTCCATTTCGTCGTTGATGGTGGTCGCACCCACATCAAGCGCGCCGCGAAAAATAAAGGGGAAGCAGAGTACATTGTTGACCTGATTGGGAAAATCGGACCGCCCGGTGGCGATGATCGCATCGGGTGCGACGCTGCGCACGAGGTCGGGGAGGATTTCCGGGGTCGGGTTGGCCAGTGCAAAAACGATCGGGCGCTCTGCCATTTTCGAGACCATTTCGGGCTGCAAAACGCCCGGTCCGGAGAGCCCGAGGAACAGATCAGCCTGCCCGATGACGTCCTCCAGCGTGCGCAGATCGGAGTTTTGCGCAAATTGGGTTTTGCTGGGGTTCATGTCGATCTCGCGGCCCTCATAGACAAGGCCGTGAATGTCGCAGAGCCACACATTCTCGCGCTTCACGCCCAGTTTGAGCAGCATGTTCAGACAGGCGATGCCCGCAGCCCCGCCCCCTGTCGAGACGATCTTGATGTCCTCAAAGGTCTTGCCCGCCACATAAAGCGCGTTGGTCACAGCGGCACCCACGACAATGGCGGTGCCATGCTGGTCATCATGAAAGACAGGGATGTTCATCCGCTCGCGGCAAATGCGCTCCACGGTGAAACAATCCGGGGCCTTGATGTCTTCAAGGTTGATCGCACCGAACGTCGGTTCCAAAGCACAAACGATGTCGGCCAGTTTTTCCGGATCGCTTTCGTCTACTTCAATGTCAAAGCAATCAATGTTTGCGAATTTCTTGAACAGAACGGCCTTGCCCTCCATCACCGGTTTGGAGGCCAGCGCGCCGATGTTTCCAAGCCCCAAAACGGCCGTGCCATTGGTCACAACGCCGACCAGGTTACCGCGCGCGGTATAGCGCGCCGCCGTTGAAGGCTCTTGTTTGATTTCCAAACAGGCCTCGGCCACGCCCGGAGAATAGGCCCGCGCAAGATCACGCCCATTGGCCAGTGGTTTCGTGGCACGAATTTCGAGTTTTCCCGGCTTTGGGAACTCGTGGTAATCAAGTGCCGCCTGGCGCAGGTTCTTGGATTCAGTCATGACGTGGAAGCTCCTCCGATCGGAATAGTTTAGCATTAAACTACTCAAGGGTGCGCGCCAAGGTGCTGTTTTTTTGTGCGCCTGCGACGGGCGCGGGGTAGGGGTCGTTTGCGCGCGGGTCCTTGGTGATGTCTTGTAAATCTGTGGGGCGCACCGCAGGATGCGGGTGCAAGCAAGAGAGGTGTCATGGGCGAGATCAAAGCTGAGGTTTTGTTGCCAACGCAGGAGTTGCGTGACGATATTCCTTTTTATACCAAGGTTTTGGGGATGCGGATGGATATGATATATCCCGCGGATGACCCTACGGTCGCGGTATTTTCCGGGCATGGTTTGCGTGTCCGTATCGAAAAAGACGTCGCAGTCGCGCCGGGGCATTTGCGCATCCTTTGTGAGGATCCAGATGGGTTTGCCGATGGTAAGACACGCCTTAAGGCCCCCAACGGCACGCAGATCGACATCGCCCCGCTGTACGAACCGCTGGTGATGCCCGAAACGGTGCATAGCTTTGTGGTGCGCCGCCTGGCGGATCAGGCCCCCTGGGTGATCGGGCGGGCAGGTATGCATTACCGTGATCTTATTCCCGACCGTCTGGGCGGGTCGATCATTGCCAGCCACATCCGCATTCCCGACGGCGGGCCGGTGCCTGATATGGTGCATTACCACACGGTCGGGTTTCAGCTGATCTTCTGCTATCGCGGCTGGGTTGATCTGGTCTATGAAGACCAAGGCGAACCCTTCCGCCTGCACGCGGGCAATTGCGTGATCCAACCGCCCCAGATCCGGCACCGCGTCCTTTTTGCCTCTGACAACATCGAAGTGATCGAAATTGGCGTGCCGGCAGAGCATGTCACGACGATTGATCACGATATGGAACTGCCCAATGGCCCTGCCAATCCGGAGCGGGTGTTCTCCGGCCAGCGGTTCGTGCATCACAAGGCCGATGCGGCGACATGGGGGCCGTTCCGCATCCCCGGTTTCGAGAGCCGTGATACGACGATTGCCGCCCATACCGGCAATGTAGCGGGCGTGCATGTGGTGCGCGCTACCGCCGAGAAAAGCGTTTGGACGCAGCATGATGGAGATATTCTGTTCACTTTTGTCATGGCAGGTCACATGGTTTTGGAGGGCGAAGGGCGCGCACCGCATAAGTTGGAAGCGGGGGATGCATTTGTGATCCCGCCGGGCATGCCGGTGCGCTACGGGGACCCCTCGGATGATCTTGAACTGCTTGAGGTCTCCTTGCCGGGTGTTTTCAACACCACACCGGGCGGGGCAGTTTGAGCGCCCTGCCTCTTGCAAACGCGCGTCACTGAGGACACGCTGGGGGACAGCATGATGTCACAAGAGGTTCATATGTCGCTCAAAGAGGCCGCAACAACCGTGCGCGAAAATGCCCATGCGCCCTATTCCGGGTTCAAGGTGGGGGCGGCAATCCGGGCCGCCTCGGGCGCGGTCTATGTCGGGTGCAACGTGGAAAACGTCGCCTACCCGGAGGGCACCTGCGCCGAAGCCGGGGCGATTGCCGCCATGGTTGCTGCCGGAGAGACCAGCGTGATCGAGGCCTATGTTGTTGCCGGATCGCCGACTCCGGTGACGCCCTGTGGTGGATGTCGCCAGAAGCTCGCGGAATTTGCAACCAGTGACATGCGCGTGACCATGGCGACGCTCACGGGCATCGAGCAGGTCATGACGATGGGGGATTTGTTGCCGGGTGTCTTTAACGCGGATCATATGTCGACATGAGCCAATTGAGCGCGCGGATGCTTCTGGCGCAGCTGCGCCGCGGGGCCCCACTGGACGGCGAAGAGTTGACCTGGCTCGCGCAGGGGCTTGCTGATGGCGCGATCAGTGATGCGCAGGCGGGTGCCTTTGCCATGGGGATTTGCCTGCGGGGTCTGAGCGCTGAGGGGCGCGTGGCGCTGACACTGGCCATGCGCGACAGTGGCAAGGTGTTGAAATGGGACCTCGATGGCCCGGTTCTGGACAAGCATTCGACCGGCGGGGTCGGGGATTGTGTATCGCTGATACTTGCGCCTGCCCTGGCGGCTTGCGGGGCTTATGTGCCGATGATTTCGGGGCGCGGGTTGGGCCATACCGGCGGCACGCTGGATAAACTTGACGCGATCCCCGGTGTCAGCACGCAACTGGACGAGGCGCGGTTTCGGGCTGTGGTCGCGCAGGCGGGATGCGCGATTGTGGGTGCCAGCGCAGACATCGCGCCAGCGGATAAGCGGCTTTATGCGGTGCGCGATGTGACCTCTACGGTCGATAGCCTCGATCTGATCACGGCCTCCATCCTGTCCAAAAAACTGGCTGGAGGGCTGGACGGTTTGATATTGGATGTGAAGGTCGGCAGCGGAGCGTTCATGAAAGACATGGAGGCTGCCCGTGATTTGGCGGGCTCACTCGTGCAGACAGCCAATGCGGCGGGGTGCAAAACCATGGCCATGATCAGCGATATGAACCAGCCGCTGGCACCCTGCCTTGGCAATGCGCTTGAAGTGGCCGAGGTGATGCGCGTGCTGAGCGGGGAGGCCATCGGCCCGCTGGTCGAGATTTCAGTGGCGCTTGGCGGGGCTTTGCTCGCGAACGCGGGTCTGGCCGCAAATATCAAAGCCGGGGAGGAGGCCATAGATGCCACATTACGCGATGGCCGCGCGGCGCAGCGTTTCGGGAAAATGATCGCCGCCATGGGCGGCCCCGTGCGTTTTGTGGAAAACTGGGCGCGGTTCCTGCCCGAGGCCACGGTGATCCGCGCCGTGCACGCGCGCGGTTCGGGGTATGTGCACGCCATCAACGGCGAAGCTCTGGGCATGGCCGTGGTCACCCTGGGCGGTGGGCGTACCGTAGAAAGCGATTTGATCGATCCCGCCGTCGGCATTGCGCAGGTCGTGCGTCTGGGCGACAGGATCGCGCGGGGCCAGCCGCTTGCATTAATCCACGCAGCACGCCCGGATGCGGCCGACAGAGCGGTGGCGCAGGTGCAGGCGGCAATCGAACTGGCGGATACACCACCGCCCAAAACACCGGAACTGATCCGGGAAAGGATCATCTGATGGTACGCGCGTTTCTGGTGGTGATGGATTCGGTCGGCATTGGCGGTGCGCCGGATGCGCATTGCTTTTTCAACGGCTCCGTTCCGGATGAGGGGGCCAACACGCTCGCCCATATCGCGCGCGCCTGTGCGCAGGGGCAGGCAGCAACGGGGCGCGTGGGGCCTTTGCGCTTGCCCACTCTGGATCGGCTGGGACTGGGGCGCGCCGTGCAACTGGCCAGCGATACCTTCGCCCTTGGACTGGGGCGCGAGCCTGAAGGCGTCTGGGGTGTGGCCACCGAAGTGTCCCAGGGCAAGGATACACCCTCCGGACATTGGGAACTGGCCGGTGTTCCGGTGCCTTGGGAGTGGCATTACTTCCCTGACCAGGAGCGCGCATTCCCCGCAGAGATTGTGGATCAAATATGCGCGCAGGCGGGCGTCAGCGGCATTCTGGGCAATTGCCACGCCTCCGGGACGGTGATTGTGGATCAGCATGGCGCAGAGCACATGCGCAGCGGTCATCCGATCTGTTACACATCAGCGGATTCGGTGTTTCAGATCGCCGCACATGAGGAGACCTTTGGCTTAGATCGCCTCATGGACCTCTGTGCGGCGCTGGCCCCCACCTTGCATGACATGCGGGTTGGACGGGTGATCGCCCGCCCGTTTCTGGGGGATGCCGACATCGGGTTTGCGCGCACGGGCAACCGACGCGATTTTGCCATGTCGCCGCCTAAGCCCATTCTGACCAACTGGGTCCAGGATGCGGGGCAAAAGGTGTATGCTGTCGGCAAAATCGGCGATATTTTCTCCATGCAGGGCATTGATGCAGTGCGTAAAGGCAATGATGAGATGTTGATGAAACACCTTGGCAATCTGGTTGATACCGCCGAGGAGGGGAGCCTGACATTCGCCAATTTCGTGGAGTTTGACAGCCTTTATGGCCATCGACGTGACGTGTCTGGCTATGCGCGTGCGCTCGAGTGGTTTGACGCAGAAATCGGCAAATTGATCCCGCGGTTGCGCCCCGGTGACATTATGGTGCTGACGGCGGATCACGGCAATGATCCGACTTGGGTCGGGACCGATCATACGCGTGAACGGGTGCCGGTGCTGATCGCGGGGGCGGGGTGTAAGGCATTGGGGCATATCGGTTTCAGTGATGTTGCTGGCATTGTCGCACGCCACCTCGGCGTTGCGGTTCCCGAAAGCGCATCGGTGCGCAGATGACATCTGCGGGTTGCAGCGCAATCGTTTTCAGGTCTAAACCGGACCAGAATTAAAAAGAGGCTTGTTATGACCGACCACGTCACCGTTGTTGATCACCCGTTGGTGCAGCACAAACTCACCATCATGCGCGACAAGGACACGCCGACCGCGGTTTTCCGGCAATTGCTGCGCGAGATCAGCCAGTTGCTTGCCTATGAGGTCACGCGCGGTCTGCCGATGACCACCAAGGAAATCGAAACGCCGATGCAGAAGATGCATGCTCCGACATTGGACGGCAAGAAACTGGCGTTGATTTCGATCCTGCGGGCGGGGAATGGGTTGCTGGACGGTGTTCTGGAGTTGATCCCATCGGCACGCGTGGGGTTCGTCGGGCTTTACCGCGATGAAAAGACGCTCCAACCGGTGCAATATTATTTCAAGGTGCCCGAAGGTCTGGATGACCGTCTGGTCATTGCTGTTGATCCGATGCTGGCGACCGGGAATTCATCTGTGGCGGCGATTGATCTGCTCAAACAGGCGGGCGCGACAAATATCCGTTTTCTCTGCCTTCTGGCGGCCCCTGAAGGGATCGCGCGGATGCAGCAGGCGCATCCCGATGTGCCGATCGTCACGGCTGCGGTGGATGAAAAACTCAATGAAGTGGGCTATATAGTGCCGGGTCTTGGCGATGCGGGTGATCGGATGTTCGGGACCAAGTAGGTCTTCGCCTGCGTCTTGACCCAGCGCGTGTCGGGGCCTTTGTGTTGGATCCGGGAATGGGGCCTGCTTTGCGCGCATCGCGTCGAAAGCGCATTTGCAGGTCCGTGGGTGATCATGGTCCCTACAGTTTCTGCCCGACACCCGGCGACCTTTGTAGGGTATCGATCCCACCTACTCAGATAAAGCGGGCAAAACCAGACGCTGTTCTAAGCGATAAACACCACCACCTGTGCCAGATCAGCCGCCGCAAATGCCTTGTAGTCGCAACCAATCCGCATCACTCAACAGCGCCTTGGCAGGCTTGCCCGCCAAGGGGTCCGCCTCGATCAGGGGCAGCACGCTTTCCCCGCTGATGTCGCGGGCATAGGCATAGGGCGTGCTTCTGACCTGCGCCTGCGAGAATACCCCCACAAGCACCTCTGGCTCCGGTTCGACCCGCGCCTGTGTCAGCAGATATTCCGCATAGGCGTCCAGTGTTTCGCGTTGCAATGCGCCTGTGGTCACCAATTGAAAACTCGCCCAGGTGCCGCTGACTTCCAGCAGGTCGCGCAACGGATCGTGCAACCGTGACTGGCTCTGGGCTACCACCGCATAGCCCGCCACCACATCGGGTTCCTCAAAATCCTCGACCAGGGCGCGGTTCAAAAGGATGTGCCCGCCGGGCAGGTACAAGCTCGTTTGTGTGGCACCGGGCATGATACTCAGCCGGTCCGTGCCAAGCCTGGCACGCAGGGTTGTCAATGCTCGGAGCCCCGCGGGGTTGGCACAGGCAGGCCCGGTCATGCGCTCGATACGGGCCAGCAACGCGTTGCCGATCTCGACGCGCTTGACCTGGGGGACAACACTCAGCGTGTGGGTGATCAACGCCTGCGGCAGCCAGAAAATGCCCGCTGCCAGAACAAGCGCCATCGAAAGCGTCATACCAAACCAGCGCAACCGACCGGGCCGGGGCCGGGCGCGCTCGACCGCACGGCGCAGCTTTTCGATGGCATCGATCATCTGATGCTCGCCTGCGTCCAACTCAAGCGTCTCACCAGGGTCCCCATCGGGATGGTAAAGCGCCGGTCGCTTGCCTGGATTGGCCCGCTCGATCGCCGCCAATGACCAATGGGTGATTGGCCGATCCCGCAAATCAGAAATCATCAGGGTGGCATCGCCGATGGACACGATGACCTCACGCCGCTGGCTCTGCGGTGACGCGCGCCACAGACCGCTGGCCTCAAGCCGGTCGTATTTCTTCAAAGCCGTCATGACGGATGCTGATACTGCTCATTTTACTTTGACGACAACTTACCACTTGCACCGGGTCATACAATGGGGCGCCGTAAGGTGGGCTTCAGGCCACCTTCCTTGTCCTAATCCAACATCTGCGCCTTCTTGCGCAATTCGAATTTCTGGATCTTGCCGGTGGAAGTCTTGGGCAACTCCTCAAATACAATCGCCTTTGGCGCCTTGAAACCGGCGAGCTTGCCACGCGCAAAGGCAATCAGCGCCGCCGCATCCGGCCTTGTTCCGGGCTTCAACTCGACAAAGGCGCAAGGCACCTCGCCCCATTTGTCATCCGGTTTGGCCACGACGGCTGCCAGCAACACATCATCATGCTCCATCAACACCCCCTCAACCTCAACGGATGAAATATTTTCTCCTCCCGAAATGATGATGTCCTTGGCGCGATCCGCAATCTGCATATACCCATCGCCATGCTGAACGGCGATGTCACCGGAATGAAAATACCCCCCCTCAAAGGCCTCCCGCGTGGCGTCAGGGTTCTTGAAATACCCCTTCATGACCGAATTCCCCCGGATCATGATCTCTCCCTTGCACGTCCCATCCATCGGAATCTGGCGCATCTGTGCGTCCATCACGGTGATGTCTTCCATCATCGGGAATGCCACACCCTGGCGGGCTTTGATCGCCGCACGCGCGGGTTTTTCCAGCGCGTCCCAGTCCTCCCCGCGCCATATGCATTCGGTCACATGGCCATAGGTTTCGGTTAGCCCGTAAACCTGCGTCACATTAAACCCGAGGGTTTCAATCTTGCTCAAGGTGGCCGGGGCGGGCGGGGCGCCGGCGGTGAACACCTCCACCTGATGATCGAACTTGCGCCGCTCGGTTTCCGGCGCGTTCACCAGCATATTCAACACAATAGGGGCACCGCCAAGATGCGTGACGCCTTCATCGGCGATGGCATCAAAGATGGCGGGTGCGGTAATGTCACGGCAGCATACGACCGTGCCGCCGATCAGCGGCATCATCCAGCTATGGTTCCAACCGTTGCAGTGAAACAGCGGTACGATGGTCAGATAGATCGGATGCAGCACCATGCGCCAGCTGACCACCGTCCCCATCGTCATAAGGTAAGCCCCGCGATGATGGTACACGACCCCCTTGGGGCGCCCGGTGGTCCCGGAGGTATAATTCAGCGCAAGGCTTTCCCATTCGTCTTGCGGCATGATCCACTCAAAACTCGGATCAGCGCCCGCCAACATGTCCTCATAGGTTTCAAAACGCCCCGAAGCGGGATGTCCGGCTGCAACGTCGGGGACCTCGATTAAGGTCGGTTTGGGACCGTCCATTTGCGCACAAGCGGCTTCGGCCAATTGCAGAAACTGGCTATCGACCAGAATAAGCTTAGCTTCGCCATGCCTCAGAATATAAGCGACCGTGTCCACATCCAGCCGGGTGTTGATGGTATTGAGCACGCCACCACAGGCGGGAACGCCAAAATGCGCCTCGATCTGCGCGGGGACATTCGGGATCAGGGTGGCAACCACATCGCCGGGCGCGATGCCCTTGCCGGACAATGCGCACGCCAGCCGCGTACAGCGTTCGTGATATTGCGCATAAGTAACGCGGTGCTCCTCCCCGTAAACCATGGCAAGCCGCTGGGCAAAAACATGCGATGCGCGTCGCAGATGGGACAAGGGTGTCAGGGGGGTGTAATTCGCGGCGCATTTGTCCAAGCCGTTTTCGTCACTCATCCAGCCCATTTGATTTCCCTTCGCTTCCCGTGTCACCCCATCGCAGAACGCAGGATATTGGATTTGGGAAATTTGAAAAGCGAATTGTCATACAATTGCGGAGACTTTTTCGACATGAGGTCGTGAAGGAGGGAATGCATCCTGTTGATCCCGGGACCTTCCATAACGCAAGGAGGCTTAGGCAGTGATTTCTTCGCGAATGAGGCTTTATGCTGCCTGAGATGTGACAGGGATGAGGCGGCGGCACTTGTCGCGCCAAACGGGGCGAGCTCATCCGGTCTGTGTCTTTCTACGCCAGGCCCTTAGTGATCAGAGTGGCTCAGGGCCAGGGCGCTGAAGGCAACGCAGGCTCCCTAAAACAACGGGCCTTTTAGAAGCGTATCAGTAAGGGATCACGCGACATCTGACGAGATCCGATTGAGCATTCTTCGCGGATCGTGCCACTGTTCGAAAGCGATTTTGCGGTAGCGATCACCACCCCCGATGTCTGCCTATCAGCAAACATCAGGTATTTGTAGCAATGAAACAGGCCGTGTCTCCTTTTGAGACGTGCTCAGGCTGCGACGGATGTCTTGCCAAAACGCCCGTAGAAGCTTTGTCCCTTGGCCGCTACGTCGCGCAGCAGGTCCGGGCAAGTAAAGCGGGACCCATGTGCCGCGCTCAACTGATCACACCGTTCGGCGGCGTAGGGTGCGCCGATCATATCGAGCCAGCTCAGCGGCCCCCCGGACCAGGGCGCAAACCCCCAGCCCAGAATGGCGCCGACATCGCCTTCGCGGATGTCCATCAACACGCCTTCTTCCAAGGCGCGCACGGCTTCAAGTGTCTGCGAGAACAGCAGCCGGTGTTGAACGTCGATCAGATCGGGCTGCCCGTCTGCGAGCGGGTACTTCTCGCCAAGCCCGCTCCACAGAACCTGACGCTTGCCCTTTTCGTCATAGGTATAAAACCCAGCAGCTGTTTTGCGCCCCAGACGGTTTTCACCCTCCATCCAGAAGATGACATCATCCACGGCCCCGTCGGGATACGCATCGCCCATCGCGGCCTTGGTGGCGCGGGCGATTTTTGCTCCCAGATCAATCGAGGTTTCATCGACCAGTTGCAACGGCCCCAGCGGCATGCCCACCAGACGCGCGGCGTTTTCGATGAGCGCGGGGGCCACGCCCTCGGCCACCATGCGAATGCCCTCGTTGATATAGGGGATGATGCAGCGGTTGGCATAAAAGAACCGCGCGTCATTGACGACAATCGGCGTCTTGCGGATCTGGCGCACATAATCGAGGGCCTTGGCGACGGCGCGGTCCCCGGTGCCCTTACCCTTGATGATTTCGACCAGCAGCATTTTTTCAACAGGGGAGAAAAAATGGATGCCGATGAATTGCTCGGGGCGGCTGGAGGCCTTGGCCAATTCGGTGATCGGCAGGGTGGAGGTGTTGGAGGCAAAGATGCAATCCTCTGGGATCACCGCTTCGACTTTTTGGGTCATCTCGGCCTTGACCTTGGGGTCCTCAAACACCGCCTCGATGATCAGATCGCATCCTTTGAGCGCATTAAGATCCGTGGTCGCGGTGATCAGATTAAGCAACTGCTCTTTCTTTTCCGGCGTGGTCTTCCTGCGCGCGATGCCTTTGTCGGCAAAATTCGCCGTATAGGCCTTGCCACGCTCAGCAGCTTCCTGGTTCTGGTCGATCAGCACCACTTCGATGCCAGCCTGAACCGACACCAATGTGATGCCCGCCCCCATCATGCCCGCGCCCAGAACACCCAGTTTCCTGACGCGCTGATCCGCCACATCCGCAGGGCGGACTGCACCTTTTTCCAACGCTTCCTTGTTGATAAAAAGCGAACGGATCATCGCCTCGGAAGAGGGGTTGAGCAGAACAGAGGTGAACCAACGCGCCTCGATCTTGAGCGCGGTATCAAACGGAACCATCGCCCCCTCATAGACCGCAGAGAGCAGCGCCTTGGCCGCCGGGTAAACCCCTTGCGTCTTGCCGTTCACCATGGCGGAGGCACCGACAAAGGTCATGAAACCCGCCGGGTGATAGGGCGCACCGCCGGGCATTTTATAGCCCTTGGCATCCCAGGGTTTGACCAGATCGGCGTCCTTGGCGTTCAACACCCATGCGCGCGCATCCGCCATCGGATCATCGGACACGGCGTCGATCAGACCTGCGGCCTTGGCTGCGGTTGGGGCCACCAGCTTGCCCTCCAGCAGGAAGGGCGAGGCTCCCATGGCCCCCAGTTTACGCACCAGACGGGTCGTCCCGCCCGCTCCGGGGAAAATCCCGACCATGATTTCGGGCAACCCGATCTTGGCCTTGGGGTTGGTGGCCGCAAAAATGCGATGCGTCGAAAGTGGCAGTTCCAAACCAATGCCCAGAGCCGTACCCGGCAGGACTGTTGCAATCGGCTTGCCGCCTTTGAGCGTCTTGGGGTCCATGCCTGCGCGTTCGATTTTGCGCAGCAGGGCGTGCATTTTCATCGTACCTTCAAAAAGACCCTTGGCCGGGTTGTCACCGGCTTCATCGCGCATTTTCGCGATCAGGTTGAGGTCCATGCCACCGGCAAAAGAACCCTCCTTGCCGGAGGTCAGAATGATGCCCTTCACTGCCTCATCCCCGATGGCCTGGTCCATCAGATCCTCGATCTGCGCCAGCCCTTCAAAGGACATCACATTCATGGATTTGCCGGGCACGTCCCAGGTGATGGTGGCAATGCCGTCGCCGTCGGTTGTCATGGTAAACTCGGTCATAGCCGGGTCCTTTCCTGAATTGTTCTAAGGGTCACCAGCGCATCAGATGGCACCGGCTCGTTATAGGGGAATGTCGAATTTTGCAGGGAATAGGTCACAGATTTCAGATGCCAACGGCCGGCGATGCGCTGCAACACCATGCGGGATCTGACCGGCCCAAACCGCAGCACGTCACCCGCCATCATTTCCGTGCTGTGATAGCCACAGATCAGATCGTTTGAGATGAATTCTGCACTTTCGCCGCGCCGCTCGAGGCGATCGCAACCCTTAGCCCGGAGCGTTTCCTGAAGCATATCAAAGAACGGCCTCACGTCTTCGGGACAAGAAATAATCGTGTCTGACGCTTCCGTGTGGGAGGAATGAGGAAACATCAGATGGCTGCAATAAAGCTCGAAGTCATTCTGATTATTGGCCAAAGAAAGCGCGTCTATGAACCTCTGATAAAACGTCAAAGGGTCAATGCCCTGGCTGCGTATGTCGTTTTGGGGTCGCGGTGGAGGGGTTTTATTCGCTGCATCCTGCCTGACGCGCGGAATATAGATCGGCCAGTGGAGGTTGTTCAACATGCTGTCGACCTCCAGGACTTTCCAAACGTTCTTGTCGCGCGCGAGCACCATCCGGCTGGCATAACTTGCCATCACGGGGGTGGCATCGCGCAACGTATGGGTCATGTGATGTCCGGCGATATAGTTGTCACTCAGAAACTCCGCATCAACCACCAAGCGTACCAGATTGGTCGTGCCTTGCCCTTTGAGGGCCGCGACAAAGGTCGCCAACTCTGTGATCAGATCGTCTTTTGTCTCAACGATTGTTTCACTGCTGAGCGTGCGCAACAAATGCGGCAGCTTGATCCGTGCCAGCGCCATATCCGTATCGCCACACATGACGGCGCCCGACAAAACATCCAGCGTTTCCTGATAGATAGCTTTGGCATCGTCCCCGGTCATGGTTCAGACCCGCTCAATAATTGTCGCGGCTCCCATCCCCGATGCGATACAAAGCGTGGCCAGCCCCACTGCCTTATCCGCGCGTTCCATTTCATCCAGCAATGTGCCGATGATCATTGCACCAGTTGCCCCCAGCGGGTGGCCCATTGCAATCGACCCCCCATTGACGTTCACCTTTTCGCTTTCGACATCAAAGGCCTGCATGAAGCGCAAGACGACCGCGGCAAAGGCCTCATTGACCTCAAACAGGTCGATGTCCTTGATGCTCATGCCGTTGTCAGCGAGGATTTTTTCCGTCACTGGCACCGGTCCGGTCAACATGATCGTCGGATCGGTGCCGATTTTTGCTGTGGCACGTATGCGCGCGCGCGGTTTAAGGCCGTATTTCTCGCCAAAGGCTTTGGACCCGATCAAAATGGCCGCGGCACCGTCCACGATGCCGGATGAATTGCCTGCGTGGTGGATGTGGTTGATCTTCTCAAGGTGGGGATATTTCATCAGCGCGACCTTGTCGAAACCGGGCATGACCTCGCCCATGGCCTGAAACGCGGGATTCAAAGCGCCGAGGCTTTGCATGTCGGTCTGCGGGCGCATGTATTCGTCGTGATCCAGAATGGGCAGGCCGTTTTGGTCGTGAATGGCGATCACGGATTTAGCGAACCGTTTGTCGTCCCAGGCGGCTTTGGCGCGGCGTTGCGATTCCACGGCCAATTGGTCCGCATCATCCCGGCTGAACCCGTATTCCGTCGCGATGATATCCGCGCTGATGCCTTGCGGGACGAAGTATTTTTCCATCGCCAGCGTCGGGTCCACGGCAATCGCCGCGCCGTCCGCCCCCATCGCCACGCGACCCATCATCTCGACGCCGCCTGCGATATAGGCGTCACCGGCACCGCCGCGCACCTGATTGGCGGCCAGATTGACGGCCTCCATGCCCGACGCGCAAAACCGGTTGATCGCCAGACCGGGGATGCGTTCGTCCAGATCGGAGGCCAGCACGGCAGAACGCGCCAGGCACCCGCCCTGTTCCATGACCTGCGTGACATTGCCCCAGATCACGTCTTCTACGGCGTGTCCTTCCAGATTGTTGCGCGTTTTCAATGCGTTCAACGTCAGCGCGGAGAGGCGCAACGATGTCACCTCATGCAGGCTGCCGTCCTTGCGACCCTTGCCGCGGGGGGTGCGCAGGGCGTCATAGATATAGGCTTCGGTCATAACGTTTCTTCCTGTAACTGGCTATCAAACGCGTCACGGATAATTGTGTCGGGTTGGAGCATTTGTTGTGCAACTTGGATCAAAGTTGTTTCGTGTTTCCTGCGCACGCTGGCACGGGCTGATCCGAAAATCGAGGACTGTTTTTGGGTAAAGAATTGGCGCAAAGACGGGATGTTTTTGCGCCCTTGCAATGCGGTCTCCGGCAGTTCATTTTCGGAAATGGCGCAATGCCCTGCTTCCCATGCAAGCGGCAGCCGCTGTCTTAGATTACCCGGGTCCAAGCAAAGGACTCGAATTGAGAGATGTGAGCGTTCGCAGCAGTAAACCAATGACATCTTTCTATTTCCTATCAGCAGGGCTGCCGGGCATCAGATCATAGGGGTGTTTCCAGCCCGGCGTATCGGAAAGTCGCGTCAGCCAGGCATCAATATGGGGCCAGTCGGCGCGCTCAAACCCGAAGTGTTCCGGGTAATAGAGATAGCCGCAGCAGCTGAGATCCGCGTTGGTGATCCCGTTACCCACGATCCAGTCACGCCCCTCAAGGTGGTCGTTGAGAACGGCGTAAGCGGCCTTCAGACGACCCTGATTAAAGGTGATGACCTCCTGCGGGCGCTTGTCCTCGGGCAGGAAGTGCATCAGAAAGCGGGTCGGCCCAATGACCGAACTGAGCTTGTGATTGTCCCACAGCACCCAGCGCAGAATTTCCCGCCGTTCCTGCGCGTCCTTGCCGCCGAACTTGCCCGACTTCTCGGCCACGTAATCCTGAATAACACCCGATTGTGTCAAACGGATATCGCCATCCACCATCACCGGGACTTCGCCCATGCTGTTGATCTCTGCGCGGTACTCGGGCGTGCGGGATTCCCCGCCAAAGAAATCGACCTTGATCGCGTTCCAGTCGAGACCCGACAATTCAAGCGCCAGCGCCGCCTTATAGGCGTTGCCGCTTTCACCAAAGCAATAGAGTTTGATCGTCATAGGGTCCTCGCAATCAGTTCTTTCATGATTTCATTCGTCCCGCCGTAAATCCGCTGCACGCGCGCGTCGGCCCACATTTCTGCCACCGCATATTCCTGCATGAAACCATAGCCGCCGTGCAACTGCACGCATTCATCCAGCACTTCGCATTGCGTATCGGTGAGCCAATATTTGCTCATGGCGGCCTTTTCGACGCTCAATTCACCGCGCAGATGCTCTTGGATGCATTGATCAAGGAAAGCACGCGCCACGGTGGTGCGGGTTTTGCATTCCGCCAGTTTGAACCGGGTGTTCTGGAATTGTGTCAACGGCCCGCCAAAAGCTTCGCGCTCCTTGCAATAGGCGATGGTGCGCGCAACGGCCCCTTCCATGGCACCGACCGCGCCGCACCCGATGATCAACCGCTCCTGGGGGAGTTGCCGCATCATCTGATAAAAGCCCTGGCCTTCCTCGCCGCCAAGGATGTTTTCGGGTGGGATTTCGACGTCATCGAAAAACAGCTCAGAGGTATCGGCGGCATGCAGGCCGATTTTTTCGAGGTTGCGCCCCCGCGCGAAGCCCTGCGCTTCGTCGGTTTCAACGATCACCAGCGACACGCCCTTGGAGCCCTCGGCGGGGTCTGTTTTGGCGGCGACGATGATCAGATTGGCGTGTTGCCCGTTGGTGATGAAGGTCTTTTGCCCCGACAGACGGTAGGCATTGCCATCGCGGATCGCGCGGGTCTTGATGCGCTGCACATCCGAGCCGGTCGAGGGTTCGGTCATGGCCAGCGCGCCGACCAACTCGCCCGATATCATTTTGGGCAACCAGCGTTTTTTCTGATCTTCCGTGCCATAGGCCAGCACATAATGTGCCACGATGCCCGAATGGATGCCGTGCCCCCAACTGGCCAGATTGGCGCGCGAGGCCTCGATCAGGATTGCGGCTTCATGGCCGAAATCGCCCCCCGGTCCGCCGTATTCTTCGGGCACGGACGGACATAGAAGGCCCAACTCACCGGCCTGTGCCCAGGTGTCCCGGTCCATCTGGCCCTGCTTGCGCCATTTGTCGAATTTGGGAGCCCATTCATTGGTGATGAATTGCGCGGTCATCTGCGCAATCATGCTGTGTTCTTCGGTCATCCAGCCGGAAGTGCCATGTGAACCGTCGTGCATCCGCTACCCCCCCCGTGTGTGTCGTCTTTATCTGCGCCGGCGCGGCTTGCGCGCCAGCCAATGAGTGTCGTGATGCTGGCCTTTGCACCTCCAGACCTCTCAACTAGAGGCGTCATGGGCGCGTCCCGCGTGATCAACGGGTAGGCATAGTTCCGTCGTTCAAAAATGCGCCGCTTCCAGCGCCATGACGGTTTCGGCACCGCTCTGGATCCGGCTCAGATGCAGGGCCGTCGCAGGCAATTGACGTGCCATGTAATAGCGCCCGGTATGCAGCTTTGTCTCATAGAACGCGACGTCGGATGCGCCGCCTTCAAGCGCCACCATCGCGGCCTTGCCCATCCTCGCCCACATCAGACCAAGACAAACATGCCCGAACATATGCATGAAATCATAGGAGCCCGAGAGTGCATTATTAGGGTTCTTCATACCGTTTTGCATGAAATACATCCCCGCCGCTTGCAAATCTTTGCTCGCGGTCTTGAGCGGTTCGAGGAACTGCGCGTCGAAATCCGCGTCCTGTCCGGCGTTTTCCTTGATGAAGGTTTTGACCAGATCAAAGAAAGCCATGACATGTTTGCCCCCGTCCTGCGCCAGTTTGCGGCCCACAAGGTCCAGCGCCTGCACGCCGTTTGCTCCCTCATAGATCATGGCGATGCGGCTATCGCGGGTGAATTGCGACATACCCCATTCCTCGATGTAACCATGTCCGCCGTAAACCTGCTGGGCCTTGATGGTCATGTCATATCCCTGGTCGGTCAGGAAACCCTTGATCACGGGTGTCAGTAGCGACACCAGCCCTTCGGCGGCCGCATCATCAGCGCGGTGTGAGGCATCCAGCAGCGTCGAGCCCCAGAGGATAAAGGCGCGCGCGCCCTCGGCAAAGCTCTTTTGATCCATCAGCGACCGGCGGATGTCGGGATGCACGATCAGCGGATCGGCGGGCCCGTCGGGGTTTTTCTCGCCCGTCACGTCGCGGCCCTGAAGCCGGTCCTTGGCGTAATCCAGCGCGTTCTGATAGGCGGCTTCGGCCTGGGACATGCCTTGCATGCCGACACCGAGACGGGCTTCGTTCATCATGGTGAACATGGCGCGCATGCCTTTGTGCTCTTCGCCCAGCAGATATCCGGTAGCCCCGTCGTAGTTCATCACGCAGGTGGAATTGCCGTGGATGCCCATTTTTTCTTCGATGTTGCCGACCGCGACAGCATTACGTGCGCCGAGGGAGCCATCGTCGTTCACGCATATTTTTGGAACAATGAAGAGGGAGACGCCCTTGATGCCATCGGGGGCACCGGTGATTTTGGCGAGCACCAGGTGGATGATGTTATCGGCCATGTCATGTTCACCCGCGGAGATGAAGATTTTCTGTCCGGTGATTTTATAGCTGCCGTCCTCTTGGGGTTCGGCCTTGGTGCGCATCAGGCCGAGATCGGTGCCGCAATGCGGTTCGGTTAGGTTCATCGTGCCGGTCCAGTCACAGGACACCATATTGGGCAGGTAAGTGTCTTTCTGTGCGTCACTGCCATGCGCCAGGATCGCCGAGGCCGCGCCGTGCGTCAGGCCCTGATACATGGTGAAGGCCATATTGGCGGAGGAGAACATCTCGCCCACAGCCGTGCCGATGACGATCGGCATGTTTTGCCCGCCGTATTCTTCGGGCATGTCCAGACCGGGCCAGCCGCCCTCTTTGACCTTTGCGAAGGCGTCCTTGAACCCGGTGGGCGTGCGCACGATACCGTTTTCCAGAGTGCAGCCTTCGGTATCACCGATGCGGTTCAACGGCGCGACCACTTCTGAGGTCAGCCTTCCGGCCTCTTCCAGAATGGCGGCGGTGAAATCGGCCTCCAGATCCTCGTAACCCGGGATGTTTTGCTCTGCGACTTTGAGCACATCATGGAGAACGAATTGCATGTCTTTGGTCGGGGCGGTGTAACGGGGCATCTGGTTTATCTCCCTGAAATCGAAATGGGTTGGCGTTATTCGGCGGCGCTGCGCGGGGCTTGCATGGAGGCGATCATCTCGGCACCCCATTCGAGCTGTTTTTTCAAATCTTCAATTGCGTCGTTCAACGCATCGCGCTGGCTTTCCAGTTCGGCAAGGCGTTTGCACCCTACGTCATAGGAGGCCTGGACCTGGGTCTGCTGTTGATCGCCCAGATCATAAAGATCCAGCAGCTGGCGCAGTTCTTCGAGGCTGATGCCGAAACGTTTGCCACGCAGGATCAGCTTCAGGCGCGCGCGATCGCGCCGTGTGAACAGCCGCTTCTGGCCTTCGCGGATCGGAAACAGCAATTCCTTGGATTCGTAAAAGCGCAACGTCCGCGGGGTTACCTCGAAGGCGTCACACATCTGGCGGATGGTCATAAATTCTTCGGTCATCTTTACTCTCACTTCACTATCGGGTCGCGGCACAGATAGGGTCTGCACTCTGGGCTACAATATTCGCTGACGTTTACGTAACCCGAACGTCACGTCACTTTGGCCGTGACTAGGAGAAAATGAGATAATGGCGATTCAAAACACTCTGTTTGCACTCAATCGCGGCGCTGATGTCGTTATCAATAGGAGGGTAAACAGTAAGCCCGAAGGTGTCAGGTCTTGTTTATTTCGCCCGCGACCTCTTCGCGCAGATCGCGCAACTCCTGCATGGCTTCGTCCAATTGCGCGCGTTGCTCCGCCAGTTCTCTGAGCTGACCATCGGCCAGATCGACCCAGGCCGACATCTGCGCCGCCGTGCCTTCATTTTCATAGATCAGCAGCCACTGCCGGATATCTTCGAGCTGAAATCCGAATTTTCGTCCCCGCAGGATAAGCTTCATGCGTGCGCTCTCTCGGGGACCGTAGTACCGCGCACGGCCGTCCCGTTCGGGTTGCAGCAATTCGATGTATTCGTAGTAACGCAAAGTCCGCGGGGTCACCTCAAACTTGGCGCACATTTCCTTGAATGTCAGGCGCGGCTCTGTCATGCGATCTGTCTCCCTATGCGCAGGCTAGGACGCTATCTTGTCGAGCGCAACCGTCACTCTTGCTCTCCATGCCAGTCTGGGACGATAAGGGGCGCAGCAACATCCGGGACCAGCCTGATCGGAGCACAGACCATGGCAACTAAAACCGACATCGCAAGACAGTTCATTGAGGCGATCCCGCATAGCAAGGCCTTGGGGATGCGCTTGACCGATATGGGGGAAGGCACTGCCGAGATCGAAATGCCCTATGATGACAAGCTGGTTGGGGATCCGGAAACGGGTGTGATCCACGGCGGTGCGGTATCGGCGCTGATGGATACCTGTTGTGGCGCGGCGGTGATGAGCCACCCGGCAAGCCCCGGCGGCACGGCCACCATCGATTTACGCATCGATTACATGCGTGCGGCGACCCCCGGACAGGCGATCACGGCTCGTGCAACTTGTTATCATGTGACCCGCACCGTGGCCTTTGTGCGTGCCACGGCGACGGATGCGGATACTGGCAATCCGGTCGCAGCCGCCACCGGCGCCTTCACCGTGGAGGGCACCCGATGAAAGCGCCGCGACGCCCGCCCGAACCGGTTCAGGTGATCAAGCAACGCCGCGATGCGACGCTGCGCGCGCTCGTTGAGGGGGTGCCCTATATTCAATATCTGGGCATGCAATTTGAGCGTAAAGGCGATGAATTGACCGGCGTTTTGCCGTTTGACCAAAAGTTGATTGGAAATCCGATGCTGCCGGCGATCCACGGCGGCGTCACGGCGGCCTTTCTGGAAGTCACCTCAATTATCACGCTGAGCTGGACCTATCTGTGGGAGGACGTCGAGTCCGGCGCGATCGATACCGATACGCTCAAATCAGGTGGTCTGCCACGGCTACCGAAAACAATCGACTTTTCAACGGATTACCTTCGATCGGGATTGCCGCGCGACGCCTATGCGCGGGCGCGGATCAACCGGTCTGGGCGGCGTTACGCTTCGGTTCATGTCGAGGCGTGGCAGGATAATCGCAATCGCCTGTTCGCCCAGGCGACGGGTCACTTTCTGATGCCTCAACGTCGTGACTGACAGCGCGACAAACCCGCCCATGGCCATTACCCATCGGCGGGTTTTGAAAATTGCCCTGCCCATCGTCTTGTCCAATGCGACGGTGCCGATCCTTGGGGCGGTTGATGTGGGCGTGGTCGGGCAATTGGGCGAGGCCGCGCCCATCGGGGCCGTTGCCCTGGGTGCGATCATCCTGACCACCATCTATTGGATATTCGGTTTCCTGCGCATGGGGACGGTTGGCCTTGTCGGGCAGGCCGAGGGGGCGGGGGACAAAGCGGAGGTTTCCGCCTGGCTGACCCGCGCCCTGCTGGTTGCATTGGCGGGCGGTTTCATGCTGATCATCTTGCAACCCCTGATTTTCTGGGGGGCTTTGCGCCTGGCACCTGCCAGTGAAGAGGTGGAAAGCCTCGCCTGGACGTATTTGACCATTCGCATCTGGACGGCCCCCGCTGCCATCGCCGTCTATGCGCTGACCGGCTGGCTGGTGGCGATGGAACGCACGGCGGGCGTGTTCTGGGTGCAACTGGTGATGAACGGCACCAACATCCTGCTCGATCTGCTGTTTGTGCTGGTGTTTGAGTGGGGTGTGCCGGGCGTCGCCATTGCCACCGTCATTGCGGAATTGACCGGCGCCGCCTTGGGGCTGTGGTTCTGCCGCAGCGCCTTTCAAAGGCCCGACTGGCGTGACTGGCCGCGTGTTCTGGACCGGGTGAAATTGATCCGCATGGCCGTGCTGAACACCGACATCCTGCTGCGCTCGGCGATGCTGATGATCATTTTTCTGTCGATCAACTTCCTCGGTGCAAAATTTGGCGACGTGACCCTCGCGGGCAATGCGGTACTGGTGCAATTCATGTATATCACAGCCTATGCGATGGATGGTTTTGCCTTTGCTGCCGAAACCCTGATTGCGCGTGCGATTGGTCGCGGGGACCCGGCCTATGTCAGGCGCAGTGCGCTTTTGACGTCGATGTGGGGCCTGGCGATCTGCGTTCTGATGGCCGTCGGTTTTGCGCTCGCGGGCGGCTGGCTGATCGATGTGATGGCCAAAGACCCCGAGGTTCAGGCATCGGCCCGTCAATTCCTGCCCTATATGGTCGCGGCCCCCCTTGCGGGCTGCGCGGCCTGGATGCTGGATGGTATCTTCATCGGGGCCACGCGCAGCAAGGACATGCGCAACATGATGGCGCTCAGCTTTGTCATCTATTGGGCGGCGATTTTCATGCTGTTGCCGCTTTTTGGCAATCACGGTCTGTGGATGGCGCTGTTGATTTCCTTTGTCGCGCGCGGGGTCACATTGGGGCTGCGATATCCGGCTTTGGAGGCGTCGGCACAAGCGCGGTAGCGCTCAGAGCCAATCCGCGCGGCGGCTGCCCACAGCGTCTTGAACCGAAGCAAACCCATCGCGCGCCAAAAGGCGATCCAGACCGGTGACGATATCGCCAACCAACGACAACCCGCCATAAACCAGTGCGGTGTAAAGCTGCACGGCGCTCGCCCCTGCGCAGATCTTGGCATAGGCCTGCTGGGCTGAGCCCACACCACCAACCCCGATCAGCGGGATATCGGTTTGCGCGGACAGCTGCGCCAGCACACGCGTAGAGCGGATAAACAGCGGCTGTCCAGACAGCCCCCCGGCCTGGGGTGCATGCTCACTGCGCAGACCCTCGCGCGACAGCGTCGTATTGGTCGCGATGATCGCATCGACCCTTGCATCGCGCGCCACGACGGCAATATCGGCGATCTCGCTCTCGCTGAGGTCGGGCGCGATTTTCAAAAACACCGGTGTGGTACCGCGCACCTGCATGACGCCATCAAGTAGTGCTGCAAGGGCTGCGGGCCCCTGCAAGTCACGCAGTTTTTCAGTGTTGGGCGAGGAGACGTTCACCGTGGCGAAATCCACATCTGCGCCCAGATGTGCCATGACTGTGGCAAAATCCGCCGCGCGGTCCGCGCTGGTTTTATTTGCACCCAGATTGATGCCCACGGGCACCGCCGCGCACGCAGATTTCAGCCGCGCGCCGATGGTCTCCATACCGTCGTTGTTGAAGCCGAAGCGGTTGATCGCCGCGCCGTCCGCGCCCAGACGAAACAGCCGCGGTTTTTCATTGCCCGGTTGCGGTTGCGGTGTGGCCGCACCGACCTCCAGAAACCCGAAACCCGCCTTCGACAAGGGCGTGACGGCCTCTGCGTTCTTGTCAAACCCTGCGGCCAGACCAATCGGGTTGGGCATATCGATCCCGGCCACACGCGTTTTCAAACGATCCGACGTCAAGGGTCCGGGTGCAGGCGCGAGCCGGTTTTGCAAGGCCTTGATCGCCCAACCATGAGCGTCCTCCGGGTCCATCCGGCGCAGGGCGCGCAGGCCGATCTGTTCCAGAACCTGTTTCATGTGCTGGCATCTTCAAGGCCTGCCGGGAATTGGTGCATCCCACCCTTGAGCGGCAACGGTTGCGCCCATGAAACATCCCCCATCTGCAACGCACGATAGAGATGGGGGAACAATTGATCGCCCCGCGATTTTTCCCATTTCAGATCATCCGCCAGCCGCTCTGTCTCGACGGCCAGAAGCATCAAATCTTTCTCACCGGCAAAATGTTTCGCCGCCGTTTGAGCCGCCTGCGCAGCGGTCGAAAAATGCACATAGCCATCGGCAATATCAATCGGAGCACCGGCAGTTTGCCCGTTGTCACGCAGGGCGGCCCATTCACCGGCGCGGAAAATCTTGTATATCATCATGGGATTTGTGATGCCCTGCACACCCGGCGCGGTCAAGGGCGCGCTCAAAGCTTAATCGCCGCACCCTGACGCTGGGTCACACCGCATAGAGGCTTTGACACCGGCACCCTCAAACGCCACCATATCCGCAGAATTCAAACCAGGGGAAAAACATGAAACGATTCCTGACGGCCACGGCCGCACTTGCGCTCACCAGCGGGATGGCAGCTGCAGAATACAAGCTGACGATCCTGCACACGAATGATTTCCACGCACGCTTTGAACCGATCAGCAAATATGACAGCGGCTGTTCATCCGAGGATGACGTGGCGGGCGAATGTTTCGGCGGCTCGGCGCGGCTTGTGACGGCCATTGCCGAGGCACGTGCGCGTTCGGACAATGCCATCCTCGTGGATGGGGGCGATCAGTTCCAGGGCACGCTGTTTTACACCTATTACAAGGGGGCCTTGGCCGCCGAGATGATGAACAAGCTTGGCTATGACGGCATGACCGTGGGTAATCACGAGTTCGATGATGGCCCCGAAGTGCTGCGCGGGTTCATGGATGCGGTGAACTTCCCGGTGCTGATGTCCAACGCGGATGTGTCGCGCGAACCGCTTTTGGCCGATAAGCTGGCGAAATCGACGGTGATCGAACGGGGCGGCGAAAAGATCGGCCTGATCGGGCTGACCCCCGAGGATACGGACGAACTGGCCTCTCCGGGCGATAACATCACCTTCTCCGATCCGGTTGCGGCGGTACAGGGCGAGGTTGATCGGCTCACGACTGAGGGCATCAACAAGATCATCGTGCTGAGCCATTCGGGCTATCGCACGGATCAGCGCGTGGCGGCTGAGACGACGGGTGTGGATGTGATCGTGGGCGGGCATTCCAATTCTCTGCTGTCCAACACCAATGACCGCGCGGCGGGTCCCTATCCGACGATGGTGGGCGAAACGGCCATTGTGCAGGCCTATGCCTATGGCAAGTTTCTGGGTGAATTGAACGTTACCTTTGATGAGGCTGGCAACATCACGCAGGCCGTGGGCGAGCCGATCATCATGGATGCCACGATCACACCTGATGCCGATACGCAGGCCCGTATCGCACAGGCCGCCGAACCGCTCGAAAAGATCCGCAATCAGGTCGTCGCGGAAACCGCGGCTGAAATCGTGGGTGTGCGCGAGGATTGCCGCGCGCGCGAATGTGCCATGGGCAATCTGATTGCCGATGCCATGCTGGCGCGGGTCAAGGATCAGGGCGTCCAAATCGCGTTTCAGAACAGTGGCGGAATCCGTGCGAGCATTGATGCCGGCAAGGTGACCATGGGCGAAGTCCTGACGGTTTTGCCGTTTCAGAACACGTTGAGCACATTCGACGTCACCGGTGAAACGATCATCGCGGCCCTGGAAAACGGTGTCAGCGAGCATGAAGAGGGGGCCGGACGCTTCCCGCAAGTGGCGGGCATGAGCTTTGCCTTTGATGTGTCCCAACCCGCGGGCAGCCGGATCAGCGATGTGATGGTTGGCGGTGCGCCGATCGATCCGGCCAAGGTCTATTCCGTTGTGTCCAATGACTATGTCCGCAACGGTGGGGATGGGTATGATATGTTCAAGACGGCCGAAAACGCATATGATTTCGGACCGGATCTGGCGGATGTGACGGCGGAATTCCTGGCCGCCAAGGGACCCTACACGCCCTACACCGACGGGCGCATTACGGAAAAATAACAGGGGCGATTTGACCACTGCGGCGCGCCCACATCTGTTTTGGGCGCGTTTTTTGACTTATCGGAGCTGTGAACAAGAGCACGCGAACTGGCGAGGTTTCAATCATGTGCGGACGGCTTGCCCTGACCCTGCCCAGCGATGCGATGGCGCAAATGTTTGGCGCGCAACCGGGCAATGACCTGCCATCGGTGCCCAATTACAATATCTGCCCGACCGATCAAATCCATGTGGTCTGTGGTGCCTTGGACGGGCCACGCCGTTTGACCTCCATGCGCTGGGGCTTCGTGCCGCATTGGTACAAGACGCTCAACGATGGCCCGTTGCTGATCAATGCGCGGGCTGAAACCATCGCCGAAAAGCCCGCCTTTTCGCAAGCCGCGCGCAGGCGCCGGGCTTTGGTGATCGCCAGTGGGTTTTATGAGTGGACGAAGTCTCCTGACGGGCAACGCAACCCCTGGTATATGTCACCAGCCCAAGGCGATGTGCTGGTGATGGCGGCGATCTGGCAGGAATGGCAAAACCCCGAAGGGGAGGCCCTGCGCAGTTGTGCGCTGGTCACAACGGCGGCGAATCGGGACATGGCCAAAATCCACCACCGCATGCCGGTGATCGTACAGCCAGAAGATTGGCCGCTGTGGCTGGGCGAAGCCGGGCATGGTGCTGCCAGGCTGATGCGGGCGACGGATGAGGGGGGCTTGAAAATGCATCGCGTGGATCGAGCGGTGAACTCGAATCGTGCCGCCGGATCTGCCTTGATCGTGCCATTGGTGGCGCAGAGCGATGCCTGCTGATCCCCCGCCTTTGACGTCTTGATGCCCTCAGTCGCGGCCAGATGGATCCGGGCGGTCCGCGGGGCTGTCTGGCGCGCCCGCCAACCAGTCGCGAAAAGACGTCAATGCCTTTGCGTCCTGCCGGTCCTTTGGCCAGACCAGATAATAGCTTCCGATGCTCTCGGATGTACGCTGGGACGCCAGGGCCAATTGCCCGCTGGAAAGGTAAGGTTCGGCGACGAAGGTCGGCAAAAGCGCGATGCCCAGCCCATGGATGGCCGCCTGCGCCATGGTCGAGAACTGATCAAAGACCATCCCCGGCGGCAGGTTGGCCTCCAGGCCCAAGGCGCGCATCCAGCGGACCCAGCCCTGGGGGCGTGTGTCAAGGTGCAACAGATCGTATTGCAGGATATCATGTGGGTCGCTCAGCGGTGTGGCGATCAGGGCGGGCGCGCAGACCGGGACCACCGTTTCGGGCAGTAGCGGCAGATAGCTGACCTTTGGCCAATCCCTGCGTCCGAAATGGATCGCTGCGTCAAAGGAGGTGGCGTGAAAATCAAAGGGTGCCAATCGCGTCGAGAGATTCACCGTCACTTCGGGATGACGGCGCGCGAAATCGCGCAGTCGCGGTGCCAGCCAATGCATCCCGAAAGCGGGCAGGATCGCGAGGTTCAGCATGCCGCTTTCGGTATCGCTTTGCGCCGAAATTGTGGCCTGCCCCAAGCGTTGCAGAACGTTGCGAACATCGCGCAGGTAGTCATGTCCTTTTGGCGTGAGCGCAAACCCGCGACCCTGACGCAGCAGGAGAGTGACACCGATCTGGTCCTCGAGTGCCTTGAGTTGTCGGCTGATCGCACTCTGCGTCAGTGAGAGTTCCCGGGCGGCCAGCGTGGCGCTGCCAAGGCGCGCGACGGCCTCGAAGGCGACAAGCGCCGAGATGGAGGGCAAATAGCGACGCGGCACGGTCATATGATTTTTTCTCATGAATTGCAGGATAAAGCATCGTTAGTCTTTTGCCTTCCGGTTTGCAATAATACAGCAACGCCGACGTTGGCCCCATCTATCGAGAGGATCGAAAATGAACGCCGAGAGCCCGATTTTGAAAGCCAAGGACGCGCCCGATCTGGGGGCATTTGAGTGGTCTGACCCGCTGCGTTTGTCAGAACAACTAGAAGAAGACGAGCGCATGATCGAGGATTCCGCGCGTGCTTATGCGCAGGAAAAGCTGCAACCGCGCATCATTGATGCCTTTGCCAATGAAACCACTGACGCGTCGATTTTCCGTGAAATGGGCGACATGGGCTTGCTTGGGGTGACCTGCCCCGAAGAATACGGCGGGCTTGGCGGCTCCTATGTGTCCTACGGGCTCGTGGCGCGTGAGGTCGAACGCGTCGATTCGGGGTATCGCTCGATGATGTCGGTGCAATCGAGCCTCGTGATCTATCCGATTTACGCATATGGCTCAGAGGCGCAGCGCAAGAAATACCTGCCCAAACTCTGCTCGGGCGAATGGATCGGCTGTTTCGGGTTGACCGAACCGGATGCGGGCTCGGACCCGGCGGGTATGAAAACCCGCGCTGTGAAAACGGCGACCGGGTATAAGCTGACCGGCTCCAAGATGTGGATTTCCAATTCACCGATTGCGGATGTTTTTGTGGTCTGGGCCAAGTCCGAAGAGCATGGCGGCAAAATCCGTGGCTTCGTGCTTGAAAAAGGCATGAAGGGTCTGAGTGCGCCGAAGGTCGGCAATAAACTGTCCTTACGCGCCTCGATCACCGGTGAAATCGTGATGGACGGTGTTGAGGTCAGCGAAGAGGCGCTTTTGCCCAACGTCCAAGGGCTCAAGGGGCCGTTTGGCTGTCTGAACCGGGCGCGCTACGGCATCAGCTGGGGCGTGATGGGGGCTGCGGAATTCTGCTGGCATGCGGCGCGGCAATATGGGCTGGACCGGCATCAATTCGGCAAGCCGCTGGCCGGCACGCAGTTATTCCAGAAGAAACTGGCGGATATGATGACGGAAATCTCTCTCGGGCTGCAAGCCTCGCTCCAGGTGGGGCGTCTGATGGATCAGGCGAATGCCGCGCCGGAGATGGTCAGCATCATCAAGCGCAACAACTGCGGCAAGGCGTTGGACATCGCGCGGATGTCACGTGACATGCATGGAGGCAACGGCATCAGCGGTGAATTCCAGGTGATGCGTCATATGATGAACCTTGAAACGGTGAACACCTATGAGGGCACGCATGATGTGCATGCGCTGATCCTGGGGCGTGCGCAAACCGGCATTCAGGCGTTTTTCTAAGAACGACGGGCGCGTAAGAGTTTTACGGCAAGAGTGAGTACCTGATGGACCGCGTTCAGATCGTTCATGACAATTTCCTGCGCCGTATCGCGGCACAGGATTTTCCCGAAGGGCGTGCGCCGACAGGCGGACTGGACGATGACGTTGCGCGCAGTCTCTATCAATCGCAGGTGCTCAGCCGGGCGCTGGACATCGAAAGCCGTGCGATGCAGCGGGCGGGGCAGGGGTTTTACACCATCGGCTCTTCGGGTCATGAAGGCATGGCCGGGGTGGCGCAGGCTCTGCGCCCCGATGATATCGCGTTCCTGCACTACCGCGACGCCGCGTTTCAGATCGCACGGGCGGCGCAGGCGGGGCAGGCGGGAATGATGCGCGACATGCTGTTGAGTTTCGCCTGTTCGTCTGAGGACCCCACAAGCGGCGGGCGGCATAAGGTGCTGGGCAGCCGCGCGCTGATGATCCCGCCGCAGACCTCCACCATCGCCAGCCATCTGCCCAAAGCCCTTGGTGCGGCCTACAGCATAGGTCTTGCACGTCGCCGCGCGCCAGAGCATCAAATCTTGCCGCGCGACGGTCTTGCGATGGTGTCCTTTGGCGATGCCTCGGCCAATCACTCGACCGCGCAGGGGATGATCAATGCGGCGGGCTGGACATCGGTGCAGGGTGTGCCGTTGCCGCTGTTGATGGTCTGTGAAGATAACGGGATCGGCATTTCAACAAAGACGCCGACGGGTTGGATCAAATCCTCCACGCAGCACCGCCCCGGTATCCGGTATTTCGAAGCCGATGGTCTGGACATTTGCGACACCTACGCTGTGACAACCGAGGCCGCAGAGTTTGTCAGAACCAAGCGAAAGCCTGCGTTTTTGCACCTGCGCATGGTGCGGCTTTATGGGCATGCGGGGGCTGATGTCGCCACCAGTTATCTGCCGCGCGCCGAAGTGGAAGCGGATGAGGCCAATGACCCGCTGCTGCACACGGCGCGATTGCTTGTCGCGATGCAGGCCGCCAAGCCCGAAACCTTGTTGCAAATATATCAGGACACATTGGCGGCGGTCCAGGCCGAGGCCCGCGGCGTTGCGAAACGCCCCCATCTGAAATCTGCGCAAGACGTGATGTCCAGCATTGTCCCGACCCCCCGCGTTTGTGCGCCCACCAACGGTCCCGACCCCAAGGCGCGCCGCGACATCCTTGGTGCGGATATCGCCCAGATGGAAACACCCCAACCGATGTCGCGCCTCATCAACTGGGCGCTGCACGATCTGATGCTGGAACACTCCGAGACATTGGTGATGGGCGAAGACGTTGGCCGCAAGGGCGGCGTTTACGGCGTGACGCAAAAGCTGCAGGCGCGCTTTGGCCCGGACCGAGTGATCGACACGCTTCTGGATGAACAATCCATTCTGGGGCTGGCCATCGGCATGGCGCATAACGGGTTCATTCCGATGCCGGAAATCCAGTTCCTCGCCTATTTGCATAACGCCGAGGATCAGCTGCGCGGCGAAGCGGCGACCCTGCCGTTTTTCTCCAATGGCCAGTGGAGCAATCCGATGGTGCTGCGTATTGCAGGGCTGGGGTATCAAAAAGGGTTCGGCGGGCATTTTCACAATGACAACTCGCTGGCCGTGCTGCGCGATATTCCGGGGTTGATCATCGCCTGCCCGTCCAGCGGGGCGGAGGCGGCGCAGATGCTGCGCGAATGTCACCGGCTGGCGCGCGAAGAGCAGCGTGTTTGCGTCTTTGTCGAGCCGATTGCGCTTTATCCCATGCGGGATCTGCACAAAGACGGGGATGGGGGGTGGATGACGCAATATCCGGCCCCTGATGCGCGCTTGCCGCTGGGGTCCGTGGGCGTTCATGGGCGCGGCAGCGACCTCGCGATCGTGACCTACGGGAATGGTCACTATCTGTCGCGTCAGGCCCAGGCGCTGTTGGATGCCGATAACATCAAGACGCGGGTGGTTGATCTGCGATGGCTGGCCCCGCTGCCCGAGGCGGCGCTGCTGGAGGCAATAAGCGGATGCGCGCGGGTTCTGATCGTGGATGAATGTCGCCGCACCGGAGGTCAGGCCGAAGCCCTCATGGCGTTGATGCTCGAAAATGATATCAAAAACGCCGCCCGCCTGACCGGCGCGGATAGTTTTATCGCAACTGGCCCGGCCTATGCCGCCACTCTGCCGTCGCGGGATGGGATCGTTGCCGCCGCCAAAGCTCTTTTTGTCTGACCAACGCGTCTGCAGGCCTGCGTAACTCAAACGATTCGCCTTTAGGTTACGCTGTGCCCTGTGGCGAGGAGCGATTTGTCGTGACAAGAGCATGCCGCACAGAATGCCATACACATCCAATTAAAATGGCTGAAATCGCCGTAAAATCACACATACGGCGGGAAGCCCACCAGAGCTTATGCCACCGCCTCACGGCGTAGAGGTAAAAGAAGTGTTTCACTTAAACAATTTAAAAACAGTATTTTACCGTAACTCTGTGATCTAAAATCATCCATGGCTCCCTGGCGGAGACATGCTTCAAAAACGCGGTTTGGGTGTGTGATGCGAGCCACTGCGCAAAACTCCAACAGTCCGAAGATTGCTTTGCACACGTGTGCAAAAAAGCCTTGCCAAACGATATCGTGATTGACTAGCGTTAACGAAAGCCTGCACCAGGCAGGCCTGCGACAGCGGGGACATCATGGCCGAAATTCAACTGCGAAACATCAACAAGCGGTGGGGTAGCTTTGTCGGGGTGGACAATTTCGACCTCACGATTGCAGACCAGGAATTCCTCGTGCTGCTCGGTCCTTCGGGATGCGGCAAGACGACGACGATGCGGATGATTGCGGGTCTTGAGGACGCCACAGAGGGTGAGATCATCATTGATGGTAAGGTGGTCAACGATCTGGACCCAAAGGACCGCGATGTCGCTATGGTGTTCCAATCCTATGGCCTTTACCCGAACATGAATGTTTACGACAATATTCGTTTTCCGCTGAAGGTCCGGAAAGTACCGGAAAACGAACATGACGAGCGGGTCCGCCGGGCCTCCGCCATGGTGGAGCTTGACGAATTCCTGCACCGCAAACCGGCAGAACTTTCTGGAGGCCAACGCCAGCGAGTGGCCCTTGCGCGGGCGATTGTGCGTGAGCCCAATGTGTTCCTGATGGATGAGCCGCTTTCGAACCTTGACGCAAAGCTGCGCGTCTCCACACGCGCGCAGATCAAGAACCTCAGTCACGAGCTCAAAGTGACCACCGTTTATGTGACCCATGACCAGATCGAAGCCATGACGCTGGCCGACCGGGTTGTCGTGATGAAGCAGGGCAAGGTGCAGCAGGTCGGCACGCCGACAGATATTTACGATCACCCGGCAAATACATTTGTGGCCAGCTTTATCGGCAGCCCGGCGATGAACCTGATGGATGGCACGCTGAGCGGAGGGACATTCAGCGGCGACAAGGTGTCGATTGCGGGGTTGCCGGGCGCAGACGGCCCAGTGACGCTTGGGTTTCGGGCCGAAGATGCGACCCTGGCCGAAGGCAGCGCGGGTCAGATCATGGCACCAATCTACACCATCGAGCTTCTGGGCGATGCGACGATGCTCACGGTGCGCGCCGGCGGGCAGTTGGTGTCGGTCAAAGCACATAAGGAGTTTCGCGCCAAAATCGGGGATATGATCTCGTTCAACGTGCCGGTCGCGATCTGTCATTTGTTCGACAAGGAGAGTGGGACGCGCATCGACGCGACCTGAAAAGTGACCCCCCAAAGCGGGGCCAACAAGAGGGTGCAGCCTTGCAAGATGCACCCAAGTAATACGCAAGAGGGAGTTTGCATATGTTTTTGAAGAAAATCGCACTGGCGGGGGCGTTTTCGCTCATGGGCGGGGCTGCATTTGCAGCCTGTTCATATGAGAATACCGTGCCGATCAAATCGCTGTCGGCAGGCTTTGAAGCCTGGAAGGCCGTCACGGATGCTATGGCCGAATGTGGAAATTTCCAGGCCGAACTGGATCAGGAATTTCGTACGAAACAGCCTGCCGCCTTTGAGGCGAACCCATCGCTTTATCAAATCGGAGGTGTCTCAAACGGGACGATCACGCCGCTGATCAATGCCGGAACAATCCGTCCGCTTGACGATCTGGTCGCCAAATATGGCCAGAACCTGACGCCGAACCAATTGATCCGCATTAACGGCGAGATCATGGCCGTCGCCATGATGGTGAATACGCAGCATTTGATGTACCGCTCTGACATTCTGGCCGATCTTGGCATTGAGGTGCCGACAAGTTGGGACGAGGTATATGCCGCGGCGGAAAAGATCCAGGCGGCAGGCGTGGTCGATTACCCGCTGGGGGCAACGATGAAATCCGGGTGGAATATCGCCCAGGAATTCGTGAACATGTATCCGGGTTTTGGCGGGAAGTTCTTCAACGATGACAATACGGCGGCGGTGAATTCCGAGGCGGGTTTGCAGGCGCTGGCGACAATGCAGAAGGCGCTCGCCTTTACCGATCCCGAAGTGCTGGTAAGCGACTCCACCTATGTGCAGCAGCAGTTTCAACAAGGCAAGATCGCCATGGCGAACCTCTGGGCAAGCCGTGCCGGTGCGATGGATGATGCCGCTGAAAGCCAGGTTGTCGGCAAGGTCGCCATGGCCGCAGCACCCACGGCCGTTGCGGGCGGCGCGCCCGCGACGACGCTCTGGTGGGACGGTATCGTGATCGCCAAGAACATCTCAGATGAAGAGGCCGACGCGGCTTTCCGCTTGGCCATGGAAGGGCTGGACGCGGAGACCGTGCAGGGCGCAAATGAAGCGGCGATCTGGCTGGTGCAGGGCTACGAGCCCACGGACATCGCCGCAGGTGCGATTGCCACAGCGATGGCAACACCCGCGCCACCGGCCTATCCCTCGACCACGCAGATGGGTCTGATGCACACGGCGCTTGGCAACGAACTACCTGCCTTTTTGACCGGAGATCGTGACGCAGAGGCGACATTGGTGGCCATTGAGGAAGCCTATACGACCTCCGCCAAGGAAGCGGGTGTCTTGAAATAACAACCGCGCTGGCCGGGGTAAACATCCCGGCCGGTGCCCCTTTGAAGGCTTTGCAAAACCTGTAAATGCACAGTTTGCAAAGCCATTCCGGACCCATCCCAATGCGGTTTGCCGCGAGGAGCGCCCCATGAAGTTCAAGACATTCGCAGCCTTCGTCGGCCCGTCAGTCTTTATGATGTTGCTGTTCATCGCGGCCCCCTTGGTCAGTGTTTTCATCCAGAGTTTTCAGGTCACGCAGCCCATTCTGGAACGGGTGGAGGTTGAAACCTGCACGCCCGGATTCCTCACACAGACCTGCACGACCGAGACCAAAACCATCCCGGTGCTGGATGACAATGGCAAAACCATGACCCAAACGGCCTGGGTGGGTTTGCAAAGCTATCGCAACGTTTTGCAAATGGATAAATTCTGGGAGGCCGTGGGTAACGGCAGCTGGAATGACATCATGCAGATCGATTTCTGGAAGGCCCTGCGATTCACGCTCTCTTTTACGCTGCTGACCTTGCCGCTGGTGATCGGTGTGGGGCTGGCGATCGCGCTGGCCGTCAACAATGCCAGCCGCACGATCCGCGGTCCCGTCATTTTCGTGTCGCTGCTGCCCTTCATTATCACGCCGGTGATCGGGTCGCTCTCAATCTACTGGCTGTTTGTGGGTGACGGTATCCTGACCGCCATGATGGAGCGTTGGACGGGCACGAATATCTCCATGTTCGCCCAGGCCTGGACCATCGAACTACTGATGTATTTCTACCGGGTCTGGCACGTCGCTCCTTTTGCTTTTGTGATCTTCTACGCGGGTTTGCAAACCGTGAATATGGACACGCTGGAATCCGCGGTGATCGATGGGGCCAGCCGCTGGGAGCGCCTGCGCCATGTCATCATACCGCATCTGATGCCGCTCATTGTATTCATCGCGCTGATCCACCTGATGGATTGTTACCGCGTGTTCGAGGAGATCGTCGGCTTCCGCAGTCAGGCGCATGTGATCTCGCTGCAATGGCTGACCTATGATTTCATGACACCGGATGATGCAGGCAACCGCGCGATCAGCCGCGCTTCGGCCTCGGCTATGCTAACGATGATCGGGATCGTATTTTTGCTGATCCTGCCACTGCGCCGCACCTGGCGTGACCACAAAGGGAGCGCACACTGATGTCCACCTCCAAAGCCATGCAGCAATCGCTCGCACTGCGTCTTTCCTCGGGTGCCTTTCTCGCCTTCTGGTGTGTACTCGCGGCCTTCCCGATCTTCTGGATCGCGGTGATGAGCTTTAAATCCCCCGTGGACGCATTCGCCGCGAGCCCTTGGGATGTGATCTTTGGCCCCGCCACGCGCGCCGGAGGCGATGGGTTGTCGGTGATCGACATTGCCCTCGGTCTTATGGTGATATTCTTCGCCATCCGCTGGACCTTCACCAAATTACCAGCACTTGTGCAAAAATTCAGCCCGCCGAGCCTGATAATCCTCGGATGGGTCTTTGGTGCGGTACTCTATGCGGTCGCTTTTGTCTTGATCTTCTTTGGCCTTCTGCCGCTGATCCTTGGTGCGCTGAACAGCCTCCTTGGCCCGCTGGGGACCCCCGTGCTGGGGCTGACAACGCAACATTACGTGGCGGTCTGGGGCGAAAACGAATTCTACCGCAACTTCCTGAATTCCATGCTGGTCACGGCGGGCGTTGTTACTATCTCCCTGACCGTCGGGACATTGGCGGGCTACGGTCTGGCCCGCTCCGGCTCTGACCTGGCGTTCTGGCTGCTGATCCTCGCGCTTGTGTTCCGCGCCTTGCCACACTCCGTTCTTGTGGCCGGATACCTGCCGGTTTTCATCAACTCTTCGGAAATCCTGCGCCCCTTCTTTGGCGACGGTGCCCCAACGCTCTACGGTCAACCCTGGGCCGTCATCGCGGTGTTGGTCTCGATCAACCAGCCCTTCACCATCTGGATGCTGCGCTCGTTTTTTCAGAACATCCCCGCCGAACTTGATGAGGCCGCCCGCGTGGATGGATGTAGCCATTTCCAGGCCTTTCGCCGGGTGATCATGCCGGTGATGTGGCCGGGCGTCATCACCACGGGTCTGTTCAGCTTCCTTCTGGGCTACAATGATTTCCTCGTCACCTCTCTGCTGCTGGATGCGCAAAACCAGACGATGGTCCCGGCCATTGCGGGGTATTTCAACCGCGAAACTACCACCACGGATCAGGTCGAAGCGGTGGCCGCGGCGGTCTCGATCACCGCTCCCCTGTTCCTCCTGGTCATGGTGTTCCAACGCCAGATCGTCTCCGGACTAACGGCAGGCGCAGTCAAAGGATGACCTGTTCTTCATTGTTCCTCAAATATGCACTTTTGGAGTGATACCATCATGAAGGGATCCCGCCCCGAGCAAGCCACCCTGACCCGCGACACGGATATGAGCAAGACCGATCAAACCCGTGCTGTCATCGAGGGCATGGTGGATGGGTTGAACGATCACCGTATCGACGACATTGGCGCGTTTTTTGCCGAAAGCTTCCGCTGGATGGGCAACCAGGGCTGTGGCCGCAAAACCGGCGTGCAAGAGTTCCAAGACAACTGGCAACGCCCGTTTCAGGCGGCGTTTTCGGACAAGGTTTGTGTTGATGAAGCACGCCTTTACATGGGCGAATGGGCGGCGGCTTTCGGACGGCAGGAGGCGACCCATGCCGGTGAATTCATGGGGATCGCCCCCACCGGCAAACGTATCGAAATCCTTTATATGGATTTCTGGAAGGTCGAGGAAGGACGCATTACCGACAATTGGGTGATGGTCGATTTCCCGCATGTATTGGCCCAACTGGGTCGCGATGTCTTTCAGGGGGAGGGCTGGGAGGCCTTTGACCGGGGCGAAAAAACGCCACCACGCCCTGAGCAATAAGGAGTTTGCAAAGTGACCATTGAGTATTTGAAAACCGGCAAACCTGCGTCTGAACGCGCCGATGATGATGCCAAGACGCGTGCTTCGGTCGAAGCGATACTGGCGGATATTGAGGCGCGCGGGGATGCGGCTGTGCGGGAATTGTCAGAGAAATTCGACGCCTATTCCCCGCCCTCTTTCAAGCTCAGCGCGGCAGAGATCGATGAGCTGATGGCACAGCTAACCCCGCGCGAGATGGCGGACATTCGCTTTGCGCAGGAACAGGTGCGTAATTTCGCTCAGGCCCAACGCGACAGCATGCTCGACATCGAGGTCGAAACCATGCCCGGCGTGATCCTCGGACATAAAAATATTCCGGTGCAATCGGTCGGCTGTTATGTGCCAGGCGGCAAATTCCCGATGGTGGCCAGCGCACATATGTCAGTGGCCACCGCCAGCGTCGCCAAAGTGCCGCGCATCATCGCTTGCACGCCGCCCTTCAAGGGCAAGCCGAACCCAGCCGTGATCGCCGCGATGCATCTGGGGGGCGCGCATGAGATCTACGTCATGGGCGGTATTCAGGCCGTTGGCGCGATGGCCATCGGCACGGATACAATCGAGCCGGTGCATATGATCGTAGGGCCGGGCAACGCCTATGTCGCTGAGGCCAAGCGGCAATTGTTCGGGCGCGTGGGCATTGATCTGTTTGCGGGCCCGACAGAAACCATGGTGATCGCGGATGACACGGTGGACGCTGAAATCTGTGCCACCGACCTGTTAGGGCAGGCGGAGCATGGGTATAATTCCCCGGCTGTCTTGCTCACCAACTCGCGCAAATTGGCGGATACGACGCTCACGGAAATCGACCGTATCCTCGAAATCCTGCCGACGGCGGATACCGCGAAGGTCAGCTGGGAAGATTACGGAGAGGTGATCCTCTGTGACACCTATGACGAGATGCTGACTGTTGCCGATGACATCGCCTCTGAGCACGTGCAGGTCATGACCGACCGCGATGACTGGTTTCTGGAGAAGATGACCTGTTACGGCGCGCTGTTTCTTGGGGCGCGCACCAATGTGGCGAATGGTGACAAGGTGATCGGCACGAACCACACGCTCCCCACCAAGAAGGCCGGGCGCTATACCGGCGGGCTTTGGGTCGGGAAATTCCTCAAAACCCACAGCTATCAGAAAATTCTGACCGATGAGGCGGCGGCGGAAATCGGGGCCTATGGCTCGCGGCTTTGCATGCTCGAAGGCTTCGTTGGCCACGCGGAACAATGCAACCTGCGGGTCAGACGCTATGGCGGGATCAACGTCCCCTATGGGACAGGCGCGCCGGCACAAGAAGCAGCGGAGTAGGGGCGCTGCCCCCGATGCCCGGAGGGCATCTCCCCCGGAGTATTTGAGCCAAAAGAAGACATGGACCATTATTCAAACCTGAAAGAGCGCATCGCGCCGTTGCGGGCGGCGATGTATGACTTCGACCTCGCCAAGCTACGCGTGGTTCTGCATGATATTTGCGCCCCCGAGGTGGTGTTTCACCTCGCCTTTCCCTTTGAGACCATCAAAGGAGTGGATGCCTATGTCGACCGGGTCTACGCGCCGCTGGAACGCGCCTTTCCAGATCTGGAACGGCGTGATCACATCGTCATGGCCGGACCCACGCCTGAAGGGGCGAATTGGGTGGGATGCGGCGGGTTTTACCTTGGAACATTCACCGGACCGTGGCTCGACATCCCCCCGACCGGTCACGCCGCGCATATGCGGTTTCACGAGTTTTACCGGATCGAAGACGGCAAGCTCGTCGAGATGCAGGCGCTCTGGGACATCCCCGAGGTGATGATGCAGGCGCGCGCCTGGCCCATGACCCCAAGCCTGGGGCGCGAATGGCATATCCCCGGACCGGCCACCTGTGACGGTATCATTACCGCGCCTTATGACGATGCCGCAGGGCGCGCCACTTGCGAGCACATCATCGATATGCTGGAACATCTCAAACGCCACCCCTCGCAAGGTGGCGCGGAGGTCATGGAGATGGAGCGCTTCTGGCATCCGCGCATGAGCTGGTATGGACCGTCGGGCATTGGTACCGGGCGCGGCATCGAAGGGTTTCGTAAATGGCACCAGATCCCGTTTCTCAACGGGATGCCGGATCGGGGGCAATGTGTGGATGAGATCGAATACCACTTCTTTGGTGATCATAATTACGCCGCCGTCACCGGTTGGCCGGACATGTATCAATCCATAACCCACGGCGGGTGGCTTGGCATCGCACCGACTGGCAAGAAGATCGCCATGCGCTCCTTGGATTTCTGGCGCCTCGAAAACGGGCTGATCCGCGAAAACTGGGTGCTGGTGGACCTGTTGCACATGTATGATCAGATCGGGGTGGATGTGTTCGCGCGTCTGCGCGAGTTCAACAAGGCCCGCGCTGGGTTTGATCCCGAAACGGGGAGGGTTCTGTAATGGATTTGCCAAGAACACCGACTTTCGATCTGAAGGGCAAACGTGCCTTGGTGACGGGGGCGTCCTCGGGCATCGGTCTGGGCTGTGCGGTGGCGCTGGCCGAGGCGGGCGCGCATGTGGTTTGTGCGGCGCGCCGCGTGGATGTTTTAGAGGCCTCCGTGAGCGCAATGACCGCTCAAGGCTGGTCCGCGGAGGCGATGCCGCTGGATCAGGCGGATCCTGGTGCCTTGCCCGCCGCCTTCGAGCAGCCGTTTGATATCGTCATCAACTCGGCCGGTCTCGCCCGCCATGCGCCCGCCATCGAGACCACGCCAGAAGACTTCGATGCGGTGATGGGTGTCAATCTGCGCGGGGCCTATTTCCTGTCGGCCCATGCGGCCAAAGCCTTGATGGCGGCGGGAAAATCCGGCTCGATCATTCACATTTCCAGCCAGATGGGCCATGTCGGCGGCATTGATCGCGCGGTCTATTGCGCCTCCAAACACGCGCTTGAAGGTATGATCAAATCAATGGCCATCGAGTGGGGCAAATCCGGCATCCGCATCAATACCATCTGCCCGACGTTCATTCGCACGCCATTGTCTGCGGTGACTTTCAACAACCCTGAGCGGCTGGCCTGGATCATGGAGAAGATCAAATTGCCGCGTGTCGGCGAGGTCGAGGACATCATGGGGGCGGCGCTGTTTCTGGCCTCGGATGCCTCGGGGATGATCACCGGAACATCGCTGAAGATCGACGGCGGCTGGACAGCGGGATGATGGGCAAGGTGACCTCACTGGACGTGGCCGAAAAAGCAGGCGTCAGCCGCTCGGCAGTCAGCCGCGTGTTCACCCCCGGTGCCTCGGTCAGTAAAACCACGGCCGCCAAGGTGCGCAAGGCGGCGGCGGCGCTGGGGTATCGCCCCAACGTGCTGGCGCGCTCGCTGATCACCGGGCGCAGCCGGATCATCGGCCTTGTGGTCGCCTATCTGGAGAACCAGTTCTACCCCGAAGCCATTGAACGCCTCTCCAAGGCCTTGCAAGCCGAAGGGTATCACGTGCTGGTCTTCATGGCCTCCAATGATCACGCGGCGACCCAGACAGTGATCGACGAATTGCTCGATTATCAGGTGGACGCGATCATTGCGGCCTCGGTGGGCCTGTCCAATGATCTGACGAAACGCTGCGAGGGGCTCGGCATCCCCATCGTCTTGTTCAACCGGCACCAATATGACGAACGGCTGACAAGTGTCACATCGGACAATGTCGCGGGCGGGCGCAAGCTGGCGGACTTCCTGATTGCGGGCGGGCATGAACGCATCGCCCATATCGCGGGCTGGGAAGGGGCCTCGACCCAGATTGACCGCGAGGCCGGTTTTATGGCCGGGCTAAAGGCAGCCGGTCACAGGCTGTTTGCGCGCGGTGTCGGCAATTTCAATTTTGAGACCGCGAAGAACGCCGCCCGCGAAATGTTCGTCGCCCCGGAACGCCCCGATGCGGTATTCGTGGCCAATGACCACATGGCCTTCGCCGTGATGGATGTGTTGCGTTATGAGTTGGGTTTGCGCGTGCCGCAGGATGTGTCGGTTGTCGGGTATGATGACGTGACGCTGTCCCATTGGCCCAGCTATGATCTGACGACCGTTCGACAGCCCGCAAACCAAATGGTGGCCGCCACCGTCGCCGCTCTTCTGGCGCGCTTGTCCGATGAGGATGCCGCCCCCCGCCGGATCACGCTTGATGGTCCGTTGATTATCCGCAGCTCTGCCCGCAAACCAAAAAGGTAGCCCGCCATGCAAGGCTTCGATCCGAAATTCAAGGATTTCCCCGATTACATCATCGGGATCACACGCGAGATCTGGGAAGATCGCGGTATCGCGACCCTGCACCAGTATTATTCTGACGATATCGTGGTGCGTTCCCCGGCCTCGGTCGTCATCGGCAATCAAAACGTCATCGGCGCGACCATGGCCACGCTTGCCGAATTCCCCGACCGCACGCTCATGGGCGAGGATGTGATCTGGTCCGGCACGCCGGAGGAGGGGATGTTATCCTCCCACCGTCTGCTCAGCACCGCGACCCATATGCATGACGGCGTGTACGGTCAGGCGACGGGCAAACGGTTGACCTATCGGATCATGGCGGATTGCCATGCGATCAACAATCAGATCAACGATGAATGGCTGATCCGTGATCAGGGCGCGATTGTGCGGCAACTGGGCTGGGAGCCCAAGGCCTATGCCGCCGACCTGATCGAGCGCGAAGGCGGCCCGGAGGCTTGCGCGCAGCCCCTAAACCCCGCGACGGACCAGCCCGGACCCTATAAAGGGCGCGGCAATGACAACGCATGGGGTGCCAAATACGCCGATATCATCACCCGTATCATGGGCGCGGATATGGCGGCGATCCCGTTGGAATATGACCGCGCGGTGCAGGTGGAATACCCCGGCGGGATGACCGGGCACAGCCACGGCGATGTCGATCAATTCTGGATGGGTCTGCGCGCGTCTTTTCCCGATGCCACATTTCAGATCGACCACCAGATCGGGCGCGATGATCCCTTGATGCCGCCGCGTGCGGCGCTGCGCTGGTCGCTCACGGGCAAACACAGCGGGTGGGGCCGGTTCGGTGCGCCCACGGGGACCGATATCTATCTGCTTGGCATCTGTCACGCGGAATTCGGGCCCTGGGGCCTGCGCCGGGAATATGTGATTTTTGATGAAACCACGATCTGGAAACAGATCTTGCTGCACACGGGATGAGCGCGCGTTCGCAACACTGCTGGCGCGCGAAGAGACTGGAAAGAGAGACGACATGACACCTGCCGAAATGGAAAAACGGATCGTGCGATACGGCGATCTGATGCCCTGCAAAACCGCCTTTATCGATGCGCATACGCCCGGAAGCGATCAGAAGGAGAACTTCACGATCATCGGCGGCGGGGTGTCCGAAAGCCCCGACCAGCACGTTCATATTGGCATCCCACATGGGTTCAACATCGGTGCCGCCGGGCAACCGCCCAAATGCCGCAATTCGCTGCACAGCCACCGCACAGCCGAGGTGTTTTTCGTGCTCAAGGGGCGTTGGCGGTTTTTTTGGGGCCGGTGGGGGGATGCGGGCGAGGTAATCCTCGAAGAGGGCGATATCATCAACATACCCACGGGCATTTTCCGCGGCTTTGAGAATATCGGTACGGATTATGGGATGATCATGGCCATTCTTGGCGGGGATGATGCGGGCGGCGGCGTGCTCTGGGCACCGCAGGTGATCGAGGACGCCAAAGATCACGGCTTGATCCTGGGGCAAAACGGCAAGCTTTATGACAGCAAAAAGGGCGCGACCCTACCCGAAGGTGTGCAGCCCATGCCGGTTTTGAGCGATGCAGAGTTGCAGAATTATCCCGAACTCTCCCCCATGGATGTCGTCGGATTTGGCGTGCGCCGCTACAACGACATGGTGGCGATGGCGCAGAAAACGCCTTGCTGTGTGATTGGCGAAACAGGAATCATCCAGGACAAACCGGGGTTCGAGGTGGGTTTTCTGACCCGCGCGTCCTCGAGCAAGGAGATGCACCAGCATGACCGACCCTCCGTTTTGATGCCGATGAAAGGGCATTGGAAACTGATATGGGAAGGCGGGCAGGCGACGTTAAATCCGGGCGACACGGCCTCGGTTCCGGCGGGGTTGATGCACACGGCTGTGCCGTCCATGACCGGCGAGGCATCCCTTTTTCATATTCTGGCCACGGATGATCCGGCAGGCCCAACATGGAGCGGCACATGAGTATCTCAACCACCCACGTCGGCAGCCTTCCCCGCACACAAGAAACCGTGGATTTCATTTTTGCGCGGGAGCGCGAGGAACCCTATAACCCGGCGGCATTCGATGCGGCGATGACGGTGGCAGTATCCGACACGGTCGCCAAACAGGTCGCGGCGGGTATCGACATCGTCAGCGATGGGGAGACGTCCAAGATCTCCTATGCCACCTATGTCAAAGATCGCTATACGGGTTTTTCCGGAGATAGCCCGCGCAACGCCCCGGCCGATCTCAAGAAATTCCCCAGCTTTCTCAAACGCCTGGCCGATGATGGTGGTACGCCGAAATATGCGCGCCCGATGTGTACCGGCGCGGTGAAATCCAAAGGGCAGGGCGAGTTGCAAAAGGATATTGATAACCTCAAGGCAGGTATGGCCGAGCACGGTGCGACACGCGGGTTCATGAATGCGGCCAGCCCCGGTGTGATTTCGCTGTTTTTGCAAAACGACTTCTACAAGACCCGCGAGGCCTATCTGGCCGCCCTAGCGGATGCCATGCGCGAGGAATATCAGACCATCGTGGCCGCCGGGCTGGATGTGCAACTGGATTGTCCCGATCTGGCGTTGTCGCGGCACATGCTGTTCAATGATCTGAGCGATGCGGAATTCCTGAAAATCGCCGGGGCGCATGTCGAAGCGCTGAACCATGCTTTGCAGGATGTGCCCGAAGAGTGCATCCGCATTCACATTTGCTGGGGCAATTACGAGGGTCCGCATGTCTGTGACATCGGCATGGATAAGGTGTTCGACACGCTGATGTCGGCCAAGGCGCGCTATGTGCTGTTTGAAACCTCCAACCCGCGCCACGCGCATGAATGGACGGTGTTTCGCGACCGCAAAGCCGATATTCCGGACACCAAGGTATTGGTGCCCGGTGTGGTGGATACCACGACCAATTTCGTCGAACACCCCGAATTGGTGGCTCAACGGATTGAACGTTTCACAGGGATCGTGGGGGCCGAGCGGGTGATCGCCGGATCGGATTGCGGCTTTGGGACCTTTGCGGGGTTCGGTGCGGTGGATCCCGAGATTGCCTTTGCCAAGCTGGAGGCCCTCTCGGAAGGGGCAAAACTTGCGGGGTCGCGGTGATGTCCGATCCGCTGTTTGACCTGCTGCGCCGGGTGGATACGCCGACGGTCTGCAACGCGATTGAGGTGGCGCAGGGCAAGCGGGGTTTTGATGATTTCACCCGTGGCACGATGCGCGCCTCGGACCCTGCGGCCCCGGCGATGGTCGGCTATGCCCGCACGGCACGTATTCAGGCGGTGAACCCGCCCGAAGAGCCACCCGACGTGATCCGGGCGCGCCGTATGGGGTATTATAAATACATGGCCGAAGGTCCGCGTCCGGGCGTGGCCGTGGTGCAGGACATGGATGTGCCAAACGCGATCGGTGCCTATTGGGGTGAGGTGAACACCAATATCCACAAGGCGTTTGGCTTATCGGGGGCTTTGACGGATGGCGTCATGCGTGACCTTGGCGATTTGCCGGAGGGGTTTGCAGTGGTGGCTGGCTCGGTTGGTCCGAGCCACGGGTTCGTGCATGTGATCGATTATGATCAACCGGTGGAGATTTTCGGCATGAAGGTTACGCCGGGGGCGTTGGTGCATGCGGATCGGCACGGGGCTGTTGTGATTCCAACGGATGTGGTGCCGCGTCTGAGCGATGCGATTGCGCAGCTGTTCAAATCCGAAAAGATCGTGTTTGACGCGGTTAAGGGCAAAGAGATTGATTTCGCGCAGTTCGAAGCGGTTTGGGCGGCTTTTGAGGCGTCGCGTACCTGATCATGTCTTGGGGGCGGGTGCACCGCCCTCAAAAGCGTTTCCGTTCACATAATCACACGGTGCGTCGCGCATCTCCAGATGCAGCCCGGTGCCCGTATAGGGATGCGCGCGGGCGAGGTCTTCGTCGACCTCAATGCCCAGCCCGGGCGCTTCGGGCGGGGTGACGAACCCGTTCTCGACCCGGATCGTGTTCCTGATCAGCGCGGCGTGAAAGGGCGTCTCTATGGTTTCGGCCATCAGCAGATTGGGGATGGAGGCGGCCAAGTGGATGTTCGCCGCCCATTCAACGGGACCGGCATAAAGATGCGGGGCCATTTGTGCGTTATGGGTTTCGGCGAGGATGGCGATTTTTTTCGCCTCCCAGATGCCGCCCGCGCGCCCCAGAGCGGGTTGCAGGATATGGGCGGCCCCGGCGCGTAGGATGGACGCAAATTCCGCCTTGGTTGTCAGGCGTTCGCCGGTGGCCACGGGGATGCGCACGGCCCGCGCGACTTTGGCCATTTCCTCGACGGCATCTGGCGGGATCGGCTCCTCATACCAGAGGGGTGAGAAGGGCTCCAGCGCTTGGCCCAGCCGGATTGCGCCTGCCGTGCTGAATTGACCATGGGTGCCAAAGAGCAGGTCGGCCCGGTCGCCCACAGCCTCCCGGATGGCTTTGCAAAAGGCGACGGATTGAGAGATATCGCGCATGCCCGGCATATGGCCACCGCGCATGGTATAGGGGCCAGCAGGGTCAAATTTGACCGCCGTATAGCCTTTTGCCACCATCGCGGCGGCGCTTTGTGCGGCCATGTCGGGGGAGGTCCAGAAGGCGGCCATGTCATGTCCGGCCTCAGGGTAGAGGTAGGTATAGGCGCGGATGCGATCATTCATTTGCCCCCCCAGCAGCGCCCAGACAGGGCGGTCGCGCGCTTTGCCCAAGATGTCCCAACAGGCGATTTCAAGGCCGGAAAACGCGCCCATCACCGTCAGATCGGGGCGTTGTGTGAAGCCCGAGGAATAGGCGCGACGGAACATCAATTCGATGTTTTCGGGGTTTTCATGGGCCATGTGGCGGTTGAATACATCCTCGATGACCGCGCACATGGCGTCAGGGCCGACCGAGGCTGCGTAGCATTCGCCCCAGCCGACGATCCCGTTATCCGTGGTGAGTTTGACCAGGATCCAATAGCGCCCGCCCCACCCCGGTGCCGGGGGGGCGGTGATGATGATGTCGAGGTCGGTGAGTTTCATCGAGGGATCCTTTTGCGGCGCAAAGGTGGCCTGAAAGCCCACCTTACGGCGTGGTGTCGCACGCGTTACCTATCGAAAATGATGACATTGCGGCGGGCTCCGCCTGATTTGGTATCGGCAATCGCCTCGTTGATTTGATCGAGCGACCAGCGGCCCGAGATCAGCTCATCCAGTTTCAAGCGTCCCTGCGCATAAAGATCGACCATCCAGGGAATATCGCGCTGGATCACGACATCGCCCATCTTGGAGCCCACCATCCCCTGACCCAAAGCCGCCAGAACAACGGGCTCATAGCTGGAATACGCGTCCGAATGGGGCATGCCCACCATGACGACCTTGCCCCCCTGTGCCAGATAACGCGGGGCCTGATCATAGGCGGGAATGGCCCCGACGGTCACGATCACGGCATCCGCGCCGCGCCCGCCCAAGGCCTTCATCGCTTGTTTCCAAGGCTTTTCATCCGTGGCCAGCACCCCGTGGGTTGCGCCGAACTCCTTGGCCGTGGCCAGCTTATCCGCGCTCATGTCGACAGCGATGATGCGGCGCGCACCGCTGATGCGTGCACCCTGGATCGCATTGAGGCCGACACCCCCCGCGCCGATCACAACGACGTCCTGGCCGGGGCGCAGGTTGGCGGCGTTCACGACGGCGCCCACACCGGTGATAACACCGCAGGCAATCAGGCTGGCGGCGTCCTTGGGGATATCGGGGCTGATCCGCACCACCTGTTTTTGGTCCACCACCACCTTTTGCGCAAAGGCACCGGTGGCCATGGCCTGATGCAATTTGCCACCCGTTGCGGTTTTGATCGGGCCATGATCGCCGTCATAGGGCGTTTCGCACAGCGTGGGTTTACCCCCCGCGCAACTGCCGCAGGTCCCACAGGCGCGGATCAGGGTGACGACGACGCTATCGCCGTGCGACAAGCCCCGCACACCCGGACCGAGGGTGGTGATGATCCCCGCTGCTTCATGCCCATAGACCGCGGGCAGGGACCCGCCCCAGGCCCCCTCGGCGTAGGAAATATCGGAATGACAAATCGCAACAGCGTCCAGTGTCACTTCGACCTCGCCCATTTCAGGGGCGCGCAACTGGATGTCTTCGATCTGGAGGGGCGTGCCAAAGCTATGGCAAACGGCGGCTTTGATGGTTTGCATAGGGGCGCGGGCTTTCTGTTTTGTGTCGTTTTGCAGAAGGTGCCGCGCCGCAATCGCACGCGCAAGGCGCAATCCGACATCAGGTGTCGTTAAAGCACCTCTTTTGGATTTGGCGATTGGCGGGGCGGGAAGGCGATGAAGACCGCAAGCCCCGCAGCAATCAGCACAGCGGATAGGATAAACGGGGCGCCGGGCAGGTATACCGTCGCCTCCGGGCTGGTGAAACTTGCGAAAACGCTGGTCATCACCATGGGAGAGAGGATCATGGCCAGCGCGCTTGCAGAGGTCAGCGCACCTTGCAATTCGCCCTGCGCATCCGCGGCCACGGCTTTGGACATGATCCCTTGCAATGCGGGGGTAATGACCGCGGCCAGTCCCGCCAGCGGTGTCAGGATGAGCGCCAGCGTTCCGTTGGTCACGAAGGCCAGCGCCAGAAAGGCGACGATATCAAAGAAGTGGCCATAGATCACCGTGCCGCGTTCCCCCAGCAGCCGCAGCACGGGGCGGATCAGGCCGCCCTGAACAATGGCCAGCATGATGCCGAAAAGAGCAAGGCTGAGCCCTATGGTGGCGGGGTCCCAGCCGAATCGTTCCTTGCCAAAAAACGCCCAGATCGCAGGATAGACCATAAAGGCCACCTGATAGAGGAAAAAGACGATCAGCAGCGCGCCGACACCGGGCAAACGGCCCAATTGGCGGATGCTGCCCAGGGGGTTGGCGCGCGCCCAGCGGAAGGGGCGTTGCGTGTCTTTTGTGACGGTTTCGCGCAAGACGAAATAGCCGAACAGGGCATTGAGGGCGGCTAATGCGGCGGCGGCGTAAAACGGCGCGCGCGTCCCGTATTCCGCGAGAAAACCACCCAGCAAGGGGCCAAGCACAAACCCCAGACCAAAGGCGGCACCGACCAGCCCGAAATTTGCGGCGCGGTCCTCGGGGCGTGAAATATCGGCCATATAGGCGTTGGCGGTGGATTGCGTAGCCGCCGTAATGCCCCCGACGATGCGGCCAATGAGCAGCAGGGCGATGCTGCCCGCCACCGCCATGAGGAGGTAATCCAGCGCCATGACTACCAGCGAGGTCAGCAAGATGGGCCGGCGCCCGAAACGGTCCGACAGCCCGCCGATGATAGGGCCAAAGATGAATTGCATCACCGCGAAAGTGGTCGATAGAACGCCGCCCCAGAGGGCCGCGTTGCTCAGGCCCGTGCCTTGAATTTCCTGTATCAGATCGGGCATGACCGGGATGATCAACCCGATGCCCATCGCGTCGAGCATGACCGTGAGCATGATGAAAACGACTGCCGGGCGCATTCCCTCAGAGCGCCCGGACGCGTGCCACGAAAGCGCGTGTATCTGCGGGGGCTTCACCGAGTTGGGCTTGTGGATCGAACAGGGATGCAGGCAGATCGGGGTATTGGGCGCGGGCCAAATTGGACAGGGATGTGCCGGAGCGCAGGGCTTCCTGGCAGAGGGTTTTGACGGCGGCCTGCGCTTTAGGTCGGGACATGCTCTGGCTCAGGGCAAAACTGAGCGCCTCGCTATGCGCCAGATCGAGACCCCGTTCAAAGGCCTGCGCCATTCGCGTGGGGTTGGGGCGTATGTCCCGTGCCAGCGCCACGCCATGTTGCAAGGCGCAAGCCGTACTCAGCGCGATTTGTGGAACGATCATCCATTCGGCGAACCAGGCCGCCCCGTCGCGTTGATGCTGATGGGTGGCGGCGATCTGCAAGGTGCTCTGCAACCCGCTGATTTGGGTGGACAGGGCCACAAGCGTGCTGGCGCGTACCGGGTTTTGCTTTTGTGGCATGGTCGATGATGCACCCGCTGCGCCAAGGCTCACTTCCTGTACCTCGCTGGCGCTGAGGCCAATCACCGTCTGCCCGATGGCGGCCAATGTTGCGCAGACCTGCGCCATCCATGCGATGATGCGCAGGATGGGCCCGCGATCTATGTGCCAGGAACGATGGGGATCGCGAAGGCCGAGGCCTTGTGCCAGGTCGGCCCTGATCTGCGCCGCCTTGGGGCCAAGGGCCGCCGAGGTGCCGGATGCGCCGGACAGCGACACCCACAAGGCCTGCTCTCGGAGCCCCGGCAATGCGTCCACCGCGTCCAGCAGCGCCGCCCCCCAGCTTGCCAGAACCGCGCCCCAACTGGTGGGTGTGGCCTGTTGGCCGTAGGTGCGTGCGGGCATGGGCAGGTCGGCATGTTTTTCGGCCTGATCGGCCAATGCGGTGAGGATGGTGCGTAGATCGGCTTCGGCCAGAGCCAGTGCCTGGCGCAGGCGCAGCATCAGACCGGTGTCGATGATGTCCTGTGACGTCGCGCCCCAATGCACATATTGCGCATGTTCGGGCGCGTTCATTTCCGCGCGAAACGCCGCGACCAGCCCCGGAATGCACACCCCGTTTTCGCCGGTTGCTTTGGCCAGCGCACCGGGATCGATCTGGATTTCAAGGGTGGCGCGGTGAATGGCGGCGGCGCTGATCTCGGGGATGACGCCGTGTTTGCCCTGTGCCTTGGCGAGCGCGCCTTCCACCAACAGCATCGCGCGCAGGGCGGCAGTATCCGAAAACAAGCGTCCCGTCTCGCCCGTGTCGAAAAGGCGCGCGTAAAGCGGGCTGTCAAAAACGCTGGCGGCCATGGATCAGAGCGCTCCGGCTGTGCGCAGGGGCTTAGACATGACCGACCTCCCTGAGGAACCGCGTCAGGATATCGGCGTATTCTTCGGGCTGTTCGACGCAGGGCAAATGCCCGGCCTTGCGGATCACGTGAAACTGGCTGCCGGGGATTAAATCGATGGTTTCGCGCACCAGATCGGGCGGGGTGGAGCCGTCCTCGGCACCGGCGATGCCAAGCGTGGGCAGGCGCAGGCTGGCCGTGGTGGCATAGAAATCCGTGCCGGAAATCGCCGCCGAACAGCCCATATAGCCCTGATCCTCCTGTCGGGTCAGCATATTGCGCCACAGTTCCAGTTCCGGCGTGGCGCGGAACCCTTTGGAAAACCAGCGTTCCATGACCGCATCGGCAAGGCTCTCGATACCACCGCTTTGCACGCCCGCAATGCGATCCTGCCAGATCTCGGGCGTGCCGATCTTGGCGGCGGTGTTGGAGAGCACCATCGCGCGGATCATATCGAGCCGTTTGACAGCGAGGCCCTGTGCGATCATGCCCCCAATGGAGAGCCCAACGAAAACGCAGTCCTTGACGCCAAGATGATCCAAAAGCGCCTCGGTATCCGTCACCAACGCGCCCATGGAATAGGGGCTCGGCGGGCAGGTCGACAGCCCGTGCCCGCGTTTGTCAAAGCGGATAAGGCGCAGCCCCTCGGGCAGATGGGGCATGATCGGGTCCCACAGGCGCAGGTCGGTGCCCAGCGAATTGGCGAAGACCACGGGTGCACCATCATCCGGCCCGTCCACGCGGTAATGCAGCCTGACGTCTCCGAGATCGAGCAGTTTCACGCGACGTCTCCTTGTTGGGTTGCCGGGTCGGTGGATTTCAAGGCTTGATGGAACACAGCGGCGTCAACATTGCCACCCGATATCGTGACGATAACGTCTTCGCCCTTGATATCCGCACAATGGAAAAGCGCGGCGGCAAGGGCAACGGCCCCGCCGGGTTCCGCCACAAGTTTCAACCGGTTGAAGGCCTGTGCGACCGCCATAAGCGCCTCATTTTCGCTTACGACCATTCCCGGACCCGCCAGCCGTTTGAGGATCGGAAAGGTCAAATCCCCCGGTTGCGGCGTGATGATCGCGTCACACAGGCTGCCCGACAGGCTGGCGTTGCGCTCGATCTTGCCCGATCTGAGCGAGCGTGCCACATCGTCAAAGCCTTCGGGTTCAGCCGGGCGCATGCGCAGGCCCGGCGCGTCGGCTTCCAGTGCCAGCGCGATACCAGAGGAGAACCCACCGCCGCCACAACACACGATGACATCGGCTTGGCGCACGCCGACCTCAGCCGCCTGTGCGGCGATTTCAAGACCCGTGGTGCCTTGTCCTGCTATGACTTGCGGATCATCAAAGGGTTTGATCAAGGTCAGACCGCGTTCGGCGACAATTTGCGCTCCGATGGCATCGCGGTCTTCGCCCGCCGCGCGATCATAAAGCACGACCTCTGCGCCGAGGCTGCGGGTGTTGTCGATTTTCACCTTTGGCGCGTCTTGCGGCATGATGATTACGGCGGAAGTGCTATGTTTCCGGGCGGCCAGCGCCACGCCCTGTGCGTGATTGCCGCTGGAAAAGGCGATGACACCGCGCGCAAGGGCATCCTTAGGCAGAGCGGAAACTGCCGACCACGCGCCGCGAAATTTGAAGCTGCCGGTATGTTGCAGACATTCCGGTTTGATCCAGACCCGACGGCCTGCGATGTCATCCAGAAACGGCGAAGAGAGTAGGGGCGTGCGCCTGGCGTGACCTTGCAAGCGCAGAGCGGCGGCGCGGATCATTTCAATATTCATGACAGCTTTTTAACCCATGTTTGCAATGCCGCAACGGCTTCAGGTTCATCCAGAAACGGGATGTGGCCGCGATTGGGGACGGTGACGCTGATCATATCTGGTCTGCGGCGTTCCATTTCGGCCAGCGTCTGAGCACTCAGCAGATCAGAGTTCTCCCCCCGAATACAGGCCAGCGGCAACCCCTCAAGCGCATCGAAATAGGGCCACAGATCCGGTGCCGCCTGTGCACCCAGGGCCTCAATGGCATCGCGCAGTTTGGGGTCATAGGTGATCTCCAACCCGCTTGGTGTTGCGCGAAAATGCTTTTGCGCTTCTTCCATCCAGCGCGACATCGGCACGCCCACAAACCCGCCATAGGCCCGTTGCATGGCAAGCGCGGCATCGGCATGGGTTTTTGCCGCCGGATTACGCCCCAGATAGCCCGCAATGAAGGACAACCCTTCGGGATCAATCAGCGGCCCGATGTCATTCAGCGCGACCCCGAGCAGGCGGTCCTTTGCGCCCGCCGCCAGACCCATCGCATTCAGCCCCCCGCGCGAGGTGCCGATGATGGCGACCTGTCCAAGGCCAAGGTGGTCAAGCAGTTCGATCACATCGCGACATTCCACGGGCAGGGCGTAATTCTGCCACGTTGGGTCCCAATCCGAGGCCCCACGCCCGCGATAATCCATCTTGATCAGACGGACATCGGGCAAAAACGGTGTCATGTAATCGAAATCCGCGGTGGTTCGGGTCAGGCCCGCAAGGCAGAGCACCGGGACGCCGTCGCCGCTTTGCGTATAATGCAGGTTCAGCCCGTCGGAGGTGGTGAAATGCGCCATCAAAGCCCCGCCAGTTCTGGTATGCCCGTCAGGTCGGGCAGAATATGCGCAGGCCGCCAGGGTAAACGGTCCACCGGATCGCCTGCGCGGTTGACCCAGGCCGAGGTGAAGCCATAGCCTGTCGCACAGGCCGCATCCCAACCATTTGAGGACACAAACAGGACCTCGCTTTTTGCGCAGCCAAACCGCTTGCTCACCAGGTCATAGACCCGCGCATCGGGTTTGAACACGCCCACGCTTTCCACTGAGAGCGTGTCCTCCAGCAGGTCCTGAATGCCTGCCGATGAGACGGCACCGCCCAACATATCGGGCGATCCATTTGAGAGTATCGCCGTCGCCATGCCGCCCGCTTTGAGACGCCTGAGCATATCGGGCACCTCCGCGTAGCTTTGCAATTCCCAATAAAGTGCGAGCAGGCGTTCGCGCAGCGCCGCATCCCCATCCAGCCCGGTTTTTTCCAGCGCCCAGTCGAGACCTTCTTGCGTCACATCCCAGAAATCGCCATGGGCATGGGTAACGGCGCGCAGCCAGGTGTATTGCAACTGTTTTTGACGCCAATGTTCGGCAAGCAGGGGCCATGTACCGGCGAGATCGGGGAAATCCGGCTCCGAGGCGGCCTGACGCGCGGCGGCTGCTACATCGAACAGGGTGCCGTAGGCGTCAAAGACACAGGTGGTGATGGGCATGGGGGTGCTCCGCTATCCAGATCAAGGGCGAGACTGTCACGCCACAGCGCGCGCGAAAAGGGCCAAATGCGTGGTTTTTGGCTTTACTCACGCAGGCAGCGCAGGCACGATGGGGCCATCTCAGGAGAACCCGCGCAGGACCGTGGCCTCCCACATCCATTTTCAAGACATGATCGGAGTTTCAATGACCGAAGTGAAATCGGGCGATACCGTTGGCATTCACTATACCGGAACCCTGCTGGATGGCACCAAATTCGACAGCTCCGAAGGGCGTGATCCGCTGGAATTCGAAGTGGGCGCGGGGCATATCATCCCCGGATTGGAGGTCGCGTTACCGGGCATGAAGGTTGGTGACAAAAAGACCGTGCAGGTGCCTTGCGATCAGGCCTATGGCCCGATCAATCCCGAAATGCGCCAGGCCGTCCCGCGCGAAGGCATCCCGGCGGAAGTGCCGCTGGATATAGGCACATCATTGAACGTGCAGACCCCGGATGGTCAGGCCATGCAGGTGATGGTCGTTGCGCTGGATGAGGCGACGGTCACGATTGATGCCAATCACGCCCTGGCCGGGCAGGATCTGATCTTTGATATCGAATTGATGTCGATTGCCTGAGCCAGGCGGGGCCGGTTCGTTATCTGTCTATGTCGGTGGCCGAGAATGACGGTGTTGAAGCGAATAATTGCGCGTTTTCAATATCAAAGGCGGCCGCTGCTACTAGATTGGCACCGGGATGCGCTCTAGCGCTTTGGCCAGTGGCGCGCTGCTGCGCGGCGTTTGCAACTGCCGCTGGCGCAGCCTTCAGGGCTTGGGAAAGTCTCGGCTGGAGGGCCGGGTCTGACCAAAGGGCGGCGGACATCAGCATTGCGGTCAAAAACATCAGCACGCGCCCGGCTGAGCGCGCAAGCTTGGCGCGCTGGCGATACCGCATTTGACGCAGGCTCCGGGGATCAGCAAAATACTCCATGACCCGATGCTGCAACGCGATTGTGGCGAAACCATGGCGAAATTACGCCGTAAGGTGGGCTTTCAGGCCACCTTTGGTTATATGTTCTCGCCCTGCGGCATGCCCAAAACATGATAGCCGCCGTCCACACGGATGATCTCGCCCGTCGTGCAGGCCCCGGCGTCCGAGGCCAGATAAACAGCTGTCCCCCCCACCGCCGCCAACGTGGCGTTGGAACGTAACGGTGCGTTCTGATCCGTGTGCTTATAGGTCTTGCGGGCGCCCCCAATGGCCGCGCCCGCCAGTGTCTTCATGGGGCCGGGTGAAATCGCGTTGACGCGAATACCCTCCGGTCCAAGATCATTGGCAAGATACCGCGTCGCACTTTCGAGGGCGGCCTTGGCCACGCCCATGACGTTGTAATTCGGCACCACCGTATTGCTGCCCTGATAGGTCAGCGTCATCAAGGTTCCGCCCTTCTCCACCATCATCGGATGCGCACGGCGCGCAACTTCGACAAAGGAATAGGCGCTGATGTCCATGGTTTGTTTAAAGTTCGCCCGGCTGGTGTTCAGGAACCGCCCTGTCAACTCATTCTTGTCCGAAAATGCAATGGCGTGCACGACAAAATCAAGCGTCTCCCACCGCGCGTTCAATTGCTCGAAAGCCGCGTCCAGAGAGGCATCATCGGTTACATCCACATCGACCATGAAGTCCGAGCCGACCGATGCCGCAAGCGGGGCAAGGCGCGACCCAAAAGCCTCGCCCTGATAGGTAAATGCCAGCTCGGCTCCGGCCTCTGCCATCGCTTTGGCGATCCCCCAGGCGATGGAGCGTTCATTGGCCACGCCCATGATCAGCCCGCGTTTCCCGTCGAGTAATCCCGTCATGCCTGCCCTCTTATTTCAGATATTTCGACAGGATCATGGACCCGTTTGTGCCCCCGAACCCAAATGAATTCGTCATGACAGAATCGAGCCCGGCATTGTCAACCCGCTCCAGCGCGATCTCGCTCGCATCCAGCGCGGGGTCTAATTCCGTCACATTGATCGATTTGGTGATGAAATCATTGTCCAGCATCAGCAGGCTGAAAATGGCCTCCAAGGCACCGGCAGCACCCTGCGCGTGACCGGTCATGGATTTGGTCGAGCTGACGGGTGGTGTCGCGCCTTTGCCAAACACACGGCGGACCGCTTCGATCTCGCCAACATCGCCCACCGGCGTCGATGTGCCATGGGCGTTGATATAGCCGACTTTGCGCCCCTCGGGCAGCGTGGAAAGCGCCAATCGCATGGCACGCTCGCCCCCTTCGCCAGAGGGGGCGACCATGTCATGCCCGTCTGATGTGGCCGCATAGCCGGTGACTTCGGCGTATATCCTGGCTCCGCGCGCCAAAGCATGGTCGAGGTCTTCCAGCACCACAATCCCGCCGCCGCCCGATATAACAAACCCGTCCCGGTTCGCGTCAAAAGCGCGGCTCGCGGTTTCCGGAGCGTCGTTATATTTGCTGCTCATCGCGCCCATGGCGTCAAACAGACAGGACAGCGTCCAGTCCAATTCCTCGCCACCGCCTGCGAACATCACGTCCTGTTTGCCCATCATGATCTGTTCTGCGGCATTGCCGATGCAGTGCAGCGAGGTCGAACAGGCCGAGGTGATCGAATAATTGATGCCCTTGATTTTATAGGCCGTACTGAGGTTTGCGCTGACCGTCGAGGACATACATTTGGGCACGGCAAAGGGGCCGATGCGTTTGGTTGCGCCAGTGTTTTTCACGACATCATGCGCGGTGAGCATCGCACTTGTGGAGGGGCCACCGGAGCCTGCCACCAGCCCGGTGCGCGGGTTTGAAATCATCGCTTCATCCAGCCCGGCATCGGCAATAGCCTGACCCATGGCGATATGCGCATAGGCGGCACCGGGCCCCATGAAACGCAGGGTGCGTTTGTCGATATGTTCGGAGACGTCAATCTTGAGCGTACCGGCGACGCGACTGCGAAAGCCATGCTCTGCCATTTCCGGGCTGGCAACGATGCCGCTTGTTCCGGCCTTCAGAGACGCCAGAACGTCCTCAGCGTTATTCCCGATGGATGAGACGATTCCCAATCCCGTCACGACAACACGGCGCATGGCGCTCTCCTTCATTCTTCCTGATCCCGATCGGTATCAATTTTCCGACAGGGCGACCTTCATATCCGTGACCTGATAGATGGTTTCGCCATCCGCCTCCACCCGGCCATTGGCGACACCCATTGTCAAGCGCCGGGTCTGGATGGCCTTGGTAAAATCCACGTAATAGGTGAGCATTTTGCGATCCGGGCGCACCATGCCGGTGAGCTTCACCTCACCCACCCCAAGCGCATATCCGCGCCCCTGCCAGCCGCGCCACCCCAGGTTGAAGCCGGTGAGCTGCCAGAGGCCATCAAGGCCAAGACAGCCGGGCATAATCGGATTGCCCGGAAAGTGGCAGTCAAAAAACCACAGATCCGGCTGGATATCGAATTCCGCAACGACGTGGCCTTTTTCATGCAGGCCGCGGTCTTCGGAAATATCCGTAATCCGGTCCATCATCAGCATTGGAGGCTCGGGCAGCTGCGCATTGCCAGGGCCGAAAAGCTCCCCGCGGGCACATTTCAGCAGGTCTTCCTTGTCGAAACTGGTCGGGTAATTGGCCATGGCGGCACGTCTCCTGCTCGGCTGTCTTTGTTGCTGAACCCCTCTAACATCGGGTTTACAGGCTCTGCAAGAGTGGTGAGGTTTCAGGCAACGCGCGCCAGCCATATAAGAGCGTGACCGGGCGATCGAACTAATTCTCCATAAATAATTGAAAACGACTCGCAATAGGCCCTATATAGAGAGCTAAGATGTTTAAGAGGACGTCATGACACGCGCGCAACAAGATATCGGGGCCTCCTGGCTCGCCACGGCCGGGCTGCGGCCTACTCGCCAGCGGTTGACCCTTGCGACTTTGCTGATCGGTGATGGGCAGGATCGCCATGTGACAGCGGAAAGCCTGTTCGCTTCGGCTAAAAAGCAGGGCGAGACTGTGTCCTTGGCGACGGTCTATAACACCTTGAGGGCGTTTTGCGAGGCTGGCTTGATGCAGGAGGTGACGGTGGATGGATCAAAGAGCTACTTTGATACGAACACCCATGATCACCCGCATTTCTTTTGGGAAGATGAAGCGAAGCTGACGGACGCCCCCTCAGATCAATTGGTCATTGCGCGAATCCCGGATGCGCCGGAAGGTGCCGAAATCGCCTCTGTGGATGTTGTCATCCGTTTGCGTCGCAAGACCTGAGGGATGGTGGACTGAAGTCCACCTTACGGCGCCTCATGCGTGCGTTGCGTTCTATCAAGTAGAGTGGTCCGATTGACGCCCTGACCTTTTTCTCGGTGCGTAGTTTACCACTGACCGGTCGGTATGGCGCGAAGCCCGCTGGCTTTGGGTGGGCTGAGCTCTGTCAATTGAAGGCAGGGCGCGCGCTTGTAACACAGCGTCAAAACCACTGTGCCGGTGCGATCAGGCGCGCCTGCCGTTTGAAAGGCACGCAATTGGGCAAGCGGACGGTCACTATCGTCCCTGCGCTACAAGGAGAAGACCGCAAGGCCTTTGGCGCTGCGAAAAGACATAGATCCGCGGTGATGTTGTGAGATCATGGGCAGGCGAAAATGTTACATTCCTGTTACGAAAAACGATGGTCTGCCTGAAGGGTTACGCGGCGTTTGCCATGAGAATGGGCGATACGGTTCATTTTCATGCCCCATAAAGAACCTGCTTCTCAAACCGCCATCGCAGGTGCCCAAAGGGGTCGAGTTGGCGGTTTTTAGACAAAATTCACGCGCCTCGCCTTCGCGCGCGCAGGATGTTCCGTCTGATCCAGATGCGCATGTTTCAGGGATACCACATAAGGGTGCGATGCGAGATCGTCGGGCAGGTCGAAAACTGGCGCATGAAGGCGCAGACAGTGGCATACCCGAGGGGGTGGCGATGGCGCAGCGTCGAGACAAATTTGCACCGTCTTCGATAAGCACAATCGCCACGGAGCCTTTCGCATTTTCACGCGGTGTTTCATCACCAGATCTTTTCAGGTTTTTGGTGCCGGATCAGGTTCGCCGCGCTCAGGGATAAACCGTGCCGGGTCAATGCGGCGTTGATTGCAACAGCTCACCAGGGCTGGTAAGCAACGCGCCAACCTCACTGATGCGGATGTCCCATGACCACGCCCAAGAAACTATTCATCAAGACCTATGGCTGCCAGATGAACGTTTATGACAGCGAACGCATGGCGGAATCGCTGGGCGGGCAGGGGTATGTCGAGACCAGCAACGCCGAAGAGGCGGATATGATCCTGCTCAACACCTGCCATATTCGCGAAAAGGCCGCCGAGAAGGTCTACTCCGAACTTGGGCGACTCAAGGGGTTCAAAACGCATAATCCGGAGCTCAAAATCGGGGTCACGGGATGCGTGGCGCAGGCGGAAGGCGCAGAGATCATGCGCCGTCAGCCCGCCGTCGATCTGGTCGTGGGGCCGCAATCCTATCACCGCCTGCCGCAGATGGAGGCGCGTGTGCGTGCCGGGCACACAGCGCTGGATACGGATTTCCCGGCAGAGGATAAATTCGAGGCGCTCAAGGGGCGCAAGGGCCCTGCGCGCGCGCCGTCGGCTTTTTTGACGGTGCAAGAGGGGTGCGATAAATTCTGCGCCTTTTGTGTTGTGCCATACACGCGCGGTGCGGAAGCAAGCCGCCCTGTGGCACGCGTGCTGGAGGAAGCCCGCCAGCTGGTGGAGCGCGGCGTGCGCGAAATCACGCTGCTGGGGCAGAACGTCAACGCCTATCACGGCGCGGGTCTGGATGGATCCGATCAGAGCCTGGCGCAGTTGATATGGGCCTTGAACGACATCGACGGTCTGGAACGTATCCGTTTCACCACCTCCCACCCCAATGACATGTCCGATGATCTGATCGAGGCGCATGGCACTTGCGAAAAACTGATGCCCTATCTGCATTTACCCGTGCAATCGGGCTCGGACCGTATTCTTAAACGCATGAACCGCAGCCATACTGCCGAAAGCTATTTGCGGGTCATCGAACGTATCAGAGCGGCGCGCCCGGATATCGTGATGTCGGGAGATTTCATCGTCGGCTTCCCCGAAGAGACCGAAGCCGATTTTCAAGCCACGCTCGATCTGATCGAAGCGGTGAATTACGGCTATGCCTATTCGTTTAAGTATTCCACCCGCCCCGGAACACCTGCCGCTGAACGGGCGCAGGTTGCAGGCGATGAAGCGGATGAGCGCTTGCAGCGCATTCAGGCGCTGATCACCCGCCAGCAGCAGGCGATCCAAAACGCCATGGTCGGTCGGGATCTGCGCGTTCTGGTCGAAAAAATCGGGCGCAAACCAGGACAGATGGTCGGCAAATCCGAATACCTCCACGCGGTTCATATCGAAAATTCCGATGCGGCCATCGGTGATATCGTGCGGGTCAAGGCGACAGAGGCCAAGCGCAACTCGCTTTCGGCTGTGAAACGGAGCTAGGCGGCGCGTCAGTCTCGATCGGATCGGCCAGAGTAAACGGGCGACCGGGTCAGGGTTTTGTGCAGGCTTGGCCCTTTCCCGCCTAATATTGTTTCAGTTATGTGATTTTCGCGTTGTTGTGCTTGCGCTGGCCTGTCGGAATTGGCACCGTCCCTCAACCCCTGATGCTTAAGGAACAGTGATTGGCCCCCAGCGATCAAAGCCCGACAGACACATTGACCGCCGCACCGGGCGGCACGGTTGAATTTCCCGACAACAGGTTGTTGATCGACCTATGTGGTGCCTATGACGCCAACCTCGCGCAGATCGAAAAGGCGTTGGAGGTGCAGATCGTGCGGCGGGGCAACCAATTGGTTGTGATGGGCGAGCCTCATGCCCAGACCGATGCCATGCGCGTTCTGCATGCGCTTTATGCGCGGCTCGAAGGTGGGCGGGTGGTCGAATCAGCGGATGTGGACCGCGAATTGCGCATGGGTCCGTTTGAAGAGACCACCGGACCGCAGGACGGCGACCAGCTTGAAATGCCCATCGGTTCCCGGATCGAAATCCAGACCCGCAAAAAGAGCGTGGAGCCGCGCACGGATGCGCAAAAAGCCTATGTGCAATCGTTGTTCCAGAACGAGCTGGCCTTTGGCATCGGTCCTGCCGGGACGGGCAAAACCTATCTGGCCGTGGCCGTCGGCGTGTCAATGTTTCTGACGGGGCAGGTCGATAAGATCATCCTGTCGCGCCCGGCGGTGGAGGCGGGCGAGCGTCTGGGCTTTTTACCCGGTGACATGAAAGACAAGGTCGATCCCTACATGCAGCCGCTTTATGATGCTTTGGGCGATTTCCTGCCGGGCAAGCAATTGGCGCGATTGTTCGAGGAAAAGCAGATCGAAATCGCCCCGCTGGCGTTTATGCGGGGGCGCACCCTGTCCAATGCCTTTGTCGTGCTCGATGAGGCGCAGAACGCGACTTCCATGCAGATGAAGATGTTCCTGACCCGGCTCGGGGAGGGTTCGCGCATGGTCATTACCGGGGACCGCACACAGGTGGATCTGCCGCGCGGGGTGTCCTCGGGGCTTGCCGATGCTGAACGACTGCTCAAGACGATCCCGAAGATCAGTTTCAACTATTTCACCTCCAAGGACGTGGTGCGTCATCCGCTGGTGGCGGCGATCATCGAGGCCTATGAGGCGGAAACGCCCCCGGGCTGATGTGGCGATGCGCGCATGTTAGATGTCCTGATTAAAGCGCCGGGCTGGCGTGAGGTGGCGGTTGAGGCGCTCGCCGCGCAAGCGGTGATGCATACCCTCGCGTATTTGGATTTACCCTTTGAGGACACGGAAATATCGCTGCTCGCTTGTGATGATGCGCGTATCGCGGTGCTGAATGCGGATTTTCGCGGCAAGCAGAGTGCCACGAACGTGCTCAGCTGGCCCGCGACGGAACTGTCCTGTGAGCACGAAGGTCAGCCGCCCCATCGTCCCGAACCTGATGTCGAGGGGTTCTATGAGTTGGGCGATATTGCCATCGCCTATGAAACCTGTGCGCGCGAAGCGGTGGAACTGGGAAGAACGCTGGAGGCGCATTTTACCCATCTGATTGTTCACGGAACGTTACATCTTTTGGGCTATGACCACGTCCGTGACTGCGATGCCACGCTGATGCAGGCATTGGAAATCGAAATACTTGGCAAAATGGGTCTGGATGATCCATATAGGGTTTGATCGGTGATCTCGCCGAGCCATTCTAGAACAGGACTCAATGGGCGACAATGACGGACAGTCTGACGCAGCGCAGCGCGCGCATGTGGAGGCAGACACAACACCAGACCCGGAACCCTCAAGGCCGGGCGGATTTTTCAGTAGGGTCATCGGGGCGCTGAGCCCATCGGATGCGGATACATCGGACCTCGTCCTCACGACGCCTCAGGCGCGACCCAGCACGCATGGCATGATCAACCTGCGCCGTATGCGTGTCGAGGATGTCTCGATTCCCAAGGCGGATATCACAGCGGTTGCGGCGACGGCGCCTCTGGATGAAGTCGTCGCAATTTTCAAGGAGAGCGGTCTGACCAGATTGCCCGCCTATGACGGCACGCTGGATACGCCCATCGGGTTCTTGCACCTGAAAGACCTTGCGCTGACCCATGGGTTCAACGGGGACACCCACGAATTTGACATGCGCGCCATGCTGCGCCCGCTACTGTTCGTGCCGCCCTCCATGACGATTGGCATCCTGCTCACCAAAATGCAGGCGGAGCGGCGCCATATGGCGCTGGTCATTGACGAATATGGCGGCGTGGACGGGCTTGTGACCATTGAGGACCTGATCGAACAGGTCATCGGTGAGATCGAAGACGAACATGACGTCGATGAGGGGCTCTATTGGACCGAAGAAAAACCGGGCTGTTACGTCGCATTGGCCAAAACGCCGCTGGATGCCTTCGAGGCTGAAATCGGGCAATCGCTGACGGATCATGATGAGGTCGATGAAGAAGAAATCGACACGCTGGGTGGTCTCGTTTTCATGCTGTCGGGCCGGGTGCCGGCGCGCGGCGAGGTGGTCGTGCATCCCGACGGTCCCGAGTTCGAAGTGCTCGATGCTGACCCCCGTAGCATCAAGAGGCTGCGTGTGCGTACTGCCGCTCCGCTCCCCTAATGCGCAAACGCGCGTCAGGCCACAGAGGGCCCGCACAGGGGTATGCGGGCCTGTCGCGCCTGAACCGCCTCGGTGTGGCGGCTTTGCTCGGGGCCTTTGCATCCCTGGGCCAGGCCCCGTTTGATCAACCGATCTTCATGGTGGTGGGTTTTTCGCTCGCGTTTATTGTGTTGCGGGGCGAGACGCGAGGACGCGATGCGGCGCTGATGGGGGGCGCGCTTGGCGTGGGGTATTTCGGTGTCGCGCTGTTCTGGATCATGGAGCCGTTTCAGATTGATCCTGACAGGCATGCCTGGATGGCCCCTTTTGCGCTGATCCTGATGAGCGCGGGCATGGCGCTTTTCTGGGGTGGTGCGTTCTGGTTGGCGCGCCTGTTGTCGCGCGACACCTGGCCTCTCATACTGACATGGACCGCCGCCGAGGTGTTGCGCGCTTATCTATTCACCGGGTTTCCATGGGCCAGCCCGGCCCAGGCGCTGGTGTCCGGTACCGCCGGTCAGGGGCTGGCGTTGGTGGGGCCGCATGGCATGACCCTGTGGCTGATGTCACTGTGCTGGGCGCTCTCCAGTGTCGCGGGACGCTGGCGGCACGGTCTGGTTTTGACCGGTAAGGTCGTGCTTTTCTGTACTGCAGCGATCCTGCTTTATCTGCCGCCTTTGGCACCTGCGGCAACGCTCACGGCGCATTGGGTCCGGCTGGTTCAGCCAAACGCGGCGCAGCATTTGAAATGGCAGCCGGATTTCGCACTGACCTTTTTTGAGCGGCAATTGGACTTCACCGCAGCCCCGATCAAGGCGGGCACGCCTGCGCCGGTCCTCACGATCTGGCCCGAAACGGCCATTCCCTGGACATTGGATCAGGCCGAACCCGCCCTCGCGCAGATCGCCGCCGTGGCGCAGGGCCAGCCCGTCGTTCTGGGCCTCTTGCGGCGCGCGGATGAGGGCTTGTTTAACGCGCTCGCGGTGCTGGACGCTGTGGGCAACCCCGCGCAGATCTATGACAAGCATCACCTCGTGCCTTTTGGCGAATACATTCCCTTTGGCCGCCTGCTTGGCCGTTTCGGGATCACCGGACTGGCCCAGACATCAGCCATCGGGTTCGCCAGCGGGCAGGGCCCACGTCTGCTCGACTTCGGACCTTTGGGCAAGGGGCTGCCCCTGATCTGCTATGAGGCGGTTTTTGCACATGGCGTGGCGGGCACCGACACCCGCCCCGACTTTCTGCTGCAAATTACCAATGACGCCTGGTTCGGGCAGAACGCAGGCCCGCAGCAGCACCTGGCGCAAGCCCGGATGCGTGCCATTGAACAAGGTCTGCCGTTCATGCGGGCGGCAAATACGGGCATTTCTGCAATGATTGACCCGCAGGGGCGCATCCTTGCCAGCCTGCCCATGGACAGGGCCGGGTTTCTGGATGCGCCGTTACCTGTGGCAGCTCCACCAACGCCCTATAGCAGGTTCGGGGATATCCCGGTCTTTATTTTGCTGTTCCTGGGGATCGTGGCTGCCGCAGTAACGCGACATCGCCAAAAAAATTAATTGTAAGTTAACCACATGGGACGTATGCAAGCTCGAATCTGCCACAACGGCTTCCTGACGTGGCATGTCTTTTTCACTGGAGCGTTTCATGTCTCGTAAGAACTACACTTTCACCTCGGAATCCGTTTCTGAGGGGCACCCGGATAAAGTCTGTGACCGCATTTCGGACGCTGTGCTGGATGCCTTTCTCGCCGAAGAACCCGAAGCGCGGGTTGCCGCGGAGACCTTTGCCACGACCAACCGGGTCGTGATCGGTGGCGAAGTCGGGCTTTCTGACAAGGACACGCTCAAGGATTACATGGGCCGTATCGAAGAAATCGCGCGGGACTGCATCAAGGATATCGGCTATGAGCAGGATAAATTTCACCACGCGACCTGCGAGATCACGAATCTGTTGCACGAGCAATCTGCCCATATCGCCCAGGGCGTCGATGCCAGCGGTAACAAGGATGAGGGCGCGGGCGATCAGGGGATCATGTTCGGTTTTGCCACCCGCGAAACGCCGGAATTGATGCCCGCACCGATCCATTACGCCCATGCGATGCTGCGCCGTCTGGCCGAAGTGCGCAAGGATGGCACCGAACCGACCCTGCGCCCGGATGCCAAGAGCCAGCTTTCCGTGCGCTATGAGGACGGCAAGCCGGTGGGTGTGTCCTCGATCGTGCTGTCCACACAGCATGCGGATGAAAGCCAGACCTCACAGGACATCCGGGACATCGTGGAGCCCTATATCCGCGAAGTTCTGCCTGAAGGCTGGATCAGCGCGGACACCGAATGGTGGGTGAACCCGACCGGGACTTTTGTGATTGGCGGGCCGGATGGGGATGCAGGGCTGACCGGGCGCAAGATCATTGTGGACACCTATGGCGGTGCCGCACCCCACGGCGGGGGCGCGTTTTCGGGCAAAGATCCGACCAAGGTGGACCGTTCCGCGGCCTATGTCGCGCGGTATCTGGCAAAAAATGTGGTGGCCTCGGGCATGGCTGAGAAATGCACGATCCAGCTGAGTTACGCGATTGGCGTCAGCAAGCCCCTGTCGATTTATTGCGATACCTTCGGGACGGGCGAAGTGGATGACGGCGCTATTGAGGTCGCAATCGGCAAGATTATTGACCTGACGCCGCGCGGTATTCGCGAACATCTGCACCTCAACAAGCCGATCTATGCGCGCACCGCTGCTTATGGCCATTTCGGCCGGGCGCCCGAAGCGGATGGCGGTTTCAGCTGGGAAAAAACCGATTTGGTCGAGGCGCTCAAAGGCGCCGTCTAAGGGCTTTGACGCCGACGGCCTCAAGGCGTTCGTATGCGGCGTGTTGGCTTTCAGCCGGTGCTTCTGTGGTGCCTGCCTACAGGGATTAGGTCCCGTGCACTCCGGCCGGTGGCATTTGCGTCAAAAATGCCACTGCGCGGCGTTGCAGCCCCTGCAAGACCGGGTTAAACGCCCGATATGTCACAGCCACAACGCCCACATCGCAATTTCTATGGCCGCTTGAAGGGAAAAACCCTCAAGCAGTCCCAAAAAGGCTATATCGAAGAAGATCTCGCGGCGCTCTCGCCCGGTGCGGTGGATTGGGGTGACAACCCCGATCGCGCCCCGCTGGATCTGAGCGGGCTTTTTGATGGCAAGCCGGTCTGGCTTGAGATCGGTTTTGGTGGCGGCGAGCATCTGGTGCATCAGGCAGCGGCCAATCCGCAAGTCGGGATCATCGGCGCGGAACCCTATATCAACGGTGTGGCGATGCTCTTGGGCAAAATCAGGCGTGCGGATGTTACTAACCTCGCGGTGTACCCCGGTGATGCGCGCGATCTTTTTGACGTGCTGCCGGAGAATTCCATCGACCGCGCGTTTTTGCTTTACCCCGACCCCTGGCCCAAAACGCGGCACCATCGTCGTCGGTTTGTGACTGCGGAGCACCTTGAACCCTTGGCCCAGAAGTTGAAAACCGGTGCGATTTTCCGCGTGGCCACGGATATTGAGGATTATGTACGCCAGACGCTCGTAGAGGTGCCAAAGCATGGCTTTGAATGGCTGGCTGAGCGCGCGCAGGACTGGCGCGACCCCTGGGATGACTGGATTTCCACGCGCTATGAGCAAAAGGCGCTGCGCGAAGGGCGCAGGCCCCATTACCTGACCTTCGCCAAGACCTGAGCCTGCCGCTTAGGGGCTGGACCCTTGGGAGCCTAGCCGCTAAGCCTCGCGCTGTATTTGATCCAGTCGAGGAACCACATGTCCAGCCACGGCGCGCCTATCCCGATGACCTCAAGCCCATGTGGCGCATTGTCCGGCACTGCCGAGGTGCCGGGCGATAAATCCATTTCGCACCGCTCCTTGATTCTGGGCGCATTAAGCGTCGGGAAAACCGAAATCAGCGGCCTGCTCGAAGGGCAGGATGTGCTCGATACCGCCAAAGCCATGCGCGCTTTCGGGGCCGAGGTCACGGATCACGGGAACGGCAATTGGTCCGTGCACGGCGTCGGCGTCGGCGGCTTTGCCGAGCCTGAGAACGTGATCGATTGTGGCAACTCAGGCACCGGCGTGCGCCTGATCATGGGCGCGATGGCGACCTCCCCGATCTCTGCGACCTTCACGGGCGATGCCTCGCTCAATGGCCGCCCGATGGCGCGGGTCACGGACCCATTGGCGCTTTTTGGCACGCAATCCCATGGCCGGGCAGGAGGGCGTTTGCCTATGACGATTGTCGGCGCGGCGGAGCCGGTGCCGGTCGAATATACCGTACCGGTGCCCTCTGCGCAGGTCAAATCAGCCGTCTTGCTGGCCGGTCTGAACGCACCAGGTAAAACCGTCGTGATCGAGGCTGAGGCGACGCGCGATCACACCGAACGCATGCTCGCAGGCTTTGGCGCGGAGATCACCGTTGAGCAAACCGAGGCGGGGCGGGTTATCACCCTGACCGGACAACCCGAGCTTAAACCGCAGAAGATTGATGTGCCGCGGGATCCTTCCTCTGCGGCTTTTCCGGTCTGTGCGGCGCTGATCGTGCCGGGCTCGGACGTGCTGGTGCCGGGCATCGGACTCAATCCGACGCGGGCGGGGCTTTACACCACGCTGCGCGAGATGGGCGCAGACCTCACCTATGAAAACGAGCGGACCGAGGGGGGCGAGCCGGTTGCCGATCTGCGCGCGCGCTTCTCCCCGAACCTCAAGGGCATCGAAGTGCCGCCCGCCCGCGCCGCCAGCATGATCGACGAATACCCGGTGCTTTCGGTTGTCGCCGCTTTTGCCAAGGGGCAAACCGTGATGCGCGGCGTCAAGGAGTTGCGCGTCAAGGAAAGCGACCGGATTGATGCAATGGCCACGGGGCTGCGCGCCAATGGGATCACTGTCGAGGATGGGCCGGATTGGTGGACGGTTACGGGGCTTGGACATGGCAATGTCCCCGGCGGGGCGACCTGCGCCAGCCATCTCGATCACCGCATTGCCATGTCCTTTCTGATCCTCGGGATGGCCGCGCAAAACCCGGTCAGCGTGGATGACGGCGGGCCGATTGCCACGTCGTTCCCGATCTTTGAGCCCCTCATGACGGCTCTGGGCGCGCAGCTGGAGCGTTGAATGAATATGACCGAACCCTTCACCATCGCGGTTGACGGCCCCGCGGCGGCGGGCAAGGGGACGATCTCCAAGGCCGTTGCGGAACATTTCGGCTTTGCGCACCTTGATACCGGCTTGTTGTACCGCGCTGTTGGTGCAAAATACCTGTTGGGTATGGACCCGGCAGCGGCGGCAAGGGCGCTGACGGCTGGCGATATTGAGGGCTCAAACCTGCGCGGTCCTGAGGTTGCACAGGCCGCCAGCAAAGTCGCGGTGGTCTCCGAGGTGCGGGCGGCCTTGCTGGATTTCCAGCGCAGTTTTGCGCGCCGCGCCGGGGGGGCCGTTCTGGACGGGCGCGACATTGGGACCGTGATTTGCCCGCAAGCGGAGGCCAAGCTGTTTATCACCGCGCGTGCTGAGGTTCGTGCGCAGCGCCGGTTCAGCGAATTGGTAGCCTCCGGCTCTATGACAAGCCCTGAACAGGTGCTTGCCGATGTCAGGGAACGTGATGCGCGCGATCAGAACCGCGCGGAATCCCCCTTGAAACCGGCGCCGGATGCCATGGTGATAGATACCTCTGATATGAGCATAAAAGAGGCGATCCATGCCGCAATTGCCGCCGTCAGGTCGCGGCGCTGATCTTTGGCAAGCAAGCGTTGCGCGCAAGGGGCCGCCGCCCGGAAACAACCGATGTGCACCGCGTAATGTTGCAAAGCGATCACCAAAGGGTGCGTGGCGTTTGAGCCGAACCCTGTCTAGCCTTGTGGCAATTCAATTGCGAAAGGTATTGCCATGACCCGTTTTATTTTGACGCTTGTCCTTGTCGGTTTTGCAACGCTCAGTCTGGCCCAGGAGGGTGATGCACCCGACATTTTGCCGCAGGGCGAACCTCCTATGACCCTCCAGCGGCTGGCTGATATCATCCGGGTCATCGATGCGGATGCCAGAGCGCAGGGCGCGGCCATCGAATTTACCGTTCAGGATATCCCCATCGTTGTGATCGCTGATCCGCGTGCGGATCGGATGCGGGCGATGGTGCCGATCAGATCGGCCGAAGATTTGGAACAGGCGGATCTGCTGCGCATGATGCAGGCCAATTTCGATTCCGCCCTGGACGCGCGCTATGCTGTGGCCAAGGGCCGGGTGTGGGGCGTTTTCATCCACCCCCTGTCATCGCTTGAACAGGATCAGTTTTTGTCGGCTGTCGCCCAGATCGTGAACGTTACGCGCACCTATGGGCAGAGCTATTCGGGGGGCGCGCAGGTTTTTGGCGGAGGAGACAGCAACGGTATTTACCAAGACCTCTTGGAGGATCTGCGTAAAGGTCAGGCGCTTTGAAGCGGTTCTGAGCAACCGGGTGAAATTGCCGCCGATGTGTTCGCTGGGGGATCGAAAGCTATCCTGCGCGCGCAGTAGGATTTGCGAGGCGCAGGACGCTTGGCTGAGCGCTAGGACAAAGATACCCAGGCGACCTCGCGGCGCGACCCAAAGTGCCAAGCCCATTTGGCGCATCAGGGATGGGTCAGGTGGCCTTAGAGGCCTCTAAGCGCCTGATCATTTGGGCCTGTTTTAGGGGTAATGGATCAAATGCACGCTACCGCTTGATTGTTGTCAGGGAGTGCTGGATGCGCGCGTTTATCATAGGCCATCTATACTGATAAGCCGCTGGCCGCAGTCGCTGGTCTGGTCGATGCGCCATGGGAGATTGCAGACACCACTGCCTTTTATGAACAAGCTAATGAGGGCATACTCAAGAAACGCGGCCCTTATAAGACACCTGATATTCCAGAGCGTGGCTCCACAATTCCCTTGATGGGTTGATCCCAGCTGAAAACCCCTCTATACGCGCGGACGTTGACGGGGCGGGAACAGCCTTTGCGGCAGAGCAAATGAGCAGGGTCGGTGAGTGCCGGCCCTTCGTTTGTTTTGCGTAAAGGCGATACGCCCAAGAGCAAATCAAATCCAAAGACCGGCGGAGACAACCGCACGGCCAGAAACAAACGTACAAAGGAACACACGCTACATGGCGCAAAACGCAACTATGGAAGACTTCGAAGCCCTTTTGGAAGAAAGCTTCGAAATGGACACACCCGAAGAAGGGTCTGTTGTCAAAGGCAAGGTGATCGCAATCGAAGCGGGCCAGGCCATCATCGACGTCGGCTACAAAATGGAAGGCCGCGTTGATCTCAAAGAATTCGCAGACCCCGGTGAATCCCCCAAAATCGAAGTGGGTGACGTGGTCGAGGTATTCCTGCGTCAGGTTGAAAACACCCGTGGCGAAGCGGTCATTTCCCGTGAAATGGCACGTCGCGAAGAAGCCTGGGACCGTCTGGAAAAAGCCTATGCCGACGAAGAGCGCGTCGAAGGCGCAATCTTTGGCCGTGTCAAAGGCGGCTTTACGGTCGATCTTGGTGGTGCCGTGGCGTTCCTGCCTGGTTCGCAGGTTGATGTGCGCCCCGTGCGCGATGCAGGCCCTCTGATGGGTCTCAAGCAGCCGTTCCAGGTTCTGAAAATGGACCGTCGCCGGGGCAACATCGTGGTGTCGCGTCGTGCGATCCTCGAAGAATCCCGTGCCGAACAGCGCGCCGAAGTCATCGGCAACCTCACCGAGGGCCAAACCGTTGACGGTGTGGTCAAGAACATCACCGAATACGGTGCGTTCGTCGATCTAGGCGGCGTGGACGGTCTGTTGCACGTAACCGATATGGCATGGCGCCGCGTGAACCACCCGTCCGAAATTCTGGCGATTGGCGAGACGATTAAGGTGCAGGTCATCAAGATCAACAAAGAGACACATCGTATCTCTCTCGGCATGAAGCAGTTGCAGGAAGATCCATGGGATCTGGTTGCCGCGAAATATCCGCTGGAATCATCACACACAGGTCGCGTGACCAACATCACTGATTACGGTGCCTTTGTTGAGCTCGAAGCCGGTGTCGAAGGCCTCGTGCACGTGTCCGAAATGTCCTGGACCAAGAAAAACGTCCATCCGGGCAAAATCGTGTCTACGTCGCAAGAAGTCGAAGTCATGGTTCTGGAAATCGATGGTGCCAAGCGCCGCGTTTCCCTTGGTCTCAAGCAGACTATGCGCAACCCATGGGAAGTGTTTGCAGAAACACACCCTGAGGGCACGGAAGTCGAAGGCGAAGTCAAGAACATCACCGAATTCGGTCTGTTTGTTGGTCTCGAGGGCGACATCGACGGCATGGTTCACCTCTCCGACCTGTCATGGGACGAGCGCGGCGAAGACGCGATCCAAAGCTATCACAAAAACGATGTGGTGCAGGCGGTTGTGTCCGAAGTCGACGTTGAGAAAGAGCGCATCAGCCTCTCGATCAAAGGCGTTGGCGGTGACAAGTTCGCAGAAGCGGTTGGCGGCGTGAAGCGCGGCTCGATTGTAACGGTGAATGTGACGGCCATCGAGGACGGTGGCATCGAAGTGGAATATGAGGGCATGAAATCCTTCATCCGCCGCTCCGATTTGTCGCGTGACCGTGCTGAGCAGCGCCCAGAGCGTTTCTCGGTTGGGGACAAGGTTGACGTGCGCATCACCAATGTGGACGCGAAATCCCGTCGTCTGGGTGTGTCCATCAAGGCGCGCGAAATTGCCGAAGAGAAAGAAGCCGTGCAGCAGTATGGTTCCTCGGACTCCGGTGCATCGCTTGGTGATATCTTGGGCGCAGCGCTCAAAGACAAAGACTGAGTTTAACAGATACCGCTAAAAAAAGGCCCCGCAGAGAGATCTGCGGGGCCTTTCTACTTGTTAAATTGTTCCTAATTAGAAGCGGTACGTCGCTTTGATGTGCACGGTGTTCACGTCCACATCGCCACCAGCAGCACCAGCGTTGCTGAAGCTGTGGTACATATATTCGCCCCCCAGCGTCCAATCTTCGGCGATGCGGTGGTCATAACCAAACCCCAGAACATAGCTGGTGTCGCTGCCGTCAAGCCCGTCGAACACGGCACCCGCGTTGTCAAAGCTCGAATAAGCCACACCCGCACTACCATAGAGCAGACCATTTCCAAGCTCGTAGCCGGCAATGAATTTCAGGCGGGCGATTTCGTCAAAGGACGCGGTGTCGCCGGAGGTTGCATCGGTGACCGTGATATCGGCGAAATCATATTGAAATTCCGGACCGACATACCAGCCGTTGCCGATATCCCAAAGATAACCAGCGGTAATACCTCCGATCACGCTGTCATTGTCGAAATCGCCGGGGCGGGAGCCGAGGTCGAGATCAAAGTCGCCATAGGAGTAGCCAAGTTGCGCACCGACATATGCACCTGCCCAGAAGGGAGCAGAGGAGATCGGCGCTGCGATAACGGGCGCTGCGGGCGTGGGGGTGATGTCACCGGCATAGGCAAAGCTTGCCACCGAGGTGAGTAGAATCGCAGTTGCTGTAATTCTGAGCATTCTTTTGTTCCAATTTTGCTAGAGTTGATAGACATTCACGTTGCCGCTCTGCCCGACGGACAAATCGAAACTGCAACGGGTCACATACGACAAACGTATGCGGGCGTTGTTTCGTTCCGGTTTTCGTAAGGAAATTGGCTTGCCTGCTCGGGGTCTCCTGAGAGGACGACGCTCGATGAGGTTCATCTAGAGACGAAACTTCAGTGTCACAACAGATATCTCGCGCGCCCATTCGACCCCTGCGTGCAGAACATGCCCCGCATCGGCACGAAAGGGGCGGGGGCCAAATCTAAATGCAGATCTATCAAGGCTTAAGAGCGCAGGTGCCTTTGGAAGCGTATCACCCATCCGATCGCGGGTATGACACCACAACATGGGTTGTGATGCATTTTTGCCGATCTGCGGAGCCATGTCGCGCCTTTGCCGACCCTCGCATATCCGTTCCCCATCGCGCGGTTCGGCGAATCGACGCCCCGGCGCGCAGATCGCCGGGGTTTTTCGGCGGTGTCTGCGGGCTTATTCAGCTGCGGTTCGCGCGGCGTATGTGCCTGCAATGCGCTGTCGATCCAGAAAAGCTCGAATCTGGCGGTCCGCCACGACCGAAGGCGGCAATGTTTCCCCGGCATCTTTAAAGGTCATGCACATCACAGTGCTTGCGTTTTCATCCCGTTCGGAACGAGGCCGCCAATCTGCGTCCAGATGATCGGCCAGATGGACCTCGCCGATCTGAACGCCGTCGCGAAAATGCCGGAGCACGGGATGGATGAAGGCGTCTGGCGTATCGCCGAAAACCTCATGAGCGCGTTTGACATGCATCGAATCTTCGCCAAAATCACCATATTCCAGCGTGACCATTATATATTCGCCCTGTGCGATCCGGTCTTGCGCCTGCGCCCAGGCTACAGGCACATCGTGATAGCTTTGACCCGAACCACCGGGTTCCAGCATGATGATATCGCATAGGAAACCGGGCTGCAGAAACACCCCCGAACAGGTGCTGATCCGCTCAATAATCGCGCGCGTCAGGCTCTCGGGGTCAAGCGGCGTCTGCGTGCTGGGATAATCGCTCCCTTGCACGCGCCCGGCGATGAACTCCGCCAGGCATTTCACGTTATGGCGGAACCCGTGCACGAATCCGGACATCGTCTTGCGATAATCGCGAGACTGCATAATCGTTCCGGCAAAAAACAGCCCCGGCACGTTTTCGCTTTCCCACTCGGCGGTCATCGCCGGGAATTTGGCGAAATGACGCAATTCGGGCCGGATATCATCGGCAAAGATGTCGGCGTCGAACCGAAAACCGGTGCAGGCGATCACCCGGTCATAGGTCAGGACGATCTCGTGACCCTCCGCCGCGCGCATTTCGGCCGTGACCGTATAGACACCGTCCTTGCGTTCGATCTTCACCGCCTTGGCGTCGATCACCGCATTTTGCGACTTCAACTGATAGGTATCGAGGAAATTATTGTTCACGGCGCGCAGGTGACCGACAAAATGGGTCTGCCAGGCAAAGCGCACGGGATTGGGGCTCATGACATGGATGGCGGCGGCATGTTCCACCAGTGAATCGGCGGTTTCAAAGGCGGAATTGCCCTTGCCCAATATCAGGACGCGTTCGTTTTCAAATTGTTCCGGCGTGGGATCGAAATCGAAGTAGTTATCAACCTGATCAAACCCCTCAATGCCCGGATCCCAGGGCTGGGATACGCCTGTGGCGACGATCACATTGCGCGCATGATGCGTCCTGCCATCGGCGCAGCGCAGGTTGAAAACCCCATCGGTTTTGGAGACCTCGACCACATCGCTGTTACATCGGATGTGATCTTTCATCTGCGCGGCGAAGGCCTCGGCGTAATCGACGAAATCCTCGGCGGAGGGGAAATATTTCCGGCTCCAGTCCTTGAACAAAAGCCCCTCGTCATTCAGCAGCGAATTCCAGTCATAGCGCAGCCGCGTTTCGGGATTGGACAGCCCGGTATGCACCTTGTTGATCGAGATGAACTGGCGGTGTCGCGGAAAGGTGCGAAAGAAGCTGCAAACCTGCGCGCCGCGTTCAAGGATGGTGAAATCCATACCCTTCTTCTGGAAATAATAGCCAGCCTGAAGCCCCGCCGGTCCCGAGCCGACCACGCAGACATCGCGTATCACATTGTTCCGTTTCATCCCTGACGTCCCCTGTTTTCGTCCAACTCTCTTTGCCCGTTTTTTTGACCTAAGTCTGGCGGGTGAGCTGATCTCAGATAGAACAGAACTCCGTTTTGCACGCAATGCGAGTGATTGCGTATCGAGGCTTTGTGCCTCCATTTTGGACGTGCTGTCTGATTGTTGTGCACAAAGGGCCATGGTTGGCATGAAGTCTCTTATGTCGCGCACGGGGCTGTGGCGCGGTCACGGCGCCGCGCGCTCTTGGGCTTTCGCAACAAGGCGTGGGGATCAATGTGATCGCACATCGGGTCGGTTGCGGGCCGTGCCGGGGTCATAATCTGATGCGAATCATTCGCCACTGCTGCGACGCAGAAACGCTACCGGTCTCGCTCAATTTCTCTCCAAATGTAGGGCCTGTTGGAAAAACTGCACAAATACAGGGTCTTCTATTGAAAAAATTGTCAAAGCCGGGCCATGGTTTACTTTCCCAAAGCCATCATTGTTTCTATAGTTCACGCAATGGACGTATTCGAAGCGTCTCAAAATCAACGAGGGTGTTGCCATGATCCGTTCCGAGCTGATCCAGAAGATTGCAGACGAAAATCCACATCTTTATCAGCGGGACGTTGAGCGTATCGTGAATACGATCTTCGAGGAAGTGACCGGTGCGATGTCGCGCGGGGATCGCGTTGAATTGCGCGGTTTTGGTGCCTTTTCGGTGAAAAAGCGAGACTCGCGTGTGGGTCGTAACCCGCGCACAGGCGAAACGGTGCATGTTGATGAAAAACACGTGCCATTTTTCAAGACCGGCAAGCTGTTGCGTGATCGTTTGAACGGGAAATCCTGATGCGCTATATCCGATACGCTTGTATTGCTACTTTTGCGGTGGCGCTGATTTCTGTGGCGGTTGCGAACCGCCAGATGACGTCGCTGCAATTGATCCCCTCTGAGGTGGCAGGCTGGTTTCATATGAACCCCGGTATTGATCTGCCGCTGTTCATTGTGATCTTTGGCAGCATTATCGTCGGCCTCTTTGTGGGTTTTGTCTGGGAATGGGTGCGCGAGCACAACCAGCGTGCCGAAGCAGCCCGTCAAGCGCGTGAAATGCGCCGCATGGAGCGCGAGATTGCAAAGCTCAAAGGCGAGAAACACCAGGGCAAAGACGAGGTCTTGGCCCTTCTGGATGAAGCCAGCTAGGCGCGCCTTCTTGTGCCGCCGCAAGGACCGTGATCAAACTCCGGCATGAAAAATGAGATCTCCGTAAAGATATGCGGTCTGCGCAGCACGCGGGACGTTGGTGTGGTTGCGGGCACGGGCGCGGCCTATTGTGGTTTTGTGTTCTTTGCCAAATCCCCGCGTAATGTATCGCTGGAACTCGCGCGCAACCTGGCATTGAGAGCGCCTGTTGGGCTGGCCAAGGTGGCTTTGGTGGTCAATGCGGATGACGGGTTTCTGGATGCGCTCACACAACAGGTACCGCTGGATATGCTGCAACTGCACGGGTCGGAAACGCCCGAACGCGTGGCGCTGATCAAGGCGCGCTATGGCTTGCCGGTGATGAAGGCCGTGGGGGTTGCGGATGCCTCGGACCTGCCCGTGTTGGAGAGTTATTTCAAAACCGCCGATCAGATCCTGGTCGATGCCAAACCGCCCAAAGACGCCGATTTGCCCGGTGGCAATGGGTTGGCCTTTGACTGGCGGCTGATCGCGGGGCGACGCTGGCCGATCCCCTGGATGCTGGCCGGGGGGCTGACGCCGGATAATGTGGCTGAAGCGATCAAAATGACCGGTGCAAAGCAGGTCGATGTGTCCTCGGGCGTGGAAAGCGCGCCGGGCGTGAAGGACCCCGCTCTCATCGAGGCCTTTGTGAGCGGGGCCACAGCGTGAGCGTTGTCTTTCGCCCCGCGGAGCGGTGCGAGGTGCCTGCGATCGTTGCTTTGCTGCAAGACGATGCGCTGGGGGCCGCGCGCGAGGGCGATAATATGGTGCCGTATTTTGCGGCCTATGATGTGATGATGCAGGAAAATGGCAACCAACTGATTGTTGGTGTTTCCGACACCCGCGTCGTTGCGACCTACCAGCTGACATTGATCACGGGTCTCAGTTTGCGGGCGTCGCGGCGGGCCCAAATCGAATCTGTGCGCGTTGCAAGTGAGCTGCGCGGGCAGGGGATCGGCCAATTGATGATCGAGGACGCGGTTGCGCGCGCCCGGACCGGCGGATGCAGCCTGATCCAGCTCACGATGCACAAAAGTCGCACCGATACCGCGCGCTTCTACGAAGGCCTTGGCTTTACGCCCTCCCATTTTGGCTTTAAACGCTCAACGGTCTGATATGGGAGACTCTGCCGTGAACGATCTTTTCAATTCCTTCATGACCGGCCCGGATGAGAATGGCCGTTTTGGTGATTTCGGCGGACGCTTTGTCTCCGAGACGCTGATGCCGCTCATTCTTGAGCTGGAAGAGCAATATGAAAACGCCAAGACGGATGAGAGTTTCTGGGCGGAAATGAACGACCTGTGGACCCATTACGTTGGCCGCCCCAGCCCGCTCTATTTCGCCGAACGCCTGACCGATCACCTCGGTGGCGCCAAGGTCTATATGAAGCGCGACGAGTTGAACCACACCGGCGCGCATAAGATCAACAATGTGCTGGGCCAGATCATTCTGGCGCGCCGCATGGGCAAGACGCGGATCATCGCGGAAACCGGCGCGGGCCAGCACGGCGTGGCCACGGCGACGGTCTGTGCGAAATTCGGTTTGAAATGTATCGTTTACATGGGCGCGCATGACGTCGAACGTCAGGCCCCGAATGTGTTCCGCATGCGGCTTCTGGGGGCCGAGGTGGTGCCTGTGACCTCCGGACGTGGCACGCTCAAGGACGCGATGAACGATGCGCTGCGCGACTGGGTCACCAATGTGCGTGACACGTTTTATTGCATCGGAACGGTGGCCGGCCCACACCCCTATCCGGCGATGGTGCGTGATTTTCAGGCCATCATCGGCAAGGAAGTGCGCGAGCAGATGACCGCCGCCGAGGGGCGTTTTCCCGATACGCTGATTGCGGCGATTGGGGGCGGTTCGAACGCGATGGGCCTGTTTTACCCGTTCCTGGACGACAAGGAAGTCGGGATCATCGGCGTCGAGGCTGGCGGCAAGGGCGTGAATGCCAAGATGGAGCATTGCGCCTCGCTGACCGGCGGGCGTCCCGGTGTGCTGCACGGCAACCGGACCTATCTGTTACAGGACGACGATGGACAAATCCTCGAAGGGTTCTCAATCTCCGCAGGGCTTGATTATCCGGGCATCGGTCCCGAACACGCTTGGCTGCATGAAATTGGGCGCGCAAAATACGTGTCGATCACGGATGTTGAGGCGCTTGAGGCGTTTCAGCTTTGCTGCGAACTCGAAGGCATCATCCCGGCGCTGGAGCCCAGCCATGCGTTGGCCCATGTCATGAAGATCGCGTCCGAGCTGCCAAAGGATCACATCATCTGCATGAACATGTGCGGGCGCGGCGACAAGGACATTTTTACCGTCGCCAAGGCGCTGGGGTTCGAGATGGGCGCGTTTGCCTGAGGCGGCCCGGTTGTGATGTGCAGATAGGCGCGCTCTAAGCTGTTGCGCGCCTCAGAGCCAGGCCAGCGTCAGCGCGGCCAGCACAAGGTAACGCGTGCCTTTGGCGATCGTGACGAAGAGCAGGAACGTTGGCAATGGTTCGCGCATCACGCCCGCAACCAATGTGAGCGGGTCACCGATCACAGGCACCCAACTGCCCAACAGGGACCATCGCCCATAGCGGCGATACCAGTTTTGAGCTTGCTCGAGCCGTGCTTCAGAGGCTGGAAACCAATTCCTATGCCTGAAATGGAGCAGATATCGTCCAAGATACCAGTTTACAACGCTGCCCAGCACATTGCCGACGGTCGCAATAATGACCAGGCCGGAGGCTGAATGCGCACCGGACAGCAAAAGCGCGACCAGAACGGCTTCGGATTGCATCGGCAAAATGGTTGCTGCGGCAAAGGCAGACCCAAACAGGACGATGTAGGCGATCATATTGAGGTCATTGCTTTCGGGGTCACGGTGAAAGTGATCGCATCAAAGGTGGGTCACCCGAAATGGCGCGCGCCGGTGCAAGATGTCCGCTGCGGTTTGTCCGCAATTGCGCCAGGGATCTCAATCAACGTGGCGATGCTCTTTCAATACTTCCAACGGCACGATTTCCAGCGCGCGTTTATGCGTCGCGGCAAGGTTCACCTTGGGCGCGCAGCCCTCATCATGGGCTTGCAGGAACCGCCCCGCACAAAGGCACCACGGATTCCCCGGTTTCAGGCCTGCGAAACCAAATTCCGGTCGCGGCGTGCTCAGATCATTGCCGACGTATTTCGAATAGGCGAGGAACTCCGCCGTCATCACTGCACAGACCGTATGGCTACCCTGATCGGCGGCACAGGTGTTGCAATGGCCGTCGCGGAAAAATCCGGTGACCGGATCGGTGCCGCAGATCGCAAGTGCGCCGCCCAATACGTTGATGCTGTCATCTTTCTCCATTCGCATCTCCCTGCAAACCGTCGGTCATTTCGCGAAATAGCGCGATGTTCTGACGCTGGACCTCTGCGTCTCGAAACTCCCCATCCACTGCCGTCAGGGCGATCACGACCCCCTGCACCTCATTGATGTAGAGGTATTGTCCGTAAATGCCACGTCCCATGTATTCGCGCGGGCGCGCATCGCGGGGCATCCACCATTGATAGCCATAGCCATATTGATCGGCACCCGTTGGGGCGGATGGCGTGGTGGAGGCGATCACCCAGTCGCGCGGCACGATCTGTTGCCCATTCCATGCGCCATGTTGCAGGAACATCTGCCCGAAACGCGCATAATCGCGCGTAGTCGCGTTCAGCCCACCCAACACAAAGGCAACGCCCGTGCCATCGGTCAGGTAATAGGGCGCGCGCTCGACCCCAAGCGGTGCGATAATTTCCTCGCCCATCAGATCGATGATCGAGCGCCCCGTGGCCCCGCGAATGACCATGCCCAGAACATGCATATCAATCGACACATATTGCCAATCGGTGCCGGGGTCGGTGAAGGTTTCCGTCAGCCCGGCTGCAAAAGCATCCATCTTGCCGCCAAGCGCCAGCACGCGGCCCATGCGGTTGATGTCGGAACTTTTGTCGAGGTAGTCCTCGTCGAATGTCACGCCGGTGGTCATGTTCAACACGTGGCGGATCGTGACGCCGTCATAGGCACCACTCCGCAGAAGCGGGACATAATCGATGACCGGATCATCCAGGCTTGCGATGTCACCGCGTTCCAGAATAATCCCCATCAGCGCGGAGAGGTAGCTTTTGGCGATGGACCAGCTGATGCGCAAATCCTCTGCTGTGGTGCCTTGGTAATAGCCCTCAAAGACCAGCGCACCGTCTTTCAGCACCACAATCGAAGTGATGTTGCGCGCGGCAACGAAGCGATCGAATCCGGCGGGCGGCATCATGCGCGCGCCCGGTGGCAGAAGCGATGCGGGGGTCTCGCCCGTCGGGATAGGTGTATTCAGAAAAGCGCGGTCCATATGGCTGAAATTGGCGACAATCCGGTCGGGCAAAAACAGGCTGTTGACGGCCAGCACCCGCGTCAGTTCCTCGCGCTTCCAGATGCCCAGCACGAGCAATGCGAGCACCAAAGCGCCAAAGCCCCGCAGGATCCATTTCAAAGCGATGCGCATCTTTGCTTAACTCCGCCCCCGCGCGCCGGTCCATTTTACCCAACGGCCATGAAAATCGACCCGCGCCAGATCATAAGCGATATCACCCGGCCATAAGCGCAACGTCAGTGCGGCACCGATGGCACCGGAGCGATCACCATCGCTCTCCATGGCAAGCCAGGCAAGCGGTTTGGCGGCGGTGGCCTTACGCCCGGCGGCTTCAATCAGAGCGGTGCCCCGGTTTTGGGCATCGGGCGGGAAATACTGCCAGGCGACCGTGTGTTGGATCAAATGCACATGCCCTTCCGGTGCCGTGGCAAGCCGTGTCGCCAACCAGTCGATGGCGTCCCCGCGTGCTATTGGTGCGGTCATATTGCGCGCCGCCGCATGGGTCAGCGCCAGACGATGCGGTTGGTCGGGCCAAAGGTATGCTGTTAGCCGCAACACATCATCAGGGTCGGACGGATCCAGCGGGTTGAGATCCACACCCGCACGGCCCGCAACCACGGGCATTTTGCGCGGCGGCGGCGCGCCCGTCCACTCCGGGGCAAGCGTCAAAACAGGGTCCTGCGCGCCAAGCGTCAGAGCTGGTAGCGCCACGGCATAGTCATCCCACATGAGATTGAGACCGCCGCTGGCCCCCAATTCGGAGAGGATAAAAGGCAGATCGAAATGCTCAGCCGCGACGCAGGCCCCGCTCAGGAGTGCTGCGGAGCGGCGGACCTCATTGGTTTGGGGAGGGCTCTCTACCCAGTCCAGCATGAAGTCTTCAGAGGCCGCGAGCGCCTCGAGCACAGCTTGCAAGAGGGTGGCATCGGAAACCTTTTGTGGCGGATACACGGCTTGCAACCGCGCGGCGCGGTTTGAGAGGACAAGCGCATGCAGCCCGCCTGCGATGCGCAGCGGCAAGGAGGCACCGGCCGGACCGATATCACCGTCAAACTGCGCCAGCCTTGCATCAAGCCGCGTGCCCATCGGCCAGTGAACCGCCAGCAGCCGCAACAATTGCCCCATGAAGGGCGAGCCCAGTTTTTCACAACTGGCGGCTTGTTGGGCAAAGGCTTCTGCAAGGCTCACCGGAAGCGGTCCATCAGCTTTTGCAGGGGTGACTTTTCGGGTGCCTCAGGCGCGGCTTTCGCAGGGGGTGTGTTTGATACCGCAGTGTTTCGGGATTTTTGCCCCGTGCCGGAGCGCGGTGGTGAGACGCGCATCCCGACGGCATTCATGAACTTTGCGCCATCCCCGACCGCCAGCCAGGGGGCTCCGTCACTCACCCCGCGCAGCACGTCATCGAGCCATGCCTCATCGGCTTTGGCGAAATCATGCAGCACATAGGAAGGCACACGGTCCTTATGACCGGGATGGCCAACACCAAGCCGCACGCGCCCGTATTCCGGACCAATATGCGCATGAATGGAGCGCAACCCGTTGTGACCGGCATGCCCCCCGCCGATCTTATGTTTGACCTTGCCGGGTGCGAGATCAATTTCGTCGTGCAACACTACCACATCCGAGGGGTCCAGCTTGTAAAACCGCATCGCGGCCTGCACGGATTGGCCGGAATTATTCATGAAGGTTTCGGGCTTCAGCAACACGGCGCGATCCGACCCGAACCGCCCTTCGCTGATGCTGCCCTGATGCTTGCCTTTCCACGGCCCAAAACCGTGATCCTGCGCCATGCGGTCCAGCGCCATGAAGCCGATATTATGCCGATGCCCGGCATATTTGGGCCCCGGATTTCCCAACCCAACGATCAATTTCATCGCAATGCTCCTTGATGTTGCGGCGCAGCATAGCAAAGCCGCACCCCAAACGAAATACGGGGCCGCAAGGGGCCCCGTATTGCAACGCTTGTCTTAAAACAGCGCCTTATTCTTCGGTCGCTTCCGCATCCGCTTCTGGCGCGTCTTCGCTCTCACCATCGCCGTCTTCGTCATCTGACGACAACAAGCCCGCAGGTGCTGAGAGTTGCGCGATCACAAAATCACGGTCGATTGTCGGTTTCGCGCCCTCGGGCAGGTTGACCGACGAAATGGTGATATTGTCGCCAATTTCCATCTCGGAAATATCGATGGTGATGTGATCGGGAATATCGCCCGCGGTCACGATCAATTCGACCTCCGGACGGATCAGGGTCAGAACACCACCCTTTTTCAATCCGGGTGCGACCTCCTCGCCCTCGACCTCAACCGCGATAAACAGGTTGATCTGTGTGGTGCGTTTCAGGCGCATGAAATCGATATGCGTCGGCAAATCCTTGACAACGTGGCGCTGAACATCGCGGCAGATCACGCGCACATCGTCGTGGCCCTCTACCTTCATGTTGAACAGGGTCGATTTGAACCGACCTTCGCGCAGCTTCTTGATCAGCACGTTGAACGGAATGTTGATCGGCAGCGGATCGACGTCGCCCCCAAATACAATCCCAGGAACCATGCCATCGCGGCGTGCCTGACGAGCGGCGCCCTTGCCTGTCCCCGTCCGTTCCTGGGCTTCAAGATCTGGAACTTCTCCAGCCATCTTTAATCTCCAATATGTTTAGGGCGGGGCTCCTCCAAGGCTGTAGCCCCGCGTGAAGTCGCGCATATAGACCGGTTTATGCGCCGTGGAAAGGTGTTTTTCGCGCAGCCTGTCTTGCGGGGGGCGCGGCCCCGTGGCACGCATCCGGGATGGGTCTGATAAACGACATAAAACTCTCGCGCAAACCACTGGCGGGCTTTCTGGTGATCGGCTGTGCCTGGGCCACTTGTTTTGCGCAGATGCCCGCGATCAAGGCCGGGATCGGCGCATCCGATGCGGTGCTCGGGACGGCGATCCTGTTCTCATCTATGGGCGCGATTGCGGCGATGTGGCTTGCCCCGTTGGCGGACCGGCTGGCCGGGCGGTGGGCGCTTCCTGTTTTTGCCTGTCTGGTGGGGGTGGGCATGCTGCTGGCGGGTGCGGCATCGGCGGTTGTCGCCTTTACGTTCGGGATGTTGCTGGCAGCGATCGGTTCGGGCGTCGTGGATGTGTTGATCAACGTGCGTGTTTCGGAGATCGAGGCGAGCTCGGGCCGCGCCCTGATGAACCTGAACCACGCGCTCTACTCCTTTATCTACGCAGGCGCCGCGCTCGCAACAGGGGCGCTGCGCGAGGCAGGCTGGACGCCACTGCAGGTCTTTACCGTGCTGGCTTGCGTCATTGCGGTGCTGGCCTGGATGTCACTGGACGCCCGCACGCCGCCCGAATTGGAAACCGATGTGCCGTCGGGGGTCAACATGCCGCATGGGCTGGTGTGGCTGGCCGGTTTGCTGGTGATGGTGGCTTTTCTGTCGGAGGCCTCGGCTGAGGGCTGGTCGGCGCTGCATCTGGAACGCACCCTCGGGGGTGGGGCGGCTGAGGGTGCGCTGGGACCGGCTATTCTGGGTCTGACCATGGGCATCGGGCGTCTGGCCGGGCATTGGATTGCGCATCGCCTTTCCGATACGGTGATGATGGTGTCGGCCTGCCTGCTGTCGGCCTTTGGACTGGCGGTGGCGGGCGCGGCACCAACGCTTTGGGTGGCCTATATCGGTTTCGGTTTCGGGGGCCTTGGCATTTCCGTCCTCGCCCCGCTGACCCTTGCCCTGGTGGGTCGGATTGTGCCGCCCAAGGCGCGGCTGGCCGCGATCAGCCGGGCTTCCGTGCTGGGGTATGGCGCGTTTTTCCTCGGGCCCCCTTTGATGGGATTTACCTCCGAAGTTTTTGGCCTGCGCGCGGCGTTTTTCGTCGTTGCAGGCATCATGATCATCGCTTGCGTGACCATTGTTCCGCTGCTCGCACGGGGCGTGCGGCAACGCGCACAATCGGCCTGAAAGGTCTTTGATCAGGCCTGCCAGCGGCCTTCGAAATCCTCTGGTATCAGCAGATCATGACGCCCCAGATCGCGCACCTGTGTCTCACCGCATAGCGCCATGGTCACGTCCAGCTCCTTGTGGATGACCTCCAGCGCCTTGGTCACACCGGCCTCGCCCATCGCACCCAACCCATGCACAAACGCGCGCCCGATGTAGGTGCCTTTTGCCCCCATCGCGAGCGCCTTGAGCACATCCTGACCCGAACGGATACCGCTGTCGAGATGCACTTCGATTTTGTCACCGACCGCGTCCATGATCGCGGGCAACGCACGAATGGAAGAGAGCGCGCCGTCCAATTGACGCCCGCCGTGGTTGGACACGATAATTGCATCCGCGCCCACTTGCAGCGCCATTTTGGCGTCTTCTGCATCCAATATCCCCTTCAGGATCAGCGGGCCGCCCCACATCTTCTTGATCTCCTTGACCTCTTCCCAATTCAGCTGCGGATCAAAGCTCTCCGCGGCCCAGACAGACAGCGAGGACAGATCGCTGATCCCATCGATATGGCCGACGATATTGCCGAATGCGTGTCGTTTGGTCTTGGCCATCCCCGCGATCCAGCGCCATTTGGTTGCCAGATCAATCAGGTTGGGCAGGGTGGGCCGGATCGGAATGCTGAGCCCGTTTTTGATGTCCTTGTGGCGTTGTCCGAGGATTTGCAGATCCAGCGTGACCACAAGCGCCGAACATTTCGCGTCCTTCGCCCGTTGGATAATGTTCTTGATGAAGGTCTTGTCGCGCATGGCATAAAGCTGAAACCAGAAGGGTTTGGTGGTGTTTTCCGCCACATCCTCGATCGAACAGATCGACATGGTCGAGAGCGTAAACGGCACACCAAATTTTTCTGCGGCCTTCGCAGCCAGAATTTCACCATCCGCATGCTGCATCCCGGTGGAGCCGACAGGGGCCAGCGCGACCGGCATGGACACATCCTGCCCGATCATCTGGCTGGCGGTGGAGCGCCCGGTCATATCAACCGCCACCCGCTGGCGTAGTCTGATCTTTTCAAAATCAGTCGTGTTTTCGCGGAAGGTCTGTTCGGTCCAGCTTCCCGATTCGGCGTAATCATAAAACATCCGGGGTGTGCGGCGGCGGTGCAGATCCTTGAGATCCTGGATTGTGGTAATAATTGGCATGGCACCCCCGGTATTGGTCAGTTTTCATTACCAATCCGGCCGGGAAAGATCAATTGGGTAAGTTGATGCGGGTGTCGGTTACGACCGCTGTCATGATGCATCAAAACGGGTTGCATAGGGGCGCAACGTCGATCTTTCCCAGATCGTAGATAACGCAGGCGCACAACGAACCACAGGGAATCGCCGATAGAAACCCGCGACCTGCGACGGTTTTCAGACCGAATGGGCACCATCGGAAAGGGTTTTCACGAAGGCCAGAACATCGGCGACACTGTCGCCTGCTGCGATTTTTCCGACAATTGCGGAGCCAACGACAACACCATCTGCAACGCTTGCGATGGCGCGCGATTTTTCCGGCGTGTTCACGCCAAAACCAACGACCACAGGCAATCCGCCCTGTTTCTTGATCCGCGCAACTTCCGGGGCAACATCGACCGCATCCGCTTCGGCCGCGCCGGTAATGCCGGTAATCGAGACGTAATAGACGAACCCGGATGTGTTTTGCAGCACGCGTGGCAGGCGCTTGTCATCCGTCGTCGGGGTGGCGAGGCGAATAAAATTCAACCCTGCCGCCTGTGCGGGCAGGCATAATTCACTGTCCTCTTCCGGGGGCAGATCCACAACGATCAACCCGTCAATGCCCGCCTCTTTTGCGGCGCGCAGAAAGTCATCGACGCCGCGGCTGTAGATCGGATTGTAATACCCCATCAACACAATTGGTGTTGTCTGGTCACCCTCGCGGAAAGCGCGCGCCAGATCGAGGGTGCGTTGCAAGGTCATACCTGTTTCAAGGGCGCGTTGACCGGCCAGTTGGATCGTCGGGCCATCCGCCATCGGATCGGTAAAAGGCAGGCCCAGTTCGATGATATCGACACCCGCACCGGGAAGGCCCCGCACGATTTCGAGAGAGGTGTCGAAATCCGGATCACCGGCCATCACATAGGATACAAATGCCTTCTTTCCGGCCTTTGAGAGTTCTGCAAATTTAGCATCAATACGGGTCATGGCACGCGCCTTTCTTATGTTGGTCCCGCAATGCCTAAAACCCGCGCGGAAATCAATGGACCAAAAGGCACCATTTCGCGGTGTTGATAGCAGCTTCTTGAAGGGGGACAGATTTTTTCTTTTCCCCTTTCGATTTCTGACAGGGCCTCTAAAATCGGGGTATGAATTATTTGCTCGCCATTCTTTTACCGCCCCTCTCTATCCTTTTGACGGGACGACCGATCATTGCCGTTCTGGTTTTTCTGATCTGGATTCCGGCTTTGGTGTTTTCGGGCGGGCTGACGCACCCGATGTTTATCCTGCTGGCGTGGTTTTTGATTTTCCATGCCCGCGAGGACAGGCGGGAACGCTTTTAGGACCTTTGCGCAGGACAGGAGCGCGGGGACTTGTCTTGATCGCCCAGACACCATAGGACATGCGCCAGCTAAAAGGACGTGGATATGGGTTTCAAAATGGGTATCGTGGGTCTGCCAAACGTAGGCAAATCCACCCTCTTCAACGCGCTGACGCGGACGGCGGCTGCACAGGCCGCAAATTTCCCGTTTTGTACGATCGAGCCGAACGTAGGAGAGGTCGCGGTCCCGGATGCGCGGCTGGATCAATTGGCCGGTATTGCGCAATCCAAACAGATCATCCCGACGCGTATGACCTTTGTCGATATTGCGGGGCTGGTAAAAGGGGCCTCCAAAGGCGAGGGGCTTGGCAATCAGTTTCTGGCGAATATTCGCGAAGTCGATGCGATCGCGCATGTGCTGAGGTGTTTTGAAGACGGCGATGTGACCCATGTCGAGGGACGCGTGGATCCGGTGTCCGACGCCGAGACGATTGAAACCGAGCTGATGTTGGCCGACCTCGAAAGCCTCGAAAAACGTTTGCAGAATAACGTGCGCAAGGTGCGTGGGGGCGACAAGGAAGCAGTGCAACAGCAGCGCCTGATGGAAGCCGCCAAAGCCGTCCTGGAGGACGGCAAGCCCGCACGTGTCGTGGATGTCGATGAAGATGACCTCAAGGCGTGGAAGCTACTGCAACTTCTGACCAGCAAACCCGTGCTGTTTGTCTGCAACGTCGGCGAGGCAGAGGCGGCCGAGGGCAATGCCCATTCCGCTAAGGTGGCCGAGATGGCGGCCGCTCAGGGCAATTCTCATGTGATTATCTCTGCCCAGATCGAAGAGGAAATCAGCCAGCTGGAGCGCGATGAGGCGGTGATGTTTCTGGAAGAGATGGGCCTTGCCGAGGCGGGACTTGATCGGCTGATCCGTGCGGGCTATGAGCTTTTGCACCTTGAGACCTATTTCACTGTCGGCCCTAAGGAAGCGCGCGCCTGGACGGTTCCGGGGGGCACCACCGCGCCCAAGGCGGCGGGCGTCATTCACGGCGATTTTGAGAAAGGTTTCATCCGGGCGGAGACGATTTCATTCCATGATTTTGTATCTCTGGGGGGTGAAGCCGGCGCAAAGGAGGCCGGGAAAATGCGTGCCGAAGGAAAGTCATACATCGTCAAGGATGGCGATGTCCTGCATTTCCTTTTCAATACCTGAAGAAAGCGGCTGCTGAGGTTGCGCCCACACGCTCCGGAAAGGGCTGCTGCATTAAATCCAGAACTTCATCGGCCCGCATTCATTTATGTGTGTGGTCAGTGTTTTGTGCACGCATCATCCGGGTTGCGAATGATCATGGAGTTTGAAAGGGCAAGTATTTAAATCCCCTCGATAAATCCGATGTCCTTTCGGTCGTGACGCGTCATAAAGGCGATAATAAATGAGATCGGCGCACCGCCCTAAAGAAGGCGTCAAGTCCAGCCGCCGCGCGCATTGCGTCATGGTGATTGTCCACAGGCTCTAGCGCAACGACGCTGAGCATGGCTTGCCAAAGGGGCTGGAGAGTTCTGCCTCCTCCGCATCACTCATGTGGGTTTCATCAAGGTAGTTTCGAGGGCTTCCCACGACGACAACAGAAAATTGGCTTTGCCGGTTCATCGAACGCGACTTTCAGACCCTCAAGAAACATCTCTATCGCTTGAATGATTTGGCCAATCACGTCCAATCCGACCAAATCCAGATCGGTGATATGCTGGCAGTGATGGCGGATGAAACCAATCCACAGCACGCCGCCAAGCCAAATACCATCGGAGTCGGCAATATCGGCATGTTCAGCTTTTTGGGTTGCAACGATCCCAATCTTTGCGACGGGCGTTTGAAAATACCCATTCTGTTGATCTTCGGTTCAGTCCAGAACATCCGTACAGGCCCGAATAAAAAGAGAGGTTGAAAATCTCTGCGTCCCAAGGCCATAGACGCGGAAAATCCGGCCATTCACTCCGGTGCCTCGTGATCTGAAACCGGTAGGACAGGGATGTCATGCGCTTCTCTCGACCTGCATCATCCGGTTGCGCGGTAAAACAAATAGCGCTCGGGGTCGATCGTATCCGGCCCATCGATCCTGGTGAAGCCAATCAAGGGTTGTTGGCTGACAACCAGACCGCCCGGATGCATCAACGGCGCAATCAAAGGCGACAGACGCGCGCCTTCCTCGACATCCAACTCTTTGACACCAAAGCCAAAATCATAGTGGGCGAGCGCCACTTTTACGTGGCGCAAGGCCAGTTCCGCCAACATCGCATCGGCCTCACCGAGCAGGAAATTTTCGGCGGGCGGCACGCAGGACGGATGAGGTTGCAAGACCCTGTCGATCACCCAAATGCGGCGATCCGGCAATTGTTCGCGCAGATGATCATAGGTGCGCCCATTGCCAAGTCCCAGTTCAAGCACATCGCCGGGCATCGCGTCCGTCAGCCGTGCCGCCCAGTTCAGCCCGTCGATCTGGGCCGAAAGCCGACGTCGCATGGAGTCCAAACGGCTCATATTTTCTCCTCTGGAGGTGTGATCAAGGGGGAGGGTTGCGCGCCACCCGCCAGAAGTTCGCCGACAAACGCTTCTGAAAACGTCCAGATGTCGGGCGTATGCACAAGGTGATGGGTCAAATAGCCAAAAGGCTCGTCGTTGTCGATACGCCCTTCACGGCGGTCCACAAGATGGCGCAGGGTCGCCGCGATGATCTGTTCGGGGTCGCGCAAGCCACGTGTGCCGCGCCAGTCGATCGGGTCGATATGCGTATTGACGATGCGCAACCCAGGGGCAGCATAGGGCGCATTGCGCGGTGAAAAGGTCGAAACGACCTCATAACCCAACGCCGCAAGGGTCGGCATGTAAGAAGCGTGCAAACGGTTCCAGGGGGCTACAAACGCGCGGACCAGGGTGGTGGCGAAAGCCGTATGCAGGGTCATCAATGCCTGCGCCAGCTCCTGCGCCGCACCTTCACGTTCATGGCCGAATTCTGCCTTTTTGAGCCCGGCTGGCGCGGTGTTGTGATGCGCCCAGCCGTGTACGACCGGCAGAAAAGGCGATCCTACAGAGATATAATCGATCAAAGAGGGCTCTAATCGTGCCGGGATCACGGCGAGGTGCACGGGCAAGTCACATTTCCGCGCCATTCGGGCAAGCTGATCCAAGGACGGTGTCCTCGCAACCGCGTCATCATCGCGCCACCACAGGGGCAGCGTCAAACCTTGTCCCCGCCAGAGGGCAAGTTCGCGGCGCAGCGGCGACCAATCAACGCGCATGATACATTGCTTGCGTGATCCTGACCGAATTGCGCGCACCGTCCATGGCCTGTGTTTGGGGCTTTCTGGGCGGTGCATTGCGCAACCTGTCCAGATGCGACAGCAACGCGGCCCCGGTCAAATCCGCATTTGGCAGAAGAGATATGCCCGCCAGCTTGCTCAGGGCGGTGGCGCGCAACGTCTGTTCAACCTCGCCCCCGGCATCGAAGGGGATCAAGACTGCCGGTGTACCGGTTTGCAGGATATCGAGTGCTGTGTTGTATCCGGCCATGGAAACGGATGCTTCGGCGCGTTGCAGCAGGCCCCGAAAATCGGGTCGGGCCGCTTCAATACGCGTGTTTTCGCACGCTTGTCTCGTCATTTCAGCGATTCGTTCCTGCGCGGAGCCACCCCCAACCAACATGTGCCACTGTCGCGTGTGATCAAGGTGCGCGGCGTCAAGGGCCGCTTTGAAAACCGCCGCCCCGACGTCACCCCCGCCAGCACTGACCAGGATGCCGCGTGGTTTTTCACGGATCGCTTGCGGGGCGGGCGGGGCCACGAAGCCGGTGTATTGCAGATAGGGGGCCAGCGCATTTGAGACGGGCCAACTGATATCGAGCGGCGTGATGTCCGGATCCGAATGCACCAGCACCGCGTCATAGTAGGTGGTGATCAAGGCTTGCGCGGCTTGTGCCTTGGCGGGTTTGGAGGGCGGGGCGAGAATATCGCGCACCGAGGCGCAGATCAGCGGAGGCGCTGGCAGTTGGCGCGCGCAGGAGAGCAGATGGGTGAATTCCGCGCTCAAAACCCGTCGCCCGAAAGGGAAAAGCTCGGTGATCAGCACGTCAGGGGATATCTCGCGCAGCAGCTGTTCCAGCCTCTGCGCCCGCGATTTCAACAGCTGGGGCCTGGCATCCACGCCGCTCTCGTCAAGGAGCCGGCGGAAATTCACCCCATCCGAGCGCAGGGGCGGCAATTGGCGAAACGTCACGCCCGTAACGTCAAGATGCGCCGCGGGCATGCCCCCGGAGACCACGGTGCAGGCATGCCCGCCCGCGTCAAAGGCACGCGCAAGGGTCAGAGCGCGTGACAAATGCCCCGTGCCTAGCAGATGCGTGACCACGATCATGACCTTCATGATGCGCGCTCGGGCAGGCGGATCGGCGCGTCATTTGCGGACCATTTACCGTCCCGGATCGTGATCACAAAGAGGCGGTTGCGCTTGATCTGAAACGGGGGCGGTCCGGTGAAATCCCATCCTGTGGCCTGCGCCATCAGCACCCGCATGATGCCGATATGACAGACGGCGAACGCATCCCGGCGCAGGGTCTCTACCCAAGGGCGCAGCCTTGCGCTGAGATCGGCGGGGCTCTCGCCCTTGGGGGGGCGGTAATTCCAGCCCCAATCCTCGATGTCGCGATATCCCGACTGCGGATCGGCGCGCAGCTTGATGCCTTCCTGACCTTCCCAATCGCCCCAGTTCATCTCGCCCAAGGCGAGGTCGGTTTTCGGGGGGTGGCCTGTGATGATCTGCGCGGTTTCAACGGCGCGCTGCAAGGGGCTCGACCAGAGGTCGCAGTCTTGCCACTCCGGCGGCAGAGCAAGCCTTGCCAGATGCGCTTTGGCGTCCTCATCAAGGGGGATGTCGCTGCGCCCCTGAATGCGGCCTTGCCGGTTCCAGGCCGTATGACCATGGCGCAGCAGCGCAAGCCGTATCACGCCAGCACCTCGCTAATTGCAGTGCACAGGATCGTGCTGGCCCCGGATATCAGGTGATGGGCCGCGATATGATCGCGCGCCGCGCGCCCGCGCCCCGCGCGTTCGTCGGGATGGCGCAATAGAGCATCCAATTCCTGTGCAAGCGCCTCGGGACCCTGTTCCGGGCGCGGATATTGTCCCGGTGCCAGCACATCGATGACGCCGGGGCGATCTTGCGCAACGACTGGCAGCCCGGCGGCCTGCGCCTCCAGATAGGTCACGCCGAAGGCTTCGTTGACACCGGGCCAGAACAGCAGGCTGGCGTTTGAGTATTCCTTTTCCAGTGCCTCTGCATCCAGCGAGCCGCGCATTTCGACGCGTGCTCCAAAGGGCCCCATGATCGAGGCCACGGCGTTGAGGGCGGGCCCGTCCCCCGCAATCACGAGCCGCCAGTCCGGCGTTTTGAGCCGTTTCAATGTATCGGCAATAAGCTCATAGGAGGCGATTTTATCGCCATGGCGCAGCATCCCAACGCTTAGCATTGCACCTTCGCAAAGGCTCTGCGGCGGCAGGTTCACGCGCGGTAAAAATGGCGGCAGATGGATGATTTTCTGATGCGGTGCCTGATAGGCGCGCAGGGCCAGCGCGTCTCTTTGGGTCAGATGGAATATCACATCCGCCGCGTCACTGGCGGCTTCTGCGGCCTGAGCAAACGCGGCCCAGGGCCCGGTGAGGCGCTTGCGCGCACGGGTCGCTTCGATCTGGAAATAGGGCAGCTTCAACGCGGCGGCGACCACGGGACCCACCAGATCGGGTGCCTTATAATAGCTGTGATAGGTGATCCAAACTTGCCAATTGGAGTGCTGCCCGAGGGTGATCAGCCGTGTCGCTTCACGCTCTGCCTGCGCCAGGAGGCGGGTTTGGATATCGCGACAGCCTTGCTTGTCCACGGTTTGCAGGGTCGAGACCAGTTCCGCGTCCATATTCCCATGTTCAAGGGCTTGCAGGATCGCGCGCCCCATCGCGCGATCCCCGGATGGCACCGGATGTGTTGGCGGTTTCATCGGCGCATAAAAGGCGACGCGTGTCATGGCGCACCTCGCAGCATCCGCGTCAGGCGCTCTTTGAGCAGGGCAATACCCGGCGGCATCTGGAATTGCATCACCAGCCTGGTATAGGCCGCATCCGCCATTTTGCGCGCCACATCAGGGTTGCGCGCAATGGTCTCTATTTCGCGCGCAATACTGGCGGGGGCATCATCGCTCAGAACGCCGTGTACACCGGTGTCGATGAATTCGGGAATGGCGGAAACGGGTGTGGACAGAATGGCGAGCTTCTGGCTGGCGGCCTCCATCAGGACATTGGGCAAGCCATCACGGTCCCCATCCGAGGCCACCCGGCTGGGCAGCACGAAGAGGTCGGCCTTGCGCATGGCCTCGATGACTTCGGGCTGGTCGCTTGCGCCGCGCCAGGTGATGCGGTGTGCCACGCCATGGTGCTGCGCCAGCGCCTGCAATGCGTCGCGCATGGCACCACCACCGATATGCGTCCAATGCCAGTCAAGCGTATCTGGCAACAATGCAAAGGCTTCGATCAACCGATCAAACCCCTTCTTTTCGACAAGCCGGCCGACCGACATCAGGGCGATCGGATCATCGGGTTGGCGCCTTGCGCGCGCGGGGGGTGGCGGAAACCGCGTCAGATCAAGGCCGTGATAGACCAGATCAATGCGGTCCTCCCGATCGGCCAGCGTGCGCAGATGCGCCGCGCCAAACCGGGTGCAGGTCGCGCCGAAATCCGCGCCGAAACTATTGGCTGAGAGTTTTTCGCGCAACTCCCACTCCGGTGAGGTCCAGATGTCCTTGGCATGGGCGGAGAAGGACCAGGGCAGGGCGCGCAGGATCGCACCGTATCGCGCCACGGAGGCGGGCGTGTGCAGAAAATGCGCGTAGAGCCCTCTGGTTTGGGGCGGTAATTCGCGCGCCAGCACGCAGGCCTGTCCGAACCGGCGCAACCGGTTGGGGGTGCGGTCGCGGGCATAATCGGCGCGCAGGATACGCCAGGTATCGGCGAACCCCGGACGCATCAGCGCATGCAAAAACCCGCGCAGAACACGCAGGGGTTCATCCTTCAGATATTCCGGCAGGTAATGCACCGGCGCGCGCAACCGCGCATGCAGCGGATGGGTTTTCGTGTCCGTCGGGTGGCGCAGGGACCAGATTTCGAATTCGACGCCGGCCTCTTCGAGCGCGACCAGCTCCTGTGCGATGAAGGTCTCCGAAAGACGCGGCCAGCCCTTGACGATCACCGCCAGACGCGCCGTGTCTGCGCTCATCTGTCCGCCATAAGGCTTGTTGCGCGCGCGACAACAACGTCCAATCCATCCAGCAAGCCATTGGCCCCGGCATGGGAGGGCTTCTTCTGTGAGGGCAGATTGCGAATGAAGTCGATCATTGTCTGTGCCGTGAGCCCGTCGCGGGTCTCATCCAGCATACGCACAAGGCCAAGCTCTTCGGCGCGCGCGGCGCGGATCCATTGTTCCATGCGCGGTACGGTGCGCGGCACGATGACCGCGCGTTTGTCAAAGGACAGCACCTCGCAAAAGGTATTGTATCCGCCCATGCACACAACACCTTCGGCCCCGGCAAAAAGCGCCTCGATCTTGGAATCAAACCCCAGGGCTGTCACGCGACCATCCAGCCGCGCCACACGCGCATCAAAGGCCTCGCGCACTTCGCCCGACAGGAAGGGCCCATAGACCAGAACCGCATTGGGCTTGAGCGTCGGGTCGGTTTCATAGGCCTCAATGGCCAGATCGACCATGGCTTGCCCATCCCCGCCGCCCCCTGGCGTGATCAGCACATAAGGCGTATCGGGGACTTCGGCGGCATCCGTCACTTCGCGGCGCAGATAGCCCGTCCAATAGATGCGCGCCCGCGTCGCATCCGACAGGCGCAACCCCTGCGTCGGGTCATAGACCGTGCGCGGACCATAGACCCAGATCTGGTCATAAAACCGCTCTGTCGCCTGGATCGCGCCCTTGCGATCCCATTCGGCGGCCAGCACCGCAGGTTCATCGAGCACATCCCGCAGACCCAGCACACAGCGCGTCGTGCCACGCTTTTCGAGCCATTCCAGCGTCGGCAGCAATTCTCCGCGAAACCCGGTGGGCTCTTTATCCACAATCAACAGATCGGGCTCGTATTGCTCAACCGCCGTCTGGATCAGGCCGGAGCGCAGGTTGGTGGTCTTGTCGATGTCCAGACCCAGCGTCTGGCTGACGTAGGAGCCATCCGGCAATTTCGTGACACCGGGCAGGCGCATGTGATCGACCCGCTCGGGAAAAGTGAAGCGACCGGCGACGGGCGAGCCCGTCAGGATGATCGCCGAGGCATTGGGATCCGCTGCCGTCAGCGCCGATGCAAGCGCGCGCGAGCGGCGCAAGTGCCCAAGTCCAAAGGTATCATGGCTGTAAAGCATCACCCGCAAAGCGCGCTTGGGGTCCCGCGTGACGCTTGGTTCGCGTGTGTCATATGTGTCGCGAAACACGTTCATTGAAACACCCCGCGCGGTTTCCTGCGGCAAGGGCTGTTCGTCACAAAGAGAGATGTCTGATGCATATCGGCCGCTGCGCTAAGTAAAATCATTGGGCACATCGGCCAGTCCTTGGATCTTTGAAAGGAGCCGCTGCCCCGTTTTCACTGCCTGTTTGGCACAATTGTGAACCATGTGCAAAACACCTGTTCTCCCAAAACCTTGTAAGGATGTGTCATTGCAATGGCGCAAACGCTCCCCTACCGTCAAATCCCAATTGCCAGCCGAGCGGAATTTATCCAATGCGCGCCTTTTTATCAGTTTTTATCATCTGCTTTTCGACGCTGTTTTACATGGGATTTCAATCCCCTGCGGGCGCGCAATCGATTGGGTCGCTTTTTGCACCCGCCGCGCCCGAGAGTGCGCAGGAGACCGACCGGATCCCCGAAATCATGCAGCAGGCTGCCGAAAACGGTGTCGGGGTGATCGTCATCGACAGCCAGGGGACGGTGCTGAGCGAGCCTGCCCCGCCGCAACCCCCCGCTGAAAGCATGGAAGGCTCCAGCCTGATGAAGGCGCAGGATTCGGTGGTGCGCTTTCGGACGGTCCTGATCGAAAGGATGCTAGATTTACCCAATGCTTTCAACGAAGTGATCTATATCCTGCGCGCCACAAGCCCGGATGGCACGATCTGGGCCTTCGCCTATGCCCTGATCATATCGCTTTTGCTTTTCGCCGTTGGCATGGTGTTTGAAACGCAGATCTATGGCAAACGCATCGCGAAGAATTTCGTCGTCTCCCGGATCCGGCAAAACCCGGTGGGATACGGCGAAAAGATGCCCTTTCTGGTGCTCCGCTTCTTTATGGGGCTGATCGGGATTCTCATATCCATGCTCGTCGCTTACATCCTGGGCGCGCTGATCTTCGGTCCCTTGGAAGACAAGGGCATGCAATTCACGGTCAGCGTCATCAATACCGCCTATTTCGCGTGTCGATTGGTGGCGAACCTGTGGCGCATGGTGCTCTCACCCTACCTTGAACAATACCGCATTCCGGTGATGTCCACGCGCGACGCCACGCGGTTGCACACATGGCTCTGGACCCTCGGGACGGTCGATATCTGCGCCATTCTGTTTGGTGTCTGGATCGGCGAATTAGGGTTGAACTACGATGTGTATGCTTTTCTTTATTCGCTGATGTCCGCGATCGTTGTGCTGCTCAATATCGTCATGGTGCTGGTGAACCGAGCCGCGATTTCCAGTGCGATGCGCAATGGAAAGCCAGCGGGCGAGGTCAGTTGGGCATTGAAGTTTGTGACCATGATCTGGGCCCCTCTGGTGATTGGTTATGTGATCTTTGCCTGGATGGAATTGACCTATGATTTGGTGTTGGGGCACCCTTCCTCGATCCCGCTCATCGCCGGCGCCTATAGCATCGTGATGTCGATCATCGTGGTTTATGGCGTCATCAATTTCACCATTGAACGCAGCTTTCAGCGCGCCCGCGCCCTGCGTGATCTGAACCTGGGACAGGTCCCGGATGAGGCGATGACACAGGAGGAGATCACGCCGCAGGAAATAGCGGCCCTGCGCCCGCGTCATGCGCTCAATACCTTCGAGGCGCTGGCGCGTCGGGTGGCTGCGATCCTTGCCTTTGTGGCGGGGACATATGCGTTTTTCTACATTTGGGATGAAAATTCGACGCAGATGGTCGAGGGCGTGACGACCCAACTTCTCGACATCATGGTGATCTGTTTCCTTGGCTATATCGTCTATCACACGTTCCGGATCTGGATTGATAACAAGATCGCTGAAGAACAGGGCGACATGATCGAAGAGGACGTGGGTGGCGACGGCGGTGGAACGGGTGCGAGCCGTCTGGCGACCCTTCTGCCGCTGTTTCGCAACTTCATCCTGATTGTGGTTTTGGTCACGATCACGCTGATTGTGCTGCTGGAAATCGGGGTTAATGTCGGCCCTCTTTTTGCCGGTGCAGGTGTGGTGGGTGTGGCCGTGGGGTTTGGCTCTCAGGCGCTGGTGCGGGACATATTTTCAGGCGGGTTCTTCCTCTTTGATGATGCGTTTCGCAAGGGCGAATACCTCGACATCGGCGGGGTAAAGGGCACCGTGGAGAAAATCTCCGTGCGCTCCTTTCAGCTGCGCCACCACCTGGGCGCGCTGCACACTATTCCGTTTGGTGAAATACAGGTCATGACCAATTATTCGCGCGACTGGGTGATCATGAAACTGCCCCTCCGGGTGACCTATGACACCGATGTGGAAAAGGTGCGCAAGCTGATCAAGAACCTCGGCGTGGCGCTGCTGGATGATCCGGTGATCGGGGAGAACTTCATTCAGCCGCTGAAGTCGCAGGGCGTGATCGAGATGCAGGATTCGGCGATGATCATCCGGGTGAAGTTCATGACCAAACCGGGCGATCAATGGCTCGTGCGCAAGCGCGTCTATGAGGAAATACGCATCCTTTTCGAGCGTGAAGGCATCCATTTTGCGCATAAGGAGGTCACGGTGCGATTGAAGGACGGCAAGGTCGACGATCTGTCTGAGGACGACAAGAAGGCGGTCACGGCGGCGGCGCAGGCCTCCATCGAGGACGATCTGCCGGATGGCGAAGCGGCGGGTGGGGACGACCGTTAGTGAGACGTGGCCGCAATACCAGGTGCAGGTGTCGAGCGCTGTGATCCGCCCTTTGGTAGAACAGCGCCTTTAACTCCTGTGTCATAAGGCCAGACCGTGCTGTGACCCCCGTACAAAAGCTGTACCACGCGCGGTGTGTAAATGCGGGTCCCTGGCGGGGTTAATGACCTTTCCCCCGAGGCTCCCTCATTCATAACGAGAGTTTGCGGTCGTACTCGTCGTCGTCGGTTTGGGCAAGCGCGTCGTGCGCGGAGCCCTCAAATTGCTCAAGCGCCCGGCGCGCTTCTGCCGGCGTTTGGTTCTCCAGCGATGAATGCGGTCTGACGTTATTATAATCGTATCGCCAGAGGGCCAGCTTTCGACGGGCATCATCCAAGGTGTCGAAGATCTCCTCATTCAGCAGTTCGTCTCGCAGGCTCCCATTGAAGCTTTCGATGAAGGCATTCTGCGTCGGCTTGCCCGGGTCGATGTAATGCCAATCCACGTCGTTATCACCGGCCCGTTTCAGGATCGCACGACTGGTAAATTCCGTGCCGTTATCACTGACGATACAGGCGGGCTTTCCATAGACGCGCACAAGCGCATCAAGCTCGCGTGCCACCCTCGCACCAGTGATACTGGTATCAGCCATCCGTTGCCCGGCAGGCGATTTGGCAAAGCCAAACCTGCCGGGAGGAGGCACAGGTTCTCGCGGCAGCAGTCGTTGTTCATGGCTAACATACGGAACTTGCGCCCCTCTCATGCATGTAAACATGCATTGCCGGGCAATGGACGCACCAAACGTGTCAGACACAAAGTCCAGCGATCAGCGTTCACCAGGACGTAACGCAACAGGCATCGGTATTCCTGATCCTCGCGCTCGTTTGCGGCCTCGGCGCCGCCTGACGCCCAGCTTTTCCTCGGTGTAGAGACGATACAGCTTCTTGTGCCCTCTCATGCATGTAAACATGCACTGCCGGGTGACAGTATCATAATCATGCCTTTGCGTTCCAACAGCACGCCGATCCGGCCCCTCTCATCGATACTGCGTATCGACTGCCGGGCAGTGGGCGGTTTGTCGCGCCGGATGGTCTTGGGGCCGACACCCGTTGGCGGGCAACACATGCTTGCATGTGTGAGAGGGACAAGCCTGCACGCCCGACGTTGCGAGATATCATGATCTCCCATCGCCTTGCGTGCCGCAGCCCGTCGCACATGCGTTCGCCATCGTGCTCGAACCAATGGCGCATCAATGGCTCACCGTCAGTTCTTTCCCAGCAAATCTTTCAACATGACGTTGTTGAGCATCGTGTCCGCCAGAAGACGCTTCAGCTTGGCGCTCTTGTCCTCCAGCGATTTGAGGCGGTGGGTGTCAGAAACGTTCACCCTCGGGACATCGCTGCGCGATACCCTGCCGTGCAACGCATGCCGCCGTATTTTGCTTTGAATTTGCAGAACGACGCAGGGCTCAGACCATGTCTGCGACACACCTCTGCTGTCGGCATCCCAGCTTCCTGTTCTTTGATCATCCCGATAATCCGGGCCTCGGTAAAACAACTCTGTCGCATTTGTCTGCTCCTTCAAAGGCTGAACAAACTCTACATCAAACTGAGGGAAGTTTGGGGGGGGGGCAGGGCAGAAACAGAGCGAGCGGGAGCAAGAGGTTAATAGTTGGTGAATGATGGTCAATAGTGAGAGGTCGTTCGTTGTGAACCTTCATTGACGGTTTTTGTATGGTAACTAATAATCTGCTAAATAGCGTGAAGTCTAAGATTAAGAAGGTGGCTATGGGTGTCGTAGGCAATCTCAGCAACCCCCAACCCGTCACACGATTCAAATTGGTGACGTTAATCAAGCATGGGAGAAGATGTATTGGGACATTGATATTTTCTCGGATTTTCAACGATCATATCCTGATGAAAGCCAACCGCTGGTTTATTCCGCGCTCAATGCGTGTATTTCCGCATGGTCGCTAGAAAAGTGGGCCATGCAGGCATGGAAAAAGAATGAACGGACCGAAGATCGCAAGTCAGATGAAAAAGAATTTTTAAAAAGGTTATCGCAAAAAATACCGATGCATGGGCTGTGTGTAGATGTTGCAAACACAACCAAACATGGCGCGCACAAGGTAGACCGATGGACGGACGGTTTACTAGAATTGAGGTGGGACGAAGGAGATGAGGACGTTCCGCCAGGATTGATGCTCGTAAGGTCTGAGGGCGATGAGACAACATTGCTTCATAGCGACTTTGTCGCGCTACCAGCGCAATGGTGGAGCTTCTTGCAAGAAATGCGTTTGGTTTCGGGCAACCAACCCACGCCAAGGTGGTGGCAAAACAAGGTTGGTCGTATGTTCGGGAGACTCCCCAATTTATCGCCCCCACCGAAGACTGATTGGTGACACCACGGGAACTGTCAAAATCAGCCGTTCGTCTAAAATGGGGCGGGGTCGCCTTGTCCCTAGCCCGCGAAAGGGATTGGCCCGCGCGGCCTGGTAGTTTAGGTTTAAGACTGTAGTAAGGGAAAGCGGCATCGTGAGACTTTGGACATTGAATGCACTGGCGATCACCGCTCTGCTCGCGGCTTGCGCGACGGTCACGGATGAGACGCGCAGGACTGCAGTGTTGGAGAAGGGTTTCAATGCCGGACAGGTTTACGAAATCCGCGAGCGCACCGTTGAAGGGCAAGCCGGGACCTATACTCAGACCAGCGTTATCTATCGTGGCTATGCCAGAACCTGTATTATCGACAGCCCGCAGGATTGCGAAACCAAGGCGCAGTCGCTGATTGATCAAGTCGAGGAGTCCATCTTCTTCTGAGCCATTCGGGGCTTAGCTCTTGTAGGGGTCAAGCGAGGCACGCAGCCCGTCGCCGAGGAAGTTGAAGGCCAGCACCACAAAGATGATCGGCAACATCGGGATCGCCGTCCAGGGGTATATTTCGATACTCGCCAGGTTCTGGGCGTCATTCAGCATCACGCCCCAACTGACGGCGGGGGCGCGCAGACCGAGGCCGAGGAAGCTGAGCGCGGTTTCGCCCAGGATCATCGCCGGGATCGACAGGGTGGCAGAGGCAATCAGGTGCGACATGAAATTCGGTAACAAATGCCGTCGGATCACGCGGCCCGGTTTGGCCCCCATCATTTCAGCCGCGCGCACGTATTCTTCTTCGCGCAGGGACAGGAATTTGGAGCGCACGGCCCGCGCGAGGCCGGGCCAGTCCAGGATGCCCAGAATGATCGAAATCACGAAGAATACCGACACCGGACTCCAGTTTGACGGTACGGCAGCGGAGAGCGCCAGCCAGAGCGGCAGTTCGGGCAGCGAGCGCAGCACCTCGATCACGCGGTTGATGATCCAGTCGGTCTTGCCGCCGAAATAGCCCGCGATGGAGCCAAAGAAGATACCCAGCACAAAGGACACGGTGATCCCGATCAGCCCGACCGTGAGCGACAGTTGCGCGCCGTAAAGGATGCGGCTGAACACGTCGCGCCCCAGGCGGTCCGAGCCCCAGAGGAACACGGTGGCCCCTTCGGGTGCGCAGAACAGATGCGTGTTGGAGCGGATCAGGCCGAAGAGCCTATATTGATCGCCGTCACAGAAGAATTGCAGCGGCATCGGGCGCGTCGTATCGGTCTCGTAGGTCCAGCGATAGTTGACAAGATCGGCGGTGGCCGTGGTGGGATACACAAATGGTCCGATGAATGTGCCGTCATGCCAGAGGTTGATGGATTGCGGCGGCGCATAGAGGTAATCAGCGCTGCGTTCATTGGGCGTATAGGGCGCGATAAAGCCTGCAACGGGGAGCATCAGGTAGCTGAAGAGCAGGAAAAGCCCCGATATCAGCCCCAGCCTGTGGCGTTTGAATTTGCGCCAGACCAGCACCCAGTTGGGCGCATCCATGTCCGAACGTTCCAGTGCTGAGAGGTCGATATTGTCATAATAGGGGGCATCGTCCACATAGCGACCATCGGGGAGTTTGCTCATGAGCCGCGCGCCCCATAACGGATGCGTGGATCCAGCAAAACCAGCAACAGATCAGAGATCATCGTCCCGATCAGGGTCAGCAGCGCCACGAACATCAAAACGAAGCCCGCAAGGAATTGATCCTGTGATTTCAGGGCTGTGAGCAGAGAAGGCCCGATGGTTTGCAGGCCCAGCACGACAGAGACCAGCACCGAGCCCGAGACCATCGCGGGCAGCAGGTTGCCGATGTCCGCGACGAAGGGGTTGAAGGCCATGCGCAGCGGGTATTTGGCGAGAAGTTTCGCCGGTGCCAGCCCTTTGGCCTTGGCGGTTTCCACGTAGGGTTTGGAGAGTTCGTCCAGCATATTGGCGCGCAGGCGTTGCATCATCGCGGCCGCGCCGGAGGTGCCGATCACGAAGGTGGGTACGATCAAGTGGATGAGGATGGATTTGACCTTGTCAAAAGACATCGGCTCGCCCTCATAGACAGGGTCCATCAATCCGCCGATGGGCAGGTCGAAGTATTTGTTTCCATAGTAGAAAAGCATCAACGCCAGCAGGAAGTTCGGTGTGGCCAGACCCAGATACCCGACAAATGCCGCCGTGTAATCCACCCATGTTTCGGATTTCGCCGCCGCGATCACCCCCAGCGGCAGGGCGACCAGATAGACAAAGAGCACAGCCGCCAGATTGACCAGAACGGTGAGCCAGAGCGCATCGCCCACAACCTCGGACACGGGGCGGTCAAATTCGAAGGACCAGCCGAAATTGCCCTGAATGAGGCCGTACCAGCCTTGCGGACCCGGCGCCATGCCGACCCAGATCAGATATTGTTCCCAGATGGGGCGGTCGAGCGCATATTCGGTACGCAGGAATTCCGCCTTGGCCACACCTTCGGCCTGTCCGGTGGCGCGCAATTCGGCGATCTGGTTGGAGAGGTAATCACCGGGAGGCAGGTTGATGATGATGAAGATCAACAGCGACACCGCCCAGAGCGTGAGCAGCATGGTGATGAACCGAAAAATAGCGTAGCGCAGAAACATCATTGGGATTTGGTCAACTGCTGGAACGGGTCATCGTAATAGAATTCGTCGATCCGGTGGATGCCGAAATGCGCGCCCGGATCCCAGGCCCATTTAGCCACCTCGGGCACATTGCGCAGGCGGTCCGATACCACGACGGGTTGCGGGGCCTCCGCCAGGATGCCGATGCCGAATTGTTCATCCGCGTGGATGGCCAGCATCTCGCGCCAGATCGCGGCGCGTTTCTCGATGTCGGTGGTGTGGTCCCAATCCCAGCTCAATTGCATCAGACGCTTGGCGGCGGGCATGTCAGGCGCTTCGCCGACCTCGCCGCCGGTCTGGTAATATTGCCCCCATTTGGGCCAGGCAAAGAACTCCTGATGCGTCGGTGCGAGGTATTCCGGAGGCGTATAGGGTTGGGGCAGACCGTTGTCCCAGCCAAACCAGACCGCGGACATCGACAGGCCCGAATAGACGCGGTTGCGCAGGATGTCGCGGTCCAGCGGACGCATGATCAGTTTGATCCCGATCTCGCGCCAGGTATCGGTGATGATGGCCAGCGCGTTTTCGACCTCCTGGCGTTCACCGGCGGTTTCGATCACGAATTCCATGGGCCGCCCGTCGGGCAATTTGCGGATGCCATCGGCGGTGCGTTCCACCAGCCCCATTTCATTCAACAGCGCATTGGCCTTGGCCGGATAATAGATCGACCATGAAAAGAGGTTCGCCGGGTCAAAAAACGGGCTCTGGGCGAGCGCGGTCATACCGCCTTCCTTGGCCAGCCCAAAGTAAAGTGCGCGGTTGATCATGCGCCGGTCGATGCCAAGCGAGAGCGCGCGGCGGAAGCGCACATCGCGGATCACATCGCGCCAGACCGGATCGGCGAAATTGAGGTTGGGATAAATCGTGATCTGATTGGCCGCGCCATTGGCCCAGAGCAGCGTGCGATAGCCCGCGCCATCGGTTTCGCCCTTCTTGAGGATCGAAATATCGGGAAAATCGAGGCCCCGCGCTTGCAAATCGACCTCGCCCGCATTTGCCTTGGCCGCGATCAGACCGCCGCCCACGATGGTCATTTCCACAATGTCGATATAGGGCAATTGCACGCCGCGCGCGTCCATGCGGTGATAATAGGGGTTGCGCACAAACAGGTGGCGGCTGGATTTCGTGCCGGTCGCATTCATCCACGGCTGCAATGTCGGCAGTTCGGGATTATCGAACTTATACATGTTGTCGCGGTCGTTATGCAGCGGAGCCCAGGAGCGCAATCGCGCCTTTTTGACCGCGCGTTTCAACGTTTTGGCATCGGTAAATTCAGCGTGGAACTGCTTGAGGTAATGCGCCGGACGGTAGATGAAAAACGGGCTGGCCTGCGCCAGCAGTTGCAGGAATTGCGGGTGCGGGGTCGGCCATTCGATGACCACGGTATGCGCATCCGGGAAGGTCATTTCGGCCAGCACACCGTCCATGATCATATGCTGGGGCGGGCCTGCGGGGCTGATTTCGATGTTCTGGGCGACATGTTTCCACCAGTATTCGAAATCGGCCGAGGTAAAGGGATGCCCATCCGACCAACGGTGCCCCTTGCGCAGATGCAGGGTGAATTTACGCCCCTCCACCACTTCTATGTCGCGCAGGATATCCGCATAAAGGTTGTAATCCTGATCATAGCCCACAAGGCGGGCATAGCCGTAAACCACCATCTGGCGCACGTCCTTGGAGCGCGACACGAGGGTGCGCAGCGTGCCGCCCTGCTCGCCGAAGCTGCGCCCCTTGGCGGGCAGGTCAACCACCAGCGGCTCGCGGGGCATGCGCGCGGTGACGGGGGGCAGGTTGCCATTGGCGACTTCCTTTTGCCAAAAGCTGCTTTCCTGAGGCGGCGCAGCCAGGAGTTCAGATGTGGCGGTCTGCATTTTAGGCGCGGTGCTCTTGGGCTGCGCGACGGGGGCTTCACTGCGCGCCACCTGTATTTGTGCCTGCGCGCTGAGGGGAAGGGCCAACATCAAGAGAAGGAGGGCAAGGGGTTTAAGCATGACAGCGTACCTTATGTCCGGGGTCCAACTCGCGCAGGGCGGGGGCTTGCTGACCATCAAAACGGAACGCCTCGGGCCAGCTTGACGGGGCACCGGCCCCCTTGGCGACAAGGGCCAGATCGATGGGTCGGTTCACATCCGGTTCGGGTTGCGCGGCAATCAACGCCTGAGTGTAGGGATGGCGGGGGTTATAAAACAGCGTGTCAGGTGCGGCCTGTTCAACCACCACGCCCTGGCGCATGACGGCGACCTCATCGGCAATACGTGCGACAACGGCGAGGTCGTGGCTGATGAACAGGTAACTCAGACCCATACGGTCACGTATGTCTTCGAGCAGGGTGAGGATCTGTTCCTGCACCGATACATCCAGCGCCGAAGTCGGCTCGTCACAGACCAGCAAGACCGGGTCCAGGGTCAGGGCGCGCGCGATCGACAGGCGCTGGCGCTGGCCCCCCGAAAAGGCATGCGGATAGCGGCTGAGCATGGAGGGCTCCAGCCCAACCCAACGCAGCATTTCCGCCGCCTTGTCATAGCGGTCCGATTTGGTGCCGAGGTTGTGGATTTCCATCGGTTCCGTCAGGGCTTGCTGCACGCGCATGCGCGGGGAGAGCGAGGAGTAGGGGTCCTGGAACACCATCTGGGCCTGGCGCTGAAAGGAGACGCGCTCGGTGCGCGACATCGCGTTGATCTGCACGGCGGGTGCGTCGGGTGTGGCGCGAAACAGGACCTCGCCGCCCTCATCGGGCAGTTCCGCGCCCAAGGCGAGCCGCGCACAGGTCGTCTTGCCCGAGCCGCTCTCGCCGACCACGGCCAGCGTTTTGCCGCGCCCCAGCGACAGGTTGATTTCGTGACATGCCGTGATGGCGACGGGTTTGCTCCAGCCGCCCGCGCGCATGGTATAGGTCTTGCAAACACCGCGCATCTCGAGGATGGGATCGTCCTGCGTGGCGGGACGCGCGGGGGCTGCGACCTGCGGGATCATCGGGGCGGCGGCAAAGAGTTTTTGCGTATAGCCATGCGCAGGCGCGCCCAGAACCGCCGGGGCCGGGCCGCTTTCCATCACACGACCCTTGTTCATAACCACCACGGTTTCGGCCATATTTGCCACCACGCCAAGGTCATGGGTGACAAGGATCACCGCCATGCCGATGTCTTTTTGCAAATCCTTGATCAGGCCGAGCACCTGTGCCTGCGTGGTCACATCCAGCGCCGTCGTGGGTTCATCCGCGATCAGAAGGTCGGGTTTGGCAACCATGGCCATGGCGATCATCGCGCGCTGGCGCATGCCGCCCGACATCTCGAAAGGGTAGGAGCGCCAGACCCGTTCGGGATCTGGAAAGCCGACGCGATCAAACGTGTCCAGAACGGTCTTTTTGGCCTCGGATGCGCTCATGTCGCTGTGCAGATAGAGCACTTCGCTGACCTGATCGCCGAGTCGGTGCAGGGGCGAGAGCGAATGCATCGGTTCCTGAAAGATCATGGAGATCTGATCGCCCCGGATGTCGCGCATGGCGCGTTCCTTGAGCGCGAGCAGGTTCATTACCCCGCCCTTGCCGTTGAAATTAATGCTGCCGCTGCGGATCTGCGCGGCGGCGGGCAGGATGCGCAGCACGGAGCGGCAGGTGATCGTCTTCCCCGAGCCGCTTTCGCCGACCAGCGCGAGGGTCTCTCCGGGCATGACTTTAAAGCACACACGCTGCACGACCGCATCGCCCGCGCCAAAGCCAATGCTCAGATCCTCTACCTCAAGCAGCGGGGTCCCCACGTTTACTGTCTCTTCCTTGCTCATTCGATCCAAATGGCCGCTCCCCGGCAGGATCAGTCAACTTGATTTCGCGCCCAACGTCCAGCGCACAGATGAGTGAGTGGCTTTCCGCTACACTTTTTTGAACAAAACAGGCATGGGGGAGGATCAGTATTTTGCAAAAGGAACCAGCATGAGCCGTCTCGACCTCTTCATCGACCGTATGGTGTCCCAACGCGCCTGTCTCGACCACGCGGCCACGCTCACGGCGAAGCTTTCGGGGCCGGTGTTCGAATTGGGGCTCGGGAACGGGCGCACCTATCACCATATGTGCCAAATCCTGCCGCCGCGCGATATCTATGTGTTTGAGCGCGCCGTGGCCTCGCACCCGGACAGCACCCCGCCCGAGGATCGCGTCTTGCTGGGCGATGTGTTCGAAACTTTGCCCGCAGCGTTGGAGCGGTTCGGGGCGGTTGCGCGGTTGATCCATGCGGATCTGGGCGGGCATGATGCGGCCAAAAACGATGCGTTTGCGCGGCGGGTTTCGCCCATGATCGCACCTTTGCTGGCACCCGACGGGTTGATGGTTTCCAGCGACCGGATGTATTTTGATGACCTGAAGGAGATTGATTTGCCGGAGGCTGCGGTGCCGGGGCGCTGTTTTATCTATCAACGCTGAGCGGGCGGTGACCCTTGCGCGTGGCGTGGTATCATGGCCGTATGGTGCCACGATCGGTGAGGGAGAACAAAGATGAATGATAAGATTGCCTATGCGCGCCACGGGAATGTGGCTGTTCTGCGTCTGGAAAACCCGCCGGTAAACGCGCTGAGCCATGCGGTGCGCGGGGGGCTGATGGCGGGGATGGACCGCGCCGAAGCGGACACAGGCGTGCGCGCGGTTCTGCTGGTGGGCGCGGGGCGGGCGTTCATCGCGGGTGCGGATATCAAGGAGTTCGGCAAGACGCCCTTGGAGCCGCATTTGCCGGATGTCTGCAACCGGATCGAGGCCTCGCCGCTTCTGGTTGTGGCCTCAATGCATGGGGTGAGCCTGGGCGGGGGGCTGGAGGTTGCACTATCGGCGCATTACCGGATTGCGCAGCCGGATGCGCGCCTTGGCCTGCCGGAGGTACATCTGGGCCTGATACCAGGTGCGGGGGGCACGCAGCGTTTGCCCCGCGTCGCCGGGGTGGAGGCGGCCCTCGATATGATCACCACGGGGCGACACGTGATGGCCCCCGAAGCGTTGGCGATGGGGGTGATCGACCAGATTGAGGCCGGTGATCCGGAAGCCATTGGTCTGGCCTATGCCAAGGCGTTGCTGTATGAGGAGGCCGCGCGGCGCCCAGTCAGCGAGATGCCCGCGCCCGCGCCGGTGGACTGGGATGCGCGTTATGCAGCGGTTTTGCGCAAGGGGCGCGGTCAGATCTCCCCCGCACAGGCGGTACGGGCGGTGCAGGCCAGCGTCGAGATGCCCTTTGACGCGGGGCTCAAGGCGGAGCGGGCGATGTTTCGCGAGTTGATGGAAACCGACCAACGCCAGGGCATGATCCACGCATTTTTCGCCGAGCGCGCGGTCAGCAATTTGCCCGGCCTTGAGGGCATCGCCCCGCGCGCCCTCACCGGAGTCGGGGTCATCGGGGGCGGCACAATGGGCGCCGGTATCGCTACGGCCGCGCTGTTGTCGGGCCTGCGCGTGTGTCTGATTGAGCGCGACACAGCGGTGGCGGAGGCCGCCAGGGGTCGGATCAGCGCGAACCTTGCGGGGGCCTTGAAGCGCGGAAAGATCAGCCAGGAACAGCAGGATGCGATGCTGGATCATGCGCTGGTTCTGGCCACGGATTACGCCGCGTTGAAAGACGCCGATCTGGTGATCGAGGCGGTTTTCGAGGAGATGGCGACCAAGAAAACCGTGTTTAAGCAATTGGATAAGGTCTGCAAGCCCGGTGCCGTGCTGGCCACCAATACCTCCTATCTGGATGTGAATGAGATCGCCGCCGGCACGTCGCGCGCCGGTGATGTGATCGGGCTGCATTTCTTTTCTCCTGCCCATGTGATGAAGCTGCTCGAAGTGGTGGTGACGGATCAGACCACGCCCGATGTGGTGGCAACCGGGTTTGCGCTGGGCAAGCGGCTGGGGAAGGTCGCGGTGCGCGCGGGCGTTTGCGACGGGTTCATCGGCAACCGGATCCTCAATACCTACCGCAGCGCCGCCGATCATATGGTGCTTGACGGTGCCAGCCCGTTTCAGATCGACGCGGCGCTGGCGGATTTCGGTTTCGCCATGGGGCCATTTGCGATGGCCGATCTGGCCGGGCTCGACATCGCCTGGGCCATGCGCAAGCGGCGCGCGCCCCACCTTGATTCGCGCGCGCGGGTTGGGAAATATGCGGATCGGCTTTGTGAAGCGGGGCATTTCGGGCAGAAGACGGGTGCGGGGTTTTACACCTATGAACAAGGCCAGCGGGTCGGCACGCCGAACCCTGACGTCATGAGTTTGATCGAGGCGGAACGGGCCGCGCGGGGCATCACACCGCGCGACTTTACAGATGCGGAAATTACCCGCCGCTATATGGCGGCGATGGCGAATGAGGCGGCGCGGGTCGTGGGCGAGGGCATTGCACGCCGTCCGCTGGATGTGGATATGGTGCTGCTCTTTGGCTACGGGTTTCCGCGTTTCTGGGGCGGGCCGCTGAAATGGGCCGATCTGTTGGGGTTGCCCGCGCTTCTGGCGGATGTCGAAAGGTTCGCGCAGGAAGATGTGTTTTTCTGGGAGCCCGCACCGCTGTTGCAGCAATTGGTGAGTGAGGGGCGCAATTTCGATGACCTGAACAAGGCCGGATGAGCGGATAGGAAAGAGGGGCGGATGTGGATCTGAGATATAGCGAAGCGGAACTGGCCTTTCGCGCGCAGGTGCGCGCGTTTTTGGCGCGTTCCTTGCCCGTTGATTTATCCGAGAAAGTGCGCCGGGGGGCGGTGTTGGGCAAAGCGGATCATGAGCGTTGGCATGGCATTCTGAACGCCAGGGGTTGGCTCGCGCCGAACTGGCCGGTGGCCTTTGGCGGGGCCGCATGGGACGCGGTGAAGCGCCATATTTTCGAAGAGGAATGCGCGCTGGCTCATGCGCCGCGCATCGTGCCGTTCGGGTTGTCTATGCTGGGCCCGGTGTTGCAGAAGTTCGGTTCCAAGACGCAGCAGGATCACTGGTTGCCGCGCATTCTGAGTGGGGAAGACTGGTGGTGTCAGGGCTATTCCGAGCCGGGGGCGGGGTCCGATCTGGCCTCACTGCGCTGTGCAGCCATACGCGACGGGGATCATTACGTGGTCAACGGGCAGAAGACATGGACGACGCTGGGCCAGCACGCCAACATGATATTCTGCCTGGTGCGCACGGACAAAGCAGCCAAGCCACAGGAGGGGATTTCGTTCCTGCTCATCGACATGGAAACGCCCGGCATCGAAGTACGCCCCATCGTGCTGCTGGATGGTAGTGCGGAGGTCAATGAGGTGTGGTTCAGCGATGTGCGCGTGCCGGTGGAAAACCTTGTGGGGGAGGAGAACAAGGGCTGGACTTATGCCAAATATCTACTGACACATGAGCGCACGAATATTGCGGGTATCGGGTTTTCGCAGTCCGGGCTGACGGCGGTCAAACGCATCGCGCGCGCCGAGATGGCGGGCGGTAGGCTGTTGATCGAGAACCCCCATTTCGCCGCGCGGCTGGCGCAGGTGGAGATTGATTTGATGGCGATGTCCACCACTAATTTGCGGATGATCTCAAAGGCGGCGGCGGGGCAGGCATCGGGCGTGGAAAGCTCCATGCTCAAGGCCAAAGGCACGGTGATCCGGCAGGAAATCAACGATCTGGCGCGCCGTGCGGCGGGGATTTACGCCATGCCCTTTGCCTCCGAGGCGGTTGAAGGCTCCAATGATGCGCCGCCCGATCCGCTGCAGGCGGGGCCGGTGGCAAAGCAGTATTTCAACAACCGCAAGCTGTCGATCTTTGGCGGATCCAATGAAATCCAGCGCGAAATCATCGCCAAGGCGAGGTTGAGAGGGGCGAAATGAACTTTGATTTGACCCAGGAGCGGCAGATGTTGCAGGACAGCTTGCGCCGGTTTCTGCGAGAACGATACGGCACAGGCGTGCGCAATGAGATTTTGGCCGGCGATGCGGGGATGTCGCCGCAGATTTGGCAGGAGCTGGCGGATTTGGGCGTGATCGGTGCGTTGTTTGACGACAGCATCGGTGGCTTTGGCGGCGGTGGGTTCGATCTGGCCGTGGTGTTCGAAGAATTGGGCCGCGTGGGCGTCGTTGAGCCATTTCTGGATACAGGCGTGCTGGCCGGTGGGTTGATCGCGGATGTGGGGGATGCGGCGCAGAAGGCAATGATCGCGGATGTGATCGCGGGGCGGATGCATCTGGCCTTTGCCCATGGTGAGCCGGCAAGCCGCTATGACCTCAACCGGGTGGAAACGACGGCCAAAGCGCAGAGCGGCCAGATTGTGTTGAGTGGGCGCAAGGCCGTGGTGGTCAATGCCGAAGCTGCGGATATGTTGATCGTGTCGGCGCGCGAGAGCGGTGCGGTGTATGATCAGGTGGGGATTTCGTTGTTTGTCGTGCCGCGCGAGACAGCGGGCGTGATCGTTCAGGGCTATGGGCTGGTGGCGGGCGGCCGTGCGGGTGAGGTCCTCTTGGAGGATGTGCGCCTACGGGAAAGCGCGCGTCTTGGTCGGGCGGGGCAGATGTTTGAGGCTATTGAGGCACGGGTCGCGGCAGCAAGCGTGGCGCAATGCGCGCAGACGCTGGGGACGATGGAGACGGCGGTGGCGCTGACGCAGGAGTATTTGATGACGCGCAAACAGTTCGGTTGCCCGATTGGCAGTTTTTAGGCTTTGGCGCATCGGATGTCGGATATGTTGATCGAGGTAGAGCAGGCGCGCTCTGCTGTGATCAATGCGGCGGGGCATGTTGCGAGCGACAGGGTTACGCGTGAGCGTTATGTGGCGGCGGCAAAAAATATGATGGGGCGTGTGGGGCGGCTGGTTGCGGAAGAGACGATCCAGATGCACGGAGGCATCGCCATGACGCAGGAATACGAATTAGCGCATCTGGCCAAGTGCATTGTGATGGCCGATCACAGGTTTGGCGATTGTGATCATCATCTGGAGCGGTTCATTGCCCTCTCCGCCTGAGGTTGCCGTGAGTGGCGCGCAAGGGCTTGGCCCAGTACGCAAGAAGGGGGGTAAAAACGGCAAGATTTTCAGCTGAGCTGCGTTACCCGTTTTATCCTGTCGATTGTCGTCGCCCAAACGAGTGGCGGGCGATGGCGTGGAGTGGTTGCCCTTTGTGAAGCATGGTTCTGACCTGGTCTTGTTGATGCATTGCGAGTTTGAACTTTCTGCCAAATTTCACACCGCGTTTTTGTGCGGAGGCGCTTCCGTCATTTGTCCGTTCATTGATGTGATTTCGTTCCAGCTCGGAAAGTCCTTCAAAAACAGTAAGTCAGAACTTTCCCATCGAACTTGTAGTGTCCGCCCAGGGCTCTCGGAGTGATCGGAACGTTGCCTCTGCGACTTCCACTTTTCGGTTTATCACAAAGAGATCATGCGTAGATCGCGCCAACCGGTCAAGGCTGGTGACGATGAGCATATCATTTGGGTGAAGGGCGCTCAGCATTTTTTCCAGTTGCGGGCGGCGGCGATCAAACCCAGTCAGTTTCTCCTGGAATATCTTGTCACAGCCCTTGGCCTGAAGGGGCTCTATTTGTGCTTCAAGGTTCTGTCCTGTCATGGAAACGCGCGCATAGCCGATCAGCATGGTTTTGCGCCTGTTTTGATGCGCTGATACGGAACGGAATTGCGGATTCTGTAAGGCGCTGGTTTTGAACGCACAAAATATCGTTCCGTTTATTATGAGTTTTGGAACAGGTCATGCCGCCACCAGTATATCGTTCAGGGGCAGGCGCGTGGTCATATCGAGGTCAAAGACACCGTATGGGTTGATATGGCTGTATGGCAGCGGGTTCAGTGCCGCCATATCGCGGGCGGTCATTTTCGTGCGCCACACCTGATCCGCGAGGACATCCTGGATCATGAGTGTGTTCACATAGACCATGCTGGCCTGCAATAGATGCCATGACAGAACCGGGATCTCCTGGTCGTCGCGCCGGTTGGACACCAGCTCATTACCGTTGCCGTAGAAGATGAAGTCGTTCACCCCGTTCCAGCGTTCAATCACGTTTAGGCCAGAATTGATCTCGCGGCGCAAACCTTTGTCACTGAGGTATTGGCACAGGAAGATCGTCCTGGCTGCTTTGCCGAGTTCCAAAAGAGCCGCAAACACCGGGTGACTTTGGCCGGTTGGCCGCGGATGAAACGGCGTAGAATGGCCTCTTGTTCCGCGGTGCGTTGTTTCAGGGCCGCCGCCAGTTTGATCATTGCATCATAGTGCCGAGTGATCAGGTCCCAATTGATCGGCTTGGGTGCAAACAGCGGATCAGGATTTGGATGGGTGCGTTCGGGTTTTGGAAGAGCCCGCACCAGCTTTTGACGTGCTATTCCTTTAAACCGGGGCATGAGCTCAAACCCCGGCAAATAACAAAAGGCAAAGCCGACAACGCTCTGGCTGTGGGTGTCAACAAACTGGCGATCAATCTCCAAATCGGTACCGTGATGTAAAACGCCCTCGATCATCGACGCCACTTCTGAGGAAGATACCTGTTTCAGCTGCGAATGGATGCAGGTCGCCTTCGCATCGACGTGCCAGTAGATCATGACACCCCGCCCGCCATAACGCTGATGCAACTCGGTCATCAGGTTCTGATCCCAGGATGCAAATTGGGTAGAATCTGACGCATAACTGCTGCTGCCATCGCCCCGGATGTCTGTGGCGCGAATGCGGTTCGTGGCATCGGCAATGGCACGGGTTGCGGCGCGCAATGCATTTTTGTGTATGAACCGTTGCCGAATATAGAGCAGCTCTTTGTAGGTCACATTATACGGTCCGGCCGCGACAGCCTTTAGCCCGATAGTGGTACCGATCCCATGGAGCGCCAGTAGAAGCCTGCGGGATACCTCATCACCGGACAGGGTTTGTCGCGCGCCTGCCGTGGGGAAGGATTTGGTGAGGCCGATGCGCAGATCGACTTCCCCGAGCACATCCAACAGGCGGGTCATGGGCCATCGGCGGGTCAATTCCTCCTTCAGTGCATCCAGCATGGCCAGATCATCCTGAGCCTCCGGTGGTTTGAGCGATATCCGGGTTTTGCCGCTCCGCGATTTCAGCACCACGTCTTTGTTGGAGGGCAGATCGCGGTCGAAAACGTCCAGGGCGGTGATGAGATCACCCTTGAGGCGTTCGACGAAAAGATCCGCTTCCAATGGCTGTCCAATATCCTGGAAATACTGCTCTTTTCTATCGTCAAAATCCTGTGGCAAATCCTGATCCGGATTGCAGCACCTGGTCGCGCCTTCAATCCATACTGCCTTGGTGCGCAGACGCTCCCCCAGGCTTTGAAGGACATAAATCTCATAGTCGAGGCGGTTGAGGCGGGGTTGCCCGCCGGGTCCGGGTTCAATGACAATATCTCGCCCCTTGGGTCTGACAACACCGTCCAGCGGCACCTCATCGAGAGAAAAGTATTGCGGTTTCCTGCTTGTGTCTGTGATCAAAACTTCAAGGGCATCCAGAAGCGGGCGCCAGCTCTGATTGTTTGACCGAAAGGTGAGCGTCTTGAGGATCACCGGAAGAATGCGCCGGTAATGCTGCGCGTAAGATCGGCGTATCTTACGATGCACGCGGTATGAAAATGACGGGTTCTCGGTACGATATTCATTGGCCAGACCACTTATCGTCGTCTGACTGACCACAGGGAAAATCACATCGCACACTCGACCGGTCGGTTCAGCTTCTGCCGCGAGCGCCATCTTGAACAGATGCGTCGTCTTGCCCTCGACCTTGCGAAACTCGGTCACAAGCTCCTTGATGACCTTGGTTTCCGCACGGGCAGATATCTTGTGGGTGATGCTGATCAGAAGATCACCGCGTGCGTCGCTCAACTCTGCTGCGCGGGGAATAAGAAAACAGCATAGCAAAGCATATCGCGTCTCATCCGGATGTCCCACGCATCCTCTGTGCCCGCCCGCAACCAAAACCGTTCAATAATATCAGGATGCACATCCGCCAGGATCGTCTGATCCAAGCCGACTGCACAAACGGTTTCCAGGCGTGAAACCGTTCTGAGCAGATTTTCGACGCTGGCTGCACCGGAACTGCGCGACACTCCGGCAAAGGGAGAAAGGCCAGCCGCCGTCTCGAGCAGGCATCAAGGCGCGCCCGATGGTCATCGGGAAGCCGCCCTGCGATCCTGGCAAACAGAATGCGCTCAAACCGGCGCTCTGCCTTTGCCAGGATCGCAGGGCTTTGGCCTTGGGGCGGATCATTCGCATGGACAAGAACCATTCTGTAATGGCTGCGTCCGATGTCGCTTCATTTGGGGCGCTCGGCAAAACGGGCTCGACCAACCAATCCAGGAAAACCGCGCGGGCCTTCTTGTCAAAGTGCCTGATACCAACAAACGCGATAATCTGGCGTCGATAAAAACAATCTGTTCTCTTCGGAACGACGGGAAGCCCATCACCATCGGCGCTACCAATCTGCGACGCCAAAAACTTAAGAACCTGTGGAGAGACAAAATCCAACGATCTGGGAAACTGCGCGTGGAGTTGAAAATACTTGAGGTAATAGCAAAGCGTCAGACGTCGCGGCTCAGACATGCCCTTCAATAGACCAAGCTCCGCATCACTTACGATCCAGTGCGCCCGCAACTCCTAATCCGACCAAATCTGTTGCATGCATATTCCAATTCAAATCAATATCGGAATATATTTGCGAAACAATACTCGTTGCCAACAGCTCAAACCAAACTCTGAAACCTTGCCGGTCTTAACCCACTTCGTGCGTACCAGGCCTTGGTTGATCGGCTATAGGTCGATCTGGACCCGGTATCGGGGCGGGCTGAGGTGAGCCTTGAGATCGCGTCGCAACATCTGAACCGTAACGGCACGCTGCATGGGGGGATACTAGCGATGATGCTGGGTTCCGCCGCGGGTTTTGCCGCCTCTTTCAGCTTTGGTGGGGAGGTGTTGTCGCGCGTGGTGACGGTGACGTTGAACACGCAATTCGTCGCCGCCGTGACCGCCGGAAAGGTCGTGGCCACCGGCCATGTTTCAGGTGGGGGGCGCAAGATCGTCCATGCGGAGGCGGAGGTGCGGGGTGAAGCAGGTGTTTTGATCGCCAAGGCGTCTGGTGTGTTCAAACGGGTTTCGTGAAAATCTGCGCTGGGGCCAAGGTGGCCTGAAGCCCACCTTACACGCGCACCCTATCGGTCTGTGAGCCCTCAGACGTAGGTACCATTTGCAGCGTCGCGGATGGCGCGGATGTTTGCGCCGTAAGGTGCGGGGTCGGATACCGAGCCGCCCTTGAACACGGCGGAACCGGCGACCAGAACATCCGCGCCGGCATTTGCGACCAAGGGTGCCGTGGAAGGATCAACGCCGCCGTCAATCTCGATATGTACGGGGCGATCGCCAATCATCGCGCGCAGTTGGCGCACCTTGTCGATCTGGGAGTGGATGAATTTCTGGCCGCCAAAACCGGGATTTACGGTCATCACGCAGATTAGATCGACCATGTCGAGTAGGTGTTCCACCGTATTGGCCGGGGTGACGGGATTAAGCGCCAGACCTGCCTTGGCACCCGCACCACGGATCGCTTGAAGGGTCCGGTGGATGTGCGGACCCGCCTCGATATGGGCGGTGATCACATCGGCACCGGCCTGTGCGAAGGCATCGATATAGGGATCGACGGGGGAGATCATCAGATGCACGTCCATCACGCCCTTGATATGCGGGCGGATCGCGGCACAGGTCGCGGGGCCGAAGGTGATGTTGGGTACGAAATGCCCATCCATCACATCGACGTGGACCCAATCGGCACCCTGTGCTTCGATAGCTTCGCATTCCGAGCCGAAATTGGCGAAATCCGCCGCGAGGATAGAGGGGGCGATTTTAAGGGTACGGTCAAAGGACATGGGAAACGCCTTGGTTGGGGTGATTGGATGACCCCGCTATAGCCTTGTGACACGGCGCGGGGCAAGGGGCTCTCTCACGGCTTTGGAGGTTTCGAGTTGGCTTTGAACCAACGCGCGAGAGCACAGGCGTGAAAGCCTAGTATGATGGAAATCGATCTGTCGCCGCGTGCCGAGATCTTTGGCATGGCTTCGGTTTAGGGGGGCGTTGCGGCCCTTGGGTTGAGAGAGGAACTCTCCAGTTTGTGCAGAAGTGAAATATCTCGCTGATGCACCCGCGTCCAAAGGGCGGTCGCGCAGCAGGTCAGGGCCTGTGCAAGAATAATGCAGGTTTGGTAAAGCGCAGGCGGGCGTCGATCATCGGGCCAGGGGTGATCCAAACGAGCCATCGCGTTCCAGCATCAAGGCGCAACGATGGCACAAACGAAAAGGTGCAAAGCCGAGCGCGCCTGTTGATGGGCGCGTTTCAGACGGCGTCTCGGCGATCTGTCCGACGGGAACAGCGCGCTCTGATCAACACGAAGGAGCATGATGCCTTGGTGCTTTGTAAGAGCGTCGAATGCCAGAGAGAACCAGGGGGCGGATCGCAGGGGTCAGTCGTGATATCTATTATTTCGTTCCTTGGACGTTTTGGTCGGATGGCGTGTTTGATGAGGACGGGGCGCGCCTGCCTATGCGCCGCACCAGGTGAGTGTAGGAACCTGCGTAGGGTATTGAACAACCAAGCCCGGCGCGAAAGCATAATCCGCTGGCAGCCCCAGGGGGTATAAAGAAATCACAAGGATACGTGAAGCGGCGGCTCTGGTCTCGTTGGTTTTTTCATGCGACGAGCGCGGTGGAGCCATGAAAGGGATTCAATCATGCTAATGCCGCGCGAAAAAACACCGGACCTTCAGTTGCCACTGTTGGGTGGCGGGACTTTCGATTTGTCGAAGCACGGTTCGGAAAAAGGCACGGTCGTCTGCTTTTACCGGGGATTGCACTGCCCGCTTTGCGCGACCTATCTGGCGGAACTGGAAAAGCGCACTGCGGATTTTGCGCCGCGCGGCGTTAAAACGATTGCGATCAGTTCGGATGGTCAAGAGCGCACGCAGGCGATGGCCGATAAGATCGCGGCGAAATCCTTACGCTTTGGCTATGATCTGAGCCTGAGCAAGGCGCGCGCATGGGGGCTTTATGTTTCCACGTCGCGCGGCAAGACATCCATCGGTATCGAGGAGCCCGCGCTGTTTTCAGAGCCGGGATTGTTCATGGTGACACCGCAACAGACGCTGTATTATGGGTCGGTGCAGACGATGCCATTTGTGCGGCCGCATTTCTCGGAACTGGTCGGCGCGTTGGATTTCGCGATTGCCAACGAGTATCCCGCGCGCGGTGAGTATAGCGGCGCCGTCTGATCCAAATGGGTGGCTACGCCACACGACATGTCCCGGCTCAATCCTTTCAGGATTGAGCCGGTGTTGGTGCGGACGCGAGTTCAGCGATCATCTGTTCGCGCATGATGAATTTCTGCGGCTTGCCCGTGACGGTCATGGGCAGGTTGGTTTTGAAGACGATATGTGCGGGTACTTTGAAATGCGCGATGTTGTCTTTGCAAAATTGTCGGATTGTTTCGGGCGTTGGGGTCGCGCGGTCACGGGGCACGATCCACGCACAGACGATTTCACCCAGGGCCGCATCGGGAATACCGAAGACCTGCGCCTGTGCGATATCGGGGTGGGTGTAGAGAAACTCCTCTATTTCGCGCGGATAGATGTTTTCACCGCCGCGCAGGATCATATCCTTGAGGCGTCCGGTGATGGCGCAATACCCATTGGCGTCCAAAGTGCCAAGATCGCCGGTGTGCATCCACCCCCGCGCATCGATGCAGGCGGCGGTTTGTTCGGGTTCATCCCAGTAACCTTTCATCACAGAGTAGCCGCGCGTGTGTAATTCGCCCTGAGCGCCGATGGGCAAGGTGTTTCCGTCCGCGTCAACGATGCGTACTTCGACATGGGGATGGATGCGCCCGACCGAGGCGACGCGTTGCTCCAGTGGATCATCCATATTGCTTTGGAAGGACACGGGCGAGGTTTCGGTCATGCCATAGCAGATGGTGACATCGCGCATGTGCATTTTGGATTGCACCTGTTTCATGACCTCGATCGGGCAAGGCGCACCGGCCATGACCCCGGTGCGCAGGGTGGAGAGGTCGTAATCGGGGAAATCTGGCAGGGCCAGTTCGTTGACGAACATCGTGGGCACGCCGAAGAGCGCGGTGCAGGCCTCCTCTGAGACGGCTTTGAGGGTGTCGCGGGGATCAAAACCCTCGCCGGGCACCACGATGGTGGCCCCTTTGGTGACGCAGCCCAGGGTGCCCATGACCATGCCGAAGCAGTGATAGAAGGGGACGGGGATGCAGAGCCTGTCGGCAGGTGTGAAGCGCATCGCCTGTGTCACGAAATGTGCGTTATTGACGATGTTGTGATGGGTGAGGCTTGCCCCTTTGGGATTGCCGGTGGTGCCGGAGGTGAATTGGATATTGATCACGTCTGCCGGATCGAGCGTCGCGGTGATGGCATCGAGATTGACGCAGGCGGCGTCGCCTTTGGCGCAGAGGGCATCAAAGCTGCGCATACCGGCCGGGATGTCTGGACCCATGACGATGATATGGTGGAGATGGGGGAGTCGTTCTGAGGGCAGAATGGCACCGGATGCGAGGTTGCTCAACATGCCAGTATAGTCGGAGGATTTGAACGATCGAGCGGTGATGAGGGCTTTGCAGGCCACTTTGTTGAGCGCAAATTCCAGTTCCGCAAGGCGATAGGCCGGGTTAATGCAGACCAGCACCGCGCCGATACGGGCTGTGGCGAACTGCGTCAGCAACCATTCCGCGCGGTTGGGCGACCAGATGCCCACACGGTCGCCCTTTTCAATGCCAAGGCTGAGCAGCCCGCCTGCGAGACGGTCGATTTCGCGGCTGAATTGAGCATATGTCCAGCGGATGTTCTGCGCCCGGAACACTGCGGCCGGATGCTCCGGCATATCGGCAACAGTCCCTGTCAGCAGATCCGGAATCGTGAGGTTGAGGAGCGGCGAAGAGGTATCACCGATCACATGGGACAGGCCGTTTTGGGGGCGTCGGTCATGCGGTGTCATGGGCGGCCTTTCGTTGTGGTGCAGGGTGGTATGGGGTGGTGCAGGCGTCAGGTGAATTTACGGAATAATTTGGTCTGATCAAACATGTCTTCAAGCGTCTGCATCCGGTCTTTGGTGTCATCCCAGATCAGATCCTGCACGGCGGCGATGGCGGTCTCCACAAGCAGGAGCGTCGTTGTGGCGGAATCCCAGGCTGATGGCACCACGATGCGGCTGGAGAATGAAATTTCCGCCAACCGGTGCACGGGCGAGCGCCATTGATCGGTAAACAGGATGATTTTCGCCCCGCGCTGATGCGCCATTTCCGCCAGTTTCAGCGTATTGCTCTCATAGCGGCGCACATCGAAAATTACGAAGGTATCCCCCGGTTTCACGTCCAGCAGGTAATGCGGCCAGGTATTGGAGGTCGATTGGATGTGAATCACATCCGGGCGGATCATTTGCAGGTGCAGGAACAGGTATTCCGCCATGGTATGGGTGATCCGCCCGCCGACAATATGCAATCGGGACGTGGTATCGGCGAGCTGCGCGCAGGCCGTGTCGAAATCGCCAGTGTCGATTTGGGCCAGTGATTGGCGGATGTTGTCGATCACCGCATCGGTGAAGCGGTTGAGCATATGGCCCGAGGGTACGCCCGTCGCCCAGGTGTCATGTTTGGCGATGGGGCTTTGGACCTTGGCCTTGAGCTCTTCGCGCAGGTCGGATTGGAATTCCGGATAGCCCTTGAAACCCAGTTTCTGAACCATGCGCGCGACTGTCGGCGTGGAAACATCTGCGTCATGGGCCAATGCTGAAATGGGCCCCAAGCCGGAGGCCGGGTAGTTTTGCAAGATGGAATCGGCCAGCTGCCGTTCGGCCCGTGTCAGCGTGTCCAGCCGGGCCTGAATGCGATCTGCGATGGTGAGGTCGGGTGTTTGCAAAGGGGTTGCCCGTGTTTTGATGGATTTTGTTACAGGAGTGCAGAAAGTGAAACAATAGTTTCATTATTGTGTTGACAGAATCCCGATCCGGCAAGAGGTTTGTGACAAATGGAGGACGAATGACGCTGGAAACCATGTCTGATGTGGGGTTTACACCCGCTGTTGTCAGCCGCGAAAGCGGGGCGTCGGGCATTGTGCTGGTGTGCGAACACGCATCGAATTTCATCCCTGACGCTTTTGGGGATTTGGGGTTGAGCAGGGGCGCGCGTGATAGCCATATCGCATGGGATCCCGGTGCGTTAGGTGTGGCGCGGCATCTGTCGGATCTGCTGGATGCGCCTTTGGTGGCGGGGGGCGTGTCGCGCCTGATTTATGATTGCAACCGCCCGCCTGAGGCCCCCGATGCCATGCCTATGCGCAGCGAAGCCTTTGATGTAAAAGGTAATATTGAACTGAGCGCAGCGGCGCGGGCAGCACGTGTAGCGCAGGTCTATACTCCTTTCAGCACGGCCCTGTCGCAGGTTCTGGACGCCTCAGAAGCCCGCGTGATGATCACAATTCACAGTTTTACGCCCATTTACCTCGGCCAGTCGCGCCCTGTTGAAATCGGCGTGTTGCATGATGCAGACGCGCGTCTGGGCGATGCGATGCTGGCGCATGCGTCGGCCCATACCGATCTGAAAACCGAGCGTAATCAACCCTACGGACCGGAGGATGGCGTGACGCACACGCTCAAGGAACACGGGATCAAACGCGGTTTGCTGAATGTCATGCTGGAACTACGCAATGACTTGATCGCCACGCAGGACGCACAGCGCGCGATGGCCGAAATGCTGACCCCCTGGCTTTGCGCATCGGTTGCCGCAACCATCGAGGCACAATCATGATGCGATTGGCCGCTCTCTATGTGCGCGTCGTGGACGCCGTGAATTACCGGATCGGGCGCATGATGATGTACGGCATTTTCGTGATGATGGCGATTTTGCTGTGGTCCTCGGTGTCCAAGACGTTTTTCCTGCCCTCGCTCTGGACGCTGGAAATCGCGCAATTCGCCATGGTCGCCTATTACATCATGGGGGGGCCATACGCGGTGCAGATGGGTGCGAATGTGCGCATGGATCTGTTTTATGGCACCTGGTCCACGCGCAAGAAGGCGTGGTTTGATGCGTTCACCGTGCTTTTGCTGATCTTTTATCTAGGCATTCTGTTTTATGGGGGCCTCAGTTCCACCGCCTATTCGTTGGGCTATTGGGGGCAGGAACCGGCGGCTTATCTTGCGGGCCTGCTCACGGGGACCGAAGAAATTGGTCGTCTGGAACGCTCCAGCACCGCCTGGCGGCCCTACATCTGGCCGGTCAAATCCATTATGGTTCTGGGCTTTTTTCTGATGCTGCTTCAGGCGATTTCCGAGCTGATCAAGGATATTGCCACTCTGCGCGAGGTCGATCTCAATGTCCTATGAGATGATCGCGATCTTCATGTTCGCCTCCATGATGCTGATGATGATGACGGGCCAGCGCGTGTTCGGCGCAATTGGCGGGGTGGCCGCGGTGGCCGCCGTGTTACTCTGGACGCCAGGCGGGATGAACATCCCGTTTTCAAGCGCCATGAAGCTGATGAAATGGTATCCGCTGCTGACCCTGCCGATGTTTATTTTCATGGGCTATGTGCTCTCAGAGAGCAAAATCGCCGATGATCTCTACAAGATGTTCCATGTCTGGATGGGGCCGGTGTCAGGCGGTCTGGCGATTGGAACGATCGGCTTGATGGTGCTGGTCTCGGCGATGAACGGGCTGAGCGTGGCGGGCATGGCCATTGGCGCAACCATCGCGCTGCCGGAACTGCTGCGGCGCGGCTATGACAAGCGCATGGTAACGGGGGTTATTCAGGCCGGATCGAGTTTGGGGATCCTTGTGCCGCCCTCGGTGGTTCTGGTATTATACGCGATGATCGCGCGCCAGCCCGTTGGGCAACTCTGGCTTGCAGGCGTGTTTCCGGGGCTGATGATGGCGAGCGCGTTCATTCTCTATATCTACCTGCGCTGCAAGGCGAACCCGTCGCTTGGGCCGGTCCTGCCGCCCGAAGAGCGCACAGTTCCGCTTGGGGAAAAGATACGCCTGCTGCGCGCGGGACTGCTGCCGGTTGTGATCTTCATGACCATGATGGTGCCTTTCGTGAATGGCTGGACCTCGCTGGTCGAGAGTTCCGCCATCGGCGCGATCACCGCTTTTCTGGCCGCCGTCCTCAAAGGCCGCATGAACCGGCAGGTGTTTGAAACCTCCGTCCGCCAGACGCTGGCGATCTCTTGCATGTTCATGTGGATTATTCTCGCCGCCCTCGGTTTTGGTGCGGTTTTTGATGGTTTGGGGGCGGTTAAAGCCATCGATATGTTGTTTACTGAACAGTTGGGCTTGAACCCCTGGATGATCCTGATCCTCATGCAGCTGTCCTTTCTGATCATGGGGACGTTTCTGGATGACACCGCGATGCTGGTCATTGTCGCACCGCTCTATGTGCCGCTGGTGGCAGCACTTGGGTTCGATTTGATCTGGTACGGCATCCTCTATACGATCACCACGCAGATCGCCTATATGACGCCGCCCTTCGGCTATAACCTTTTTCTGATGCGGGCGATGGCTCCGCCCGAGATCACCTTGCGCGACATTTACAGCTCCATTCTGCCCTTTGTCGGCGTGATGTTGGTCTGTCTGGCGCTGATCATGATATTCCCACAGATTGCCCTGTGGTTACCCAATTATGTTTACGGAAAATAACCAAGACCCCGGCATGTGGGGCATTCAATTCAACAAGGAGAACCACCATGACGACAAGACGTAAGTTTATCACCACCGCCGCAGCGGGTGCCGCCGCCGCGCCGCTCGCCGCCCCGGCCCTGGCGCAATCCACCATTAAATGGCGCATGCAGACCTATGCCGGTCCCGCGCTGGCCGAGCATGTGATCAAACCCGCTATCGATAGTTTCAACAAGATCGCCGGGGATCGGATGCAGATCGAGCTGTTCTTTGCCGACCAATTGGTCCCCACGGGCGAATTGTTCCGCGCGATGCAAAACGGCACCATCGACGCGGTGCAATCGGATGATGATTCCATGGCCTCGCCCACGGATGTGACGGTTTTTGGCGGCTATTTCCCGTTCGCGTCGCGCTACTCTCTCGATGTTCCGGTGTTGTTCAACCAATACGGTCTGAACGAAATCTGGGACGAGGAATATTCAGCGGTCGGCGTCAAACATATCTCTGCGGGGGCCTGGGATCCGTGCCATTTCGCGACCAAAGACCCGATCAACAGCCTTGCGGACCTCAAGGGCAAGCGCGTCTTTACCTTCCCCACGGCGGGCCGGTTCCTGACACAATTTGGCGTGGTGCCTGTCACCCTGCCGTGGGAAGATATCGAAGTGGCCGTGCAGACGGGCGAGCTGGATGGCATCGCCTGGTCGGGCATCACCGAGGATTACACCGTGGGCTGGGCAGATGTGACCAACTACTTCCTGACCAACAATATTTCCGGCGCCTGGGCGGGATCGTTCTTTGCCAATATGGAAAGCTACAACGCGCTGCCGCCCGATTTGCAGGAACTGCTGCGTGTGTGCATGGACCAGTCGCATTACTATCGCCAGTGGTGGTATTGGGGCGGCGAGGCCAACCTGCGCGTCAATGGCACCAAGATGCAATTGACCACGATTCCGGACGAAGAATGGCAGCAGGTCGAGGACGCAGCCCTCGTGTTCTGGGACGAGATCGCCGCAGAAAGCCCGACCAAGGCGAAGGTTGTCGAAATCTTCAAACAGTATAACGCAGATATGGTGAAGGCGGGACGTCCTTACCGCTATGGCTAAACACTTGGGGGCGGCTTTGGTCGCCCCTCACTTAACATGGAACGGAATTCCCGATGGCAGGTATGCTAAGCTTTGATCAACTGAAATCGCAGGTCACCGATGGGCTGATCGACACGGTGCTTGTGTGTTTTGTCGATATGCAAGGCCGCCTGACCGGCAAGCGCTTTCACGGCGCGAATTTCGTGCAACATTCCTATGTGGAGACGCATTGCTGCAATTACTTGCTGGCCACGGACCTCGAAATGGCCACGCCGGAGGGTTATGCCTCTACCTCCTGGGCCTCCGGGTATGGCGATTATGTAATGAAACCGGACCTTACGACAATTCGCCCGGTGCCGTGGCTGGAGAGCACCGCAATGGTGCTCTGCGATCTGCTGGATCACCGCACCCATGATCTGGTCCCCCAAGCCCCCCGCACGATCCTGAAACGCCAGATCGCGCGGTTGGAGGCGATGGGGCTGACCCCGATGATGGCGACGGAGCTGGAGTTTTTCCTGTTCGAAAAAAGCCTGGATGAGATCCGCAAGAGCGGTTTCCGCGATCTGGCCCCGATCAGTGGCTATAACGAGGATTACCATATCTTCCAGACCACCAAAGAAGAGGGCATCATGCGCCCGATCCGCAATCACCTCTATGCCGCTGGAATCCCGGTAGAGAACACCAAAGGCGAGGCCGAAGCGGGACAAGAGGAGCTAAACATCCGCTATGCCGATGCGCTGGCTTGTGCCGATCACCACACGATTGCGAAACATGCGATCAAGGAAATCGCCTGGCAGCACGGGCACGCCGCAAGTTTCCTGCCCAAATGGGCGGCGGGCATGGTGGGCAGTTCGTCCCATGTGCACCAATCGCTTTGGGACGGTGAGACGCCCGCGTTTTACAATGCCAAGGACAAGCTGGGCATGTCCGATCTCATGCGGCATTATATGGCTGGGCTGATTGCTTATGCACCTGATTACACGGTGTTTCTCGCGCCTTACGTGAACAGCTATAAACGCTTTTCCAAGGGGACCTTCGCGCCCACCAAAACAGTCTGGTCGGTGGATAACCGCACCGCTGGGTTCCGCCTCTGTGGAGATGGCACCAAGGGCGTGCGCGTTGAATGTCGCATCGGCGGGTCGGATTTGAACCCCTATCTGGCACAGGCCGCAATGTTGGCGGCAGGCATCAAAGGGATCGAGGAGAAGATGGAATTGGCCGCTCCGACCCAGGGCGATGTGTACGAGGATGCCAAGGCCGCCGATATCCCGCAAACGTTGCGCGCAGCCACGGAAACTCTGCGCGGCTCTGCAATGTTGCGGGCAGCCATGGGCGATGATGTGGTGGATCACTACACCCGCTGCGCCGAATGGGAGCAGGAAGAATTTGACCGTGCCGTGACCGATTGGGAAATCGCGCGCGGCTTTGAGAGGGCCTGAAAATGACGATCACCTGTATTTCGCCGATCAACGGATCGGTTTACGCCACCCGCGCCACCCTAAGCGAATTCGAGGCGGCCGAAGCCGTGGGTAAGGGGCGCGCCGCGCAGATCCTATGGGCCGCGCGGCCCCTGTCCGAACGCACTGCGCTTGTGATGAAGGGCGTCGAAAACATCGGCGCGATGAATGATGAGATCGTGCCTGAACTGGCTTGGCAAATGGGCCGTCCGATCCGCTATGGCGGCGAATTTGGCGGCTTTAACGAGCGCGCACAGCATATGGCCGACATCGCCGAAGAGGCATTGGCCGAAATCACCGTCGAGGACAGCGGTGATTTTCGCCGCGTGATCAAGCGGGTGCCGCACGGGTTGGTGCTGGTCGTGGCCCCGTGGAATTACCCCTATATGACGGCGATCAACACGGTCGCGCCCGCGTTGATCGCTGGCAATGCGGTGATACTCAAACATGCCAGCCAAACGCCGCTGGTGGGCGAGCGGCTGGCCCAGGCATTTAATGATGCGGGCGTGCCGGACGGCGTGTTCCAGAACGTGTTCCTTGATCACAAGACCACATCGGCGCTGATCGCGGATCGTGCATTCGGGTTTGTCAATTTCACCGGATCGGTTGGCGGCGGGCAGGCGATGGAAGCCGCCGCTCAGGGGACCTTTACCGGGCTCGGGCTGGAGCTTGGCGGCAAGGACCCCGGCTATGTGATGGAGGACGCGGATCTCGATGCGGCGGTCGAAACGCTGATTGATGGCGCGATGTTCAATTCCGGGCAATGTTGCTGTGGGATCGAGCGGATCTATGTAGTGGAGAGCCTGTTTGACGATTTCGTGGCCAAGGCGGTGAAGATCGTTGAGGGCTACAAGCTGGGCAATCCGATGGACCCGGAAACCACTCTTGGCCCGATGGCGCAGGCCCGTTTTGCCGATACCGTGCGCAGCCAAACCGCTGAGGCGGTTGCCGCGGGGGCGAAAGCATTGATTGATCCCGCGCTCTTCCCGCAGGACGATGGCGCGTATCTGATGCCGCAGATCCTGGTGAATGTGGACCATTCCATGCGCGTCATGCGTGAGGAGAGCTTCGGCCCTGTCGTCGGTATCATGCCCGTCAAGGATGACGCCGAGGCGATCCGGCTGATGAATGACAGCGATTATGGGCTGACGGCCTCGCTCTGGACCCAAGACATTGCGCGCGCCGAGGCCATTGGCGATGCGATCGAGACTGGAACCGTCTTCATGAACCGGGCCGATTACCTCGATCCGGCCTTGTGCTGGACGGGTTGCAAGGATACGGGCCGGGGGGGCGGGCTGTCTGTGATCGGCTATCATAACCTGACGCGCCCCAAATCTTACCACCTCAAGAAGGCCTGAACCGATGTCTCTTATTGCTAACTGGTCATACCCCACCGCCGTGCGTTTTGGTGCGGGCCGCATATCCGAAATCGCACAGGCCTGCGCTGCTGCGGGAATCACCAAACCCTTGCTGGTCACGGATAAGGGGCTGGCGGACCTGCCGATCACGGGGAATGCGCTGGAACTGCTGACGGCGGGCGGTCTGGGGCGTGGGCTGTTTTCGGATGTAGACCCCAACCCAACGGAAAAGAACGTTGAAGAGGGCGTGAAGGCCTATCTTGAGGGTGGGCATGACGGTGTCGTTGCCTTTGGCGGCGGCTCGGGGCTTGATCTGGGCAAGATGATTGCCTTCATGGCCGGACAGACCCGGCCCTTGTGGGATTTCGAGGACGTTGAGGATTGGTGGACGCGTGCCGATGCCGACGCCATCGCGCCGATTGTGGCCGTACCAACCACCGCAGGCACCGGTTCCGAAGTCGGGCGCGCCAGTGTCATCACCAATTCTGAAACCCACGAGAAAAAGATCATTTTCCACCCCAAACTGCTGCCCGCAGTGGTGATCTGTGACCCCGAACTGACCGTTGGCATGCCGCAGATGATTACCGCAGGTACCGGCATGGACGCCTTTGCCCATTGCCTTGAGGCCTATTGCTCGCCGCATTACCACCCGATGTCACAGGGCATTGCACTGGAAGGGATGCGTCTGGTCAAGGATAACCTCGTGCTGGCCTATACCGATGGCACCAACTTGACGGCGCGCGCGCATATGATGTCGGCGGCAGCGATGGGGGCCACGGCGTTCCAGAAGGGGCTTGGAGCCATTCATGCGCTCTCCCACCCGATCGGCGCTGTGCATCACACGCATCACGGCACCACGAACGCGGTGGTCATGCAGCAGGTGTTGGTGTTTAACCGTCCCCGCGTGCGCAAGCACCTGGCGCGGGCCGCGAATTACCTTAGCATCTCGGGTGGGTTCGACGGATTTTACAATTTCGTGGGGGAACTCAACGCGCAATTGGGCATTCCGAAGAACCTGACCGAATTGGGTGTCAAAGATCCCGATATTGCCGCTCTTGTGGCCTCTGCCTTGCAGGATCCCAGTTGTGGCGGGAATCCGATCAAAATGACGGAAAAGAACACAACGGATCTGCTTGAAAGCTGCTTTGAACAGCCAATCTGACGTGATCTTCGCTATGGGCATTCAATATGTGCCTGGCAGTCTGTTCAACAACAGGGCGTAACGGGTCAATGCCTCATAGCTGATGCATCACACGGTCTGCTGAGACCGCCGCCGCGGTGCGATTGTCCACGCCCATTTTCTGAAATACCTGTTCGAGATGTTTATTGATGGTTCTGCTGCTCAGCGACAGGATTTGCGCGATATCGCGATTGGCCTTGCCCAGGGATAGCCAGAACAGCACCTCCGCCTCCCTCGGGGTCAGGCCGAATACCTCTTCAAGCTGGTGATAGGGACGCGCGCCCCCTTTTTGTTGGGTTTTCAGCAAAACCTCACCAGAAGGCGACGTGCCGATGTAATCGAGCACAAAGGTCTCAAACGAAAAGCTGCTCGCTTTTGAGGCAGGCAGTTGCGAAGTTGAAGACAGCCAACGCAGAAAACACTTGTTTTCCGTAAGTGCCGTTTCAGGATGTTTTATCGGCTCCCCGAGAAAACGAAGCGCTTTTGGGCTGCCCCAGAGCAACGCACCCGTTGGGGACACCGCAATGATGGAGCGCCCTGAGGTATCCAACGCTTGACGTGCACTCTGTATCGCCTTTGCATTTATGATGTGGGTGGTGATCCGCGCAATTAATTCGTCGATGACCGCGGGCTTCATGACATAATCCACACCCCCAACCTGAAGACCGCGCACGATATGTTCAGGGTCGCTAAGCCCGGTCATGAAGATCACCGGCGCATACGCCAGACGCTCGTCTGCCTTGAGCAGGGAGCAGGTCTCAAACCCATCAATGCCCGGCATCATGGCATCCAGCAAAATGACGTCGGGGAGTATGCGTTGTGCCAGATCAAGGGCCGTGTGACCATTGGTGGCCACAACGGCACTGATGCCGTTTTCCTCCAGCGCCGTACTGATCATGCTCAAGGTTTCCGGACTGTCGTCCACGACCAGCGCGATGTGACGGTCTTTGCTGTCAACGGTCGGCATCGGTCATCTCCTCAAGAATATCAGCAATGCCCGGCAGATCGAAAACCGAGGCCATCTTGTTGAGGCGCACCAGCATGGAGCCTCGCAAACTGCCTTGTTTGGCCAGTTCGCCAATCCGATCTGTCAAAGCGCGCGCCATGCCGTTACGTGCAAGGTCTATCAATTCGATACGCTCTGCTTTGGTAAATTCCGCGATGGGCCTTATCATTGAACCGGGTGTTTCCTTATAGGCGAGTTCAAGCCGCAGGAGTTCGGCAATACGCAACAGAAGATCATCAAGATTGTAGGGTTTTGTGATGAAAGCGTCGCACAGGGGGACCTGGGACGTGGGAGTTTGCGTGTCCATCGCATGCCCGGAGATCACAATGATCGGGGATGAATGATGCGCCCCCTGTCGCAATTTATCGGCCAGCGAATACCCATCCAGACCCGGCAAATCGATATCCAGCACAAACAGATCAGGCGTGATGTCTTCGAGCATTGCCATCGCCTGCTCTGCACTCGGGGCGGTCAACACCGCAAAACCCAAGGGCGCCAGAAAGCTATCGACAAGGTCCAGGTGGTTGGGGTCATCATCCACCACAAGCAAGGTCTTGCGCGACCCCAGCACCCGCGAGACAGACACCGGTTCAGTTTCCGCGATTGTTTCAAATGGGTTGTCCCGTGCATCCGTCGGCACCGCTGGCAACATTACGCGGACCCGGAACAGGCTGCCTTTGCCTTCGGTGCTTTCCATTTCGATCTCGCCACCCAGAATCTCGACCAACAGCTTGGTAATGGTCAGACCGAGACCCGACCCCTGCGCCTGCGATCCGCTGCCGCGCTCGAACGGCTCCCAGATCCGCGCGCGATCTTCTTTGCGAATGCCGCATCCGGTGTCGCTGACCTCGATCACGGCGACTTCATTGCGGTATTTGATCCGCATCGAAACCTCGCCCTGCTCGGTATAGCGGATGGCATTGGACAGCAGGTTGATGATGATCTGACGCAGGCGCTTTTCATCAAAGGTGATCCACACCGGCAGAACCCTGCTGGTTTCCATACTGAAACGGAGGTTCTTTTCGCGTGCGGCTTCTTCGAAAATCGAGCTGACTTGCTGCAAAAAGACCCGAAGGTTGATGCGGTCCCGGCTGATTTTCAGCCGCCCGGCCTCGATCCTCGAGATGTCGAGCAGCCCCTCAATGAGACCGGCCAGATGTTCGCTGCTGCGCCGGATGGTGGTGATCGAATTGCGCCTGCGCGCGGGCATGTCTTCGTCGCGCTCAAGGATTTGTGCAAATCCGTAGATGGAATTAAGCGGCGTTCGCAATTCATGGCTGAGCCCGGTCATATAACGCGTCTTGGCAAGATTGGCGGCCTCCGCCTTATCCTTGGCCTGTTGCAGCTCTTGATCCGTGCGTTCATGCGCGCGCACCTCAAAAAGCAGTCGTTCCGTCTGTTTTTCAGCTTCCTTGCGCGCCTGTCTTTGGCTTTCGGACACCAACAGATACATCCAAACCGTGATGCCGCTGACGATCAGAACCATCGTGAAAACAACCCAGAGTATCGCATCAAAGTTCTCTGCATAACGCAGGTCACGCACAAAAAGTAATAATCCTCCAAAGCCTAAACCGATGAAAGCCGTGCTGAAGATAAATCGTGACATGCGCGACATCAGCGCCTGCGCCACCGATCCCGGTAGCTTCCGCAACAGCAATCCACGTGTGGCGTTATCGAGACGTGCATGCGGTTTGCAACTGTCTCTGCAAGCGCTGTCCAGCGTACAGCAAAGCGAGCAGATCGGACCGGCGTGAAACGGACAATGCGTCATGTCGGGCGGATCAAAGCTGTAATCACACACGATGCATGTCCCGGCGACATCCACCGGCGCGGGCCTTGCGATATAGTAACGCCCGCCCGTGCCCCAGGCGATCACAGGGGCCAGCAGAAACGAGGTTCCCAATGCGATAAAACTGGACAAGGCCTCCATCATCACACCGAACGCGCCACCAAAGGCAAGTAGGGAGAGCAAACAGGCCGTTGCCATGGATCCGATCCCAACAGGATTGAAATCGTAAAGATGCGCGCGACGAAATTCGATGCCCGGCGGGCTGAGGCCAAGCGGTTTGTTTACGACCAGATCGGCAACCAACGCGCCGATCCACGCCAGCGCGACATGCGAATAAAGCGCCAATGTGGCCTCCAAAGCGCCGAACACGCCCAGTTCCATCAACATCAGGGCAATGGCGACGTTGAACACCAGCCAGACCACGCGGCCAGGATGGGCGTGGGTCAGGCGGGAAAAGAAGTTGGACCAAGCGATCGAGCCGGCATAGGCGTTGGTCACATTGATTTTGAGCTGGCTGAGAATGACAAAACTGCTGGTGAGCAACAAAACTGCCCAGGGCTGCTCCAGCGCCATGTCAAACACGGTTTCATACATGCGCGTCGGGTCGGTGGCCAGTGCTTCGGGGACCCCGTTCGCGATGGCAATTACCACCAGATAGGAGCCTGCAAGCATCTTGAGCATGCCCAGGATGGACCACCCCGGACCGGCTAATAGGAGCGACGCCCACCAGCGGCGCTTTTCTGACGGCGTGTGCGGCACGGGCAGGAACCTCAGGTAATCAACCTGTTCACCGACCTGCGCAATCAGAGAGAAAATGACGCCAGAGGCCGCGCCCAACATGATCAGCTTGCTGCTGCTCTCACTGGTTTGTTCGGCGTTGCCCTCAAAGCTGGACCAGCCTTGGATATCGTAGCCCACAACGCCCAGAATGACGAAGGGCGCAATATGCAGCAGCACCCAGAGCGGCTGTGTCCAGGCCTGAAATGAGGAGATCTTGGAGAAGCCATTCACGACAAGTGGGATAACCACCACCGCGCTGATGAAGTAACCAATAACCAGTGGAATCCCAAGGCTGTATTCCAGGGCCAGCGCAAGGATTGCGGCCTCAAGCGCGAAAAAGATGAAGGTGAAGGTGGCATAGATCAGTGAGGTGATCGTCGAGCCGATGTAGCCAAATCCCGCCCCCCGCGTCAGCAGGTCAATATCCACACCGTAGCGCGCACCATAGTAGCTGATGGGCAGGGCCGTGAGAAACAGAACCGCCCCCACCAGCATGATCGCGGTGACGGCGATATCAAACCCGTAAGAGAGCGTGATCGCGGCACCTATGGCCTCAAGCGCTAGGAAAGATATCGAGCCAATGGCGGTATTGGCAACTCGTGCACAAGACCAGCGCCGGGCCCGGTGGGCCGTAAAGCGCAACGCGAAGTCTTCCTTTGTTTCATTGGCAACCCAACGATTATACTGCCGTTTTTCCTTTGTCGCGCGATACGTCGTCGCCATCTGCATCCCCGGTCCCACAGCCGTAATCCTGAAAAGGATGATTGGCTGAAGTTTTCAGCGCAATGGGACCTCCCCTCCCCGTCACATTCAATGTTGGAACGTTGATACAGCGTAGTTACGCGCAGCGGCATACGTCAATCGACGTATTCGCGACGGGCAATGATTAACAGATGATTAAGGCAACCTGCACAGATTCTGCACAAATACCGCAATCAACTGAAAGGATTGTCCATGTCTGATAAGAAATTCCCGGCAAAGATGACAGGCGCGAGCCGTCGTGCGTTTATGGCTGGCACCGCCGCGATGACAGCCTCGCTGTTTTTGCCCAAAAGCCTGCGCGCCGCTGATTTTCCTACCGCTGAAGTCAACACAACCGGCCTCGCAGTGACTGATGACACCGTCACGATCGGAATTCTGCATTCCGTCACGGGCACGATGGCAATCTCGGAGACCGGTTCCGTTCAGGCTGAAAAACTGGCCATCGAACAGATCAACGCTCAGGGTGGTATTCTGGGTCGCAAGATCGAATATATTCAGGAAGATGGCGCGTCTGACTGGCCCACATTTGCGGAAAAGGCGCGCAAATTGCTGGTGAATGACAAGGTTGCGTCCGTCATGGGTTGCTGGACGTCCGCCAGCCGCAAGGCGGTTCTGCCGGTCTTTGAGCAGCATAACGGGTTCCTCTATTACCCGACTTTCTATGAAGGTCTCGAGCAGTCACCCAATGTGATCTACACGGGCCAGGAAGCGACCCAGCAGATCATCGCGGGCCTTGATTGGGTTTCTGAAACCAAAGGCGCCAAGTCGTTTTATCTTCTCGGGTCCGATTACATCTGGCCACGCACATCCAATAAAATCGCGCGCAAGCATATCGAAAATTTCCTGCCGGATTCCAAGGTTGTGGGCGAGGAATATTATCCGCTGGGCCATACCCAGTTCAACTCCGTCATCAACAAGATCCGCCTGCGCAAGCCCGATGTGATCTATGCCATCGTTGTCGGCGGTTCCAATGTGGCATTCTATAAGCAGTTGAAAGCCGCGGGGATCGATCCGGCAGGTGAAAGCCCGATGGTGCTGACCATCTCCGTGACCGAGGATGAAATCCGTGGCATCGGCGGCGAGAATATCGAAGGCACCTATGCCTGCATGAAATATTTCCAGAGCCTTCAGAACGAAAACAACCTCGCATTCGTCAAGGCCTTCAAGGAGATGTGGGGCGAGGACATCGTGATCGGTGACGTGACGCAGGCGGCTTACCTCGGACCTTGGCTGTGGAAGGCTGCGGTCGAGAAGGCGGGTTCCTTTGACGTGGATAAAGTGCGCGAGGCCAGCCCAGGTATTGAGATGACAACCGCGCCCGAGGGATACGTGAAAATACACGAAAATCACCATCTGTGGTCCAAGACCCGCGTGGGCCGTGCGCAGGCGGATGGTCAATATGAAGTGGTCTTTGAGACTGCGGAGTTGGTGGAGCCGGATCCGTTCCCGGAAGGCTACCAGTAAGCACCGCAAGGGGAGGCGTATTGCCAGGATACGCCCCCCGCCTTTCTCCCCCAACATGACACGGAGGCACAGGATGTTTGCCGACTACTCAATGAGCGAACTAGGCGCGATTTTCGCCATGCAGGGCTTCGCCGGCCTTATTCTGTTCTCGGTCTTCGTGCTGATGGCCTTGGGTTTGGCCATCATTTTTGGCCAAATGGGCGTGATCAACATGGCGCATGGCGAGTTCATGATCCTCGGCGCCTATATGACCTATCTGACGTCCAATCTGTTTGAGGCCTATCTGCCTGGCCTCTTTAGCATGTATTTCTTTGTCGCAATGATCATCGCATTCTTCGCGTCCGGCTTATTGGGTCTTTTCGTTGAATGGGCGATGATCCGACACCTCTACAAACGCCCGCTTGACACATTGCTCGCCACCTGGGGTTTGAGCCTGATCTTGCAGCAGCTCTATCGCAGCGTTTTCGGTGCGCGCGAAGTCGGCGTGAGCATCCCGGATTGGATGATGGGATCGCTACCGCTCACCGATCTGGTCGAAATCCCGATCAACGGCATATTTGTCATGGTGCTGGCAGTAACGATCTCGCTGGCCGTCTATTATCTGATGTTTCGCTCCTCTTGGGGTCTGCAGGTACGCGCGATCAGCCAAAATCGGGTGATGGCCGATGCGGTCGGGATCAACACCGCCTGGACCGACCGTCTGACCTTTGGCATCGGCTGCGGTGTCGCGGGCGTGGCGGGTTCCGCCTTCACGATGATCGGATCGACCGGGCCCACAGCGGGGCAGCTCTATATTGTGGATACCTTCCTTGTCGTGGTCTTTGGTGGCGCAGGCAGCCTGCTCGGCACCATCGCCAGCGCCTTTTCGATCAGTCAGGCACAGTCGATCATGGAATTCTTCCTCTCCGGTTCGATGGCCAAAGTGCTGACGCTGCTGATTGTCGTCGGCATCCTGATGATCCGCCCGCAAGGTCTGTTCACCCTCAAGCTGCGCAAATAAGGAGCCTGACAGATGAGCATCGCCTCCAACCGCCTGTTCACCCGGCAAGACATCGTTGGCTTTGCCATACTCGCCGCGATCATCTTCATTGTCCTGCCGCTGGCACTGGACAGCTTCCGCCTCAACTTGTTTGGCAAATACCTGACCTACGCTTTCGTCGCGGTCGGTCTGGTGCTGTGTTGGGGGGCCGGTGGCATCCTCAGCCTTGGCCAAGGCGTCTTCTTCGGACTGGGCGGCTACTGCATGGCGATGTTTCTCAAACTCGAAGCCTCAACACCTGAAAACACGTCCATCCAATCCACGCCCGGCATCCCCGATTTCATGGATTGGAACCAGCTCACAGCTTTGCCATGGTGGTGGGAACCGTTCAGCCATCTCGCTTTTGCCCTTTTTGCGGTTGTCGCGGTGCCGGTCATATTCGCCTTTATCATCGGCATGGCGATGTTTCGTCGGCGCGTGGGCGGGGTTTATTTTGCGATCATCACCCAGGCCTTCGCCGCGATCCTGACGATCCTGATCATCGGGCAACAGGGTTTCACCGGCGGTGTGAACGGCATTACCGATCTGCGCACATTGCAGGGCTGGGACATCCGGACTGAGGCCGCAAAAGAGACGCTCTATTACGTCAACGGCGTGTTGCTCTTCATCTGCCTGTTCATCGCGCAATTCGTGCGCAAATCAAAACTGGGCCGCCTGCTTATCGCGATGCGGGATCAGGAAGACCGGGTGCGCTTTTCCGGTTATGACGTTGCAAGCTTCAAGATCTTCATCTTCTGCTTGGGCGCTGCATTTGCCGGGATCGGCGGGGCCATGTTCACTTTGCAGGTCGGGTTTATGTCGCCGACGCTTGTCGGCATCGTGCCCTCCATCGAAATGGTGATCTTCTGTGCTGTGGGCGGGCGTCTGTCCATCATCGGTGCGGTCTATGGCGCGCTTTTGGTGAATTGGGCAAAAACCTCGCTCTCTGAGAGCTTTCCGGAGTTGTGGCTGTTCGGTCTTGGCGGTCTGTTCATCGCTGTCGTGATGCTCTTTCCCAACGGGTTGGCCGGGCTTTACGCCGACCATGTCGCCCCGCGCATCAACCGCCTTTTGGCAAAATCCGCGACCGACGCAACCAAGCCTGACGACGCAACCCGCGCGGCGGCGGAATAGGAGACAGACCCATGTTGGACCAGAACCCCAATTTCGTTCTCTCCGTCGAAGGGCTGACCGTCTCTTTTGACGGGTTCAAGGCGGTCGATGACCTCAGCTTTTATGTTGAGCCCAATGAATGCCGCGTCATCATCGGCCCAAATGGTGCCGGCAAGACAACCGTGCTTGACCTTATCTGCGGGCGCACCATGGCGACCAGCGGGTCCGTCAATTTCAAGGGTCAGGAACTCTTGAGCATGCGCGAGGATCAGATCGTGCATGCCGGTGTCGGGCGCAAATTCCAGACACCTTCGGTTTACGAGGACTTGACGGTTTTCGAAAATCTGGAGCTGTCCTACCCGCATGGTTACAGCGTTTTTGGCGCGCTGACGTTTCGTCGTAACGACGCGGTCAGGTCACGGATTAAGGAGATCGCCAAGACGATTTTCCTCGAGGCATTGCTTGATGAGAAAGCCGCGTTTCTGAGCCATGGGCAAAAGCAATGGCTCGAAATTGGCATGTTGCTGATCCAGGACCCCGAACTTCTGATGCTGGATGAACCCGTTGCGGGCATGTCTGTGGCTGAGCGCAAGAAAACCGCGGAACTTCTCAACACGATTATCAAGGACCGTTCGGTGATTGTGATCGAGCACGACATGGGATTTGTCGCCGATATCGCGACGCGCGTGACCGTATTGCACCAGGGCAAGACCCTCTCTGAGGGCTCCATGGAACGGGTGCAAAACGACCCCAAGGTCATCGAAGTTTATCTCGGCCACTGAAAAGGAGCCTCCATGCTTTCGATCAAGAATCTCCGCGCGGCCTATGGCGAATCCGAAGTGCTTCACGGTCTCGACCTGGACGTGAAACCAGCCGAGATTGTCGCCATAATGGGTCGCAATGGCATGGGCAAAACCACGCTGATGAAGACGCTCATGGGTATCCTGCCCGAAAGGGACGGCGACGCGCGGGTGGGCGAAACCTCTGTTTATGGCATGAAACCGCACCAGCGCGTGGCCGCGGGGCTTGCTTATGTGCCACAGGGTCGGATGATCTTTTCCTCCATGACCGTGCGCGAAAACATCGAAACCGGGCTTACGACGACAGGCTCCAAGGATATCCCCGAGGACATATACGAACTCTTTCCGGTGCTGTTGGAAATGAAGTCGCGCCGGGGGGGCAACCTTTCTGGCGGTCAACAACAGCAGCTGGCCATTGCACGCGCTCTGGCAAGCGCGCCGAAGGTGCTTTTGCTTGATGAGCCAACTGAGGGCATTCAGCCGTCGATCATCCGCGAAATGGCCCGCACCCTGCGCCGCATTCGCGACGAGAAAAACCTGACGATCGTCGTGTCAGAACAAGTTTTGAGCTTTGCGCTGGACGTGGCTGACCGGGTGATCGTGATCGAGAACGGGAGTTTTGTCCATGACAGCCCCCGCGATGGCATCGACGCCGACCGCGTATCGAAATTTCTATCCGTTTGACGTCAAGAAACTAAGAAGGAGAGGACCTACACCATGGCAGACACATTAATTTCTGTGGATCTCAGCGAAAGCCCGCACACGAACGAGAATATCCACAACCGCTGGCATCCTGACATTCCCATCAACATCTGGGTTGAGCAGGGCGATGATTTCAAGATCGAAACCTACGACTGGACCGGCGGGCAGATCAAAAACGACGATGATGCCTCCGATGTGCGCGATGTGGAACTTGAACAGGTGCATTACCTCTCGGGACCCATTGGCGTCAAAGGGGCCGAACCGGGCGATCTGCTGGTCGTCGAAATTCTGGACATCGGTGCCAAGGAAGAGATGAACTGGGGCTTTAACGGCTTCTTTTCCAAGAACAACGGGGGTGGTTTTCTGACCGATCACTTCCCATCGGCACAGAAATCGATCTGGGATTTCGACGGCATGTTCACCAAATCCCGCCACGTGCCTGGCGTGAAATACGCAGGGCTCATCCACCCCGGCCTGATCGGGTGTTTGCCGGATCGCAAGATGCTGGACATGTGGAACAGCCGCGAGACCAAGCTTTTCAACACCGACCCCGAGCGTGTACCGCCGCTGGCTGCGCTGCCCAATACACAAAGCGCGCATATGGGTGCCATGCAGGGTGATGCACGTGACAAGGCCGCCATGGAAGCCGCCCGCACGGTGCCCCCGCGCGAACATGGCGGGAACTGCGACATCAAGGATCTGAGCCGGGGCTGCAAGATCTATTTCCCCGTTTATGTGGACGGCGCAGGCCTTTCGATGGGGGACCTCCATTTCAGCCAGGGTGACGGTGAGATCACCTTCTGCGGGGCCATCGAAATGGCCGGTTGGCTGCATCTGAAGGTTGAGGTCATCAAGGCTGGCATGGAGAAATACGGGGTCAAGAACCCGATCTTCAAACCTTCTCCGATCAAGCCGCAATATGATGATTTCCTGATTTTTGAGGGGATTTCTGTCGATGAGAGTGGTGAGCAGCACTACCTTGATGTACATATTGCCTACCGGCAGGCTTGCCTTAACGCCATAGAGTATTTGAAGAAATTTGGCTACACTGGCGCGCAGGCCTACTCCATTCTCGGAACGGCCCCAGTGCAGGGGCACATTTCCGGCGTTGTTGATATTCCCAACGCTTGTGCCACGCTTTGGTTGCCGAACGATATATTCGAATGGGACATGATGCCCAACGCCGATGGCCCGAAGAAATATCTCGATGGCTCCGTTGATATGCCGATTGCGCCGGATCTTTGAAAAATACAACGGGCGGTTTGATGCAAGCCGCCCGGCCCCCAAACAACAAGGAGCAGGACATGCCTCTATATGACTATTATTGCGAGGACTGCGGTCCCTTTACCGCCTTCGCCACTCTGGAGCGGTTCAATGTGCCCTGTGAGTGCCCGGAATGCGCCAGCAGCGCGCCCCGCGTTTTATTGAACGCACCGAGGCTTGCCGTCATGTCGGGCGGTACGCGTCGTGCGCATGAAACAAATGAACGCAGCGCCGACAGCCCCAAAAGGTCCAGTCATGGGCCGGGGTGTTCATGCTGTTCGTCTTCCAAAGCACGCCCCTCCAAGACCCTGCATCATGCCAATGGCGCAAAGTCTTTCCCGACGAAACGGCCCTGGATGATCTCGCACTGACTGCCCCCGTAATATGTGGTTTCAAGCATTGGAAAAATGTCGAAGCTCATTTGCCCAAGCCGTATCTGTTCCCGCGTGATGTCCGTTGAGATGCCAATCTGAAGTCACTCCAGACTTTGAATGAATCGTGCTCAGGGGCTGAGGACGGCCCGAAACGGTCGTCCATTACATTCAACAACTGTGGCTAAAGCGTCCCAAAATTGCCTTGGGTCCGATTTGACGGACCCGTTGAACGAGGTCCATTGGGCCAAGCGCGGGGTCGGCCCTGCCAGCTTTTGGGCAAGCTCCGCGGTATTTTTTCGGCGTGATCAGGTGTTGCCGCGTCGACAATCGGATCGGCGCATCACGATGGGTTCGCAGCGCCGCGTTGATTGACATGCCTTCGTTTTTTGCGCGTCAGTTTCGCCCCGAATTCCCCCGTTTTCTGTTGCCACGCATCAATAAATTGCCAAAAATCGATATCCCGGTCCAAAAAGGCACCCAAAGCTATTAGGTTTGGCGGCCTGCACCGGACTGGTCTCGCGGTTTACAGGCGCTTCAGGTCAGACACGACGTCTTTTAGAAGCTCTTTCTTCGCAGCGTCGGTCTCGGTGTTGAGCAGGTCCCGATATTGAGCCAGAAGGTCGAGGTTGCGAGCATTCTTCTGGCGCAACTGAACTGTAGAAAGACCAACCTGTGGCAAGATGGCCTCTACGATCCTGTCAATTGTCTGGAACAGAAAATCCACACTATACCCGGCGATAAAACCCAGAGCGGCCGCCGAGATTTGCAGGAGCTGACCGTCTTCGTCGGTTATTTGTGCAATAAACAGGATGATGGCACCGCCGCTCAGCGTGCCAAGAATGATGCGATTAATGTGTTCAGGCGCACGACTGGGGTCAAATTCCCGATCTCGCAGCGTCCGGGCCGTCACCCTCAACATATGCGCCAACGCGCCAAGCGTCCCATAAACGAAGGGCTCCATATATTGCGAAAACTGATAAGCGTAACTGACTTTATAGTCCCAGTCTTCCCATTCCTCCTCAAAATCCGTCAAGTTGAAATCGTGGTAGAACTGCAGGAAATTGGACAACAGAACCATCACGATCATCACGATGACGGTAATCCATAGTTTGAACAGATATCGGCCAGCTGGACTGGTCTGCATCTTACCCTCTTTTTCCGGCGTTGTGGCGCTCAGGGTGTCGGGGGTGACATTGGCGAACTGGCTTTGCAGTTTTTGGTAGGCCTCCACCAGAAGTCCGATTTCCTGCGGTGAGAGTTCGCCTTTGGTCTCCCACTGAATGCGGGCGTTATAAATATCTTGGAAACTGACGTCGGCGGGCACCCGACCTGTGCGCACGCCATGCTGGGCCAATAGGCCGACGTCATCCAGCAGCTTTTCGGTGATGTTAATTTCGCGCCCAGCTTTGCGGCGAAAGATACTCATGAATCCGGTTTCCGTTTCGGGCTGGTCGGGAATGCTGTTCTGTTGGTCTGTCATTGCGCGCTCCTCAAAACGTTCGAATTCCTAGTTGTCATTCGCTGAATAAATGATGCCGTTCACGTGATAACTCTCGCCATCCGAGAATACGATAATATGGCGATCCTCGACATAGCTGTCGGACAAGCGACCACCTTCGCCGCTGTTGGTGAGAAAAACGGTGGGGTCACTTTCCAAATCCGACAGACGGTCCAAAATTGACTGTCGTGGCAAGCGATACTTCAGGTTCCGCCCGCCATTGCCGATGGAAATCACGGCCACCTCGGGCAACAGAAACCGCAGAAAATCTTCGTTTGAACTGGTTTCCGAGCCGTGGTGGTTCACCTTGAGAACGTCAATGTCCCCCACCGCACGGGCCACCAGCGGCTCCATCTTTTTCGTGCCGTTGCCGCCACCCGTCAGATCCCCACCGATGAAATACGAAAAGTTGCCGATTGAGATCACCAGAGCGATGCTCAGATCGTTGTCCTTGTTCTTGGGTATGGAAATACTGTCCAGAACGCAGGACGGTTTAGTTTCTTTCAGAAATTCGCCCGCACCGGCCACGACCATGACGGAGATATCCGGGCCCAAGTCGATCGTCTTGTCGCATCCGGGCCGAAGTGTCGTTCTGAGTGAGGAGGCGTATTCAATATAGGTCCCGTATTCCGTCTTGTTCCCTTTTGCCGTCGTTTCGGTTCGACTGGTGACGCCACCTCGATCAAAAACAGCCTCCGTGAACAGAATGCCCTCATCGATCAGCTCGTGAAAACCACCGATGTGATCCGCATCGTAATGTGTCGCCAAAAAGTAGTTGATTTGGTTAAGGCCCAGTTTCTTCAGCTCTGGCACCAGAATATTTCGCCCGTATCCTCTGTCGCCGGCATCGACAAGCAAACTCCGGCGGGACACAGTATCCATGATCAGGGTGGAATCCCCGGTTTCCACATCAAAGTGGTAAATTAACAAATCTGCGTGGCTCTGCGGGGGGATAATCGCAAATGCCAACACCAGAGTATAAAAATGAAAGCGGTTCCGGAAATTCACATCCAAACCAAGCCAAATAAATCAAAGAATAGCAAATGTTAACCAAAAAATCTGAAAAATGCAACCTAAAGTTAGGTGTGATCCCTGTGTAAAAGTTTGTGGAAGGAAGCAGGAGGCAAGTAGTTGTGGCCGGTTTTGGCCACATCTGAGCATTGTGGTGCAATCCCAGTTTATGTGCGGATGTCGACCGATCACCAGAAGTGCTCGACCGAGAACCAGCTCGACATAATCCGGAATTTTGCTTCCGTCCGGGGTTTGCAGATCCTGCGCGTCTTTGACGACTCCGGACGGTTCGGATTGCGCTTGTACGGCCGCGAGGCGCTGCAGAACCTGATGGTCGAGGTCCGAACAGTCCAGGCTGATTTCAGGGCCATTCTGGTCTGTGACGTCAGCCGCTGGGGCCAGCTTCAGGATGCTGATAAAGGGGCCTGTCACGAGCATGTCTGCTCTCGTGCCGGGATCCGGGTCCATTATTGTGGCGAGCAGTTCGAAAACGACAGCAGCATCGGCTCTAACCTGCTGAAGACCGTCAAGCGAGTCATGGCAGGCGAATACAGCCGCGAGCTTTCCGTGAAGGTCTTCGCCAGGCAATGCCGTTTGGTGGAGCTTGGCTGCCTGAGAGCACAAACCTATGACTCCTTCGCAGTCACATTTAACGACATTTCGGATGAAGGGCTGAGGTGCCCCTAGATTTCTAGACGCTTTGCTTGGTAATTTTACGACATTATGGAGCAAGCTCACCAAACATGATGAAGTAATACACTTTATTTAGTGTTTTTATGCGCGATCACGCTTCTAGGTTGACGTTGTTGGCACCTATTGCATCCATACACATCATAAAGAATGCAGCCGTGAAGCTGCCCCGGCTTATCTTGTTCGCAAGGTTGCGCTCATTCTCGGTAGCACCAAAGGCGGCAAGCTTTTCCGCCAACTGGGCATAAGTGATCCCGCGCCGTTTGAGTTCGGATTTCAGTATATTCTTGGCTTTAGCTTCATAGGCATCTGTTGCTGACATCATCGAATCCTCATAAAATACATCATTTATGATGATATAACTCTTGCATGTGATGAACACTATACCTGTATACGATGTATAACATCATCGGATATGATATGTCACAGCACTTTCTACTCTCGCCCGCAGCCAAAACACTTTCACTTGTGAAGGTCATGCGCATGTCTCACGACGAAGCCCGCGATGCTGTCCGCAATATCCGCTTCGCTGACACCGATGGCGCACCATATTGCCCAGAGTGCGGTTGCTGTGAAGCCTACGACCTCAGAACACGTCAGGTATACAAGTGCAAAGGGTGCGCAAAGCAATACAGCCTGACCTCTGGCACGATCTTCGCAAGCCGCAAACTGGCGATCCGCGATATTCTGGCGGCAATCGCGATCTTTATAAACGGCGCAAAGGGCTACAGCGCATTGCAGTTGTCCCGCGATCTGTCGGTTGACTACAAAACCGCGTTCGTCCTGCTGCACAAGGTCCGCGAAAGCATAGAGATTGCCCGCAACGAAGGCGCATTGTCCGGTTCTGTCGAAGTGGATGGCGCTTACTTCGGTGGCTATGTTAAGCCCGCAAACGAAAAGAAGGACCGCAAGGACCGCCGCAAGAAAATCCACCAGTCCGGCAAGCGTCAGTCTGTTATCGTCATGCGTGAGCGTGGTGGCCGCACAATTACCTATGTGACCGCCACAGAGGCCGAAGGCGTCGCTCTGGTCGCCGCAAACGTGCAGCACGGCTCCACAGTTCACGCTGACGAAGCGTCACACTGGGACAAGCTGGCCGCCTACTTCCCAATAAAGCGCATCAACCACCAGATCGCATATTCCAAAAATGGTGCCTGCACCAACCAAGCGGAAAGCTTCTTTAGCCGCCTGCGTCGCGCTGAGGTTGGCACACACCACCACATCGCAGGCAAGTATTTGGGCGCGTATGACAACCGATCTCGCCCTACAAGCGCTCTTGGCCGCGGTTTGGCGACGCAAGCCAAAGCAAAAGGTCATGATCCATTCCGACAGTCATAGAATGGACACCAGTTCTCGGGTGGTTTGACTCTAACACCGATCGACCATTCGTTGGGTTGGTACCGCTTGGCCTCTTGGTGTGATCTGACCCTCACTCCGATCGACCTGACTTGTGTCTTTCCCTGGACCTGTCGATCATCCGGGAACGCTTTGCGGTGAGGCTTCGTCTCGAAGATATCGCGTGACCAAAGAAGGGCCTGACCACTTGGTCTCATGACTGTCCTGTCCGTGCATTCTTTCTGGTGAAGTATGTCGAAAGCCGCCGCAAAGGATGATCCCATGGGCAAAACTAAGCAAACCATCCCAGTCGTTGGCGGGGTTGATACGCATAAAGATCTTCATGTTGCGGCAGTTGTCGATGATAATGATCAAGTGCTGGGCACGCAGAACTTTGCGACGACGCGGCAGGGTTACAAGTTGATGCTGGCGTGGATGCGGTCATTCGGGAACCTGCAGCGCATTGGGGTGGAATGCACCGGCAGTTGCGGCGCAGGACTTTTAAGATATATGCAGGTCGCTGATGTTGATGTTCTGGAGGTAACCGCACCACACAAGCTGGATCGAAGACGGCGCGGCAAGAATGATGACTTTGATGCTGAAAGTACCGCCCATGCGGCTTTCGCAGAGCGGCGCACAGTCACCCCGCGCAGTCGAGATAGAATGGTGGAATCCCTGCGTGTATTGAAGGTTTGCCGCAATGAGGAGGACCAGCAAACAGCGTGGGGCGCTGTTTGCCCGACGCATGCGGTTCAAGCACGCCGGATCGCGCTGCAAATAATCCAGACGACAATTGTTTGCGCTCCGGATCGATTGCGCGACACTCTGCGCAAAATGACCCGTATGCAATTGATACGGACTTTGGCGGCCTGGCAGCCCGACTTATCAGGGTATCGGGATGTTGAAGAAGCCTACAAGATCGCGCTCAAATCACTGGCACGTCGTTATCTCGAACTGCATGACGAAGTGGCCGACCTTGACGATATGATCGAAGCAATTGTCAAAGACCTGGCTCCAGAGCTGATCGCACGCAACTCAATTGGGTTGAACAGCGCGGCCCAACTTTTGCTGACTGCAGGTGACAATCCTGAACGACTGAGATCAGAGACAAGCTTTGCTGCTCTATGCGGTGTCAGTCCGGTTCCGGCGTCATCAGTCAAAACAACACGCCACCGGTTGAACCGGGGCGGCGACCGTGCCGCCAACAGCGCGCTTCATATCATTGCAATTGGACGGTTGCGACTGGATTCAAAGACCCAAGAATACGTGGCGCGCCGAGTAGCCCAAGGCCATTCCAAACTCGAAGCAATCCGCTGCGTCAAGCGATACATAGCTCGCGAAGTCTTCAACATCATCGCGCGACGCCACAAACAGATCAATCGGGCTCAGATCGCGGCTTGACACTTAGAAGGGCGTCCAAGGCTATAGTTCACGGGTGCAGAGTGGCAATCGGTTCTCAGCAAACACAATCTGGATGCCAGTATGAGCAGGCGTGGGAATTGCCATGACAATGCCGTGGCAGAGAACTTTTTTCACCTATTGAAACGGGAGCGGATCAGGCGACGAACGTACCTCACACGCGACGCAGCAAGGCAAGACGTGTTCGACTACATCGAGATGTTCTACAACCCTACACGCAAGCACACGAACAATAGCATGCAGTCACCGGTTGACTATGAAATGGAACAGCAGAAAATGAACAAGGCAAGCGTCTAGGAAACTAGGGGCACGTCATCTGCTCTTAGATAAGATCAAGCACGACGAGGGTAAAGGATGGGATGGGACCGGCTTGGTCATGGAGTACAAACGATTGTAGCAGAATGCATTCAAATGGCCTATCATTCGCGACGGCGTTTTACGGCTGGACCCTGCGCAATTTGAGGCGCTGTTTGCGGGTCTGGATTGGCGGGGGGTAACGCCGTTGAAGAGCCGTCTACCTGCTGCGACAGAATAACTCGGACGGCGTTTTACGCAGGCGGCTGAGGCGAGGTTTTGGTAAAAAACATCCATGCCTTTTCCTGCTGATCTTCCTCCCTCTCGGGACATCGCTATGCGATGCCCTGTCGGGCAGTGGACGATATCGATGCGTTCAAGGCCCTCTTAATTGACGGCAAAGGTCCAGATTGGCGCGCAAAACAGGACTATTGATGAGTGTGATGGCATCATCGAACTCAAGGAAGGTCCCGTTGTGCGCCTTGAAAAACTGCTGGCAGACTTCAAGCAGGCGCTTTACGGCGCAAAGTGCGAGAAGGGCCATCTATTGCCCGGCAGGCGATTACGTAGAAATCCGCCGGGAGGGCGGATCCATACCACCTTGCGCTGGACGATATTGAGACAGCCATGGCTGTCGTCCAGGTTGAGGATAAAGCAGTTGATCACCCCAAAGCAAAGAGCGCGGGGTTCTGCCAAAGCATTTGCTGCGCATCGAGGAAGTGCGCGCCCCAGACGTGACCTGTGGTTGCGGTACTGAGCGCCACGTCATCCTCTGCCCGGCAGTTGATTGCAAAGCGATCAATGAGAGGGGGGCAAAGGCGTCAGCAAACGGCTGGATATCATCCCTGCGCAGTTCCGCGTCATCGTCACCCGTCGTCCTAAGTATAGATGCCGGTCATGTGAAGCTGGAATTGTGCACGCGCCTGCCAAACTGCAACTGATCGAAGATGGGATGCCGGCCGAGGCGGCTGTCGCCAGTGTGATTGTCTCGAAGTATGCCGACCATCTGCCACTGTATCGTCAATCGCAAATCTATGCGCGATAGGGCGTCGATATCGACCGCTCCACTTTGGCGTTCTGGGTCGACAAGGCCGCACATGAACTGAGGCCGCGCCTTGCTGGCGCATCTCAAAGCATCTGCGAAGCTCTTCATGCCCTCTCGGCAGATTGCTGCGCAATCGTCTGCTGGGTAATAGATGAGACGCCGCTATGGTTCTCAATCCGGGAAGCGGCAGGACAAAGAAGGGTTACTTTTGAGCGATCACCCGCGATGATCGCGCATGGAATGTAACAGAACTGGGCCGTGCTCGCGTCACTGATTGAAACATGCAAACTCACCCAAATCGAGTCACATAATTATCTGACAGGCGTCCTCAAAGCCATCGTCAATCGCCATAAACAAAAGGAAATCGAGCAACTGCTACCCTGAAACTTCAAAACCTGAAGCAACGCTTACGTAGGGTGGGCTTTAGGCCACCTTTGCTTGGGATGTCGCTTTCCCGCCATGACCGGTCGGGCGTGTTTTGCACGTTCTGCGTTCAACCGCTAAAGCTTGACCGTTAACACGCGTCAGGGAGTCTCGCGTCATGAAAACCCAGGTCAAAGCTCTTGTCGTCGGAGGCGGTGCGGTTGGCACCTCCATCGCCTATCACCTTGCGCGCGCGGGCTGGGACGATGTAATGCTGCTGGAGCGGGACGAACTGACCTCTGGCTCCACATGGCACGCCGCCGGGCTCTTGCCATATTTCAACATGTCTTATGCAACAACGCACATCCATGACTACTCCATTCGTTTTTATAAGACATTGGAGGAGGAAACCGGTCTGAACGCGGGGTTTGCCGTTGTCGGGAACCTGCGCATGGCGCAAACTGATGCGCGCATGGATGAATATATGCTCTATGCCTCCACCGCCGAGACCTGTGGTGTGCCTTATCAGTGGATGACGCCGGAGGAGATCAAGGCGAAATGGCCCTTGATCCGCACCGAAGACCTCAAGGGCGCGCTTTATCACCACACCGATGGCTATATTAATCCCGCTGACGTCACCATGGCGATGGCCAAGGGTGCGCGACAACGCGGCGTGATGATCGAGCGCAAATGGCAGGTGGATGCCTTCCATTGGAACGGCACGCATTGGGAGGTCACGGCTACCAAGATGGTGGAAAAGGGCGGCAATCTGATCCCATCGGATGAGCAGATCACAATCACCGCCGAATATGTCGTGACCGCATCGGGCAACCATGCGCAGCGCACCGCACAGATGCTGGGCATCAAAATCCCCGCGATTCCCGTGGAGCATCAATTCATCGTCATGGATCAGGATCCCGAGCTGGTGAAATTCCGCGCCGAGGGAAATGTCGAACATCCTGTGATCCGCGATGCCGATGCGCAATCCTATGTGCGTGAAGAGCGCGGCGGCTGGATCCTGGGGGTTTATGAAAAACACGCCCCTGCGCGGTTTGAATACGGCGTGCCGGACAGTTTCCGGGCCGATCTGTTTCAGCTCGATCTGGACCGGATCGAAGATCAGTATATGGCGATGAACCACCGCATCCCGTCGGCTGAGGAATGTGGTCTCAAGGATGATTTCAACGGCCCGATCTGCTATACGCCCGATGGCAACCCGCTGGTCGGTCCGGCACCCGGTCTGCGCAATATGTGGCTGGCCGAGGGGTTTTCCTTTGGCATCACGGCGGCGGGCGGCACGGGCTATTACCTCGCGCAGCTGATGGTGGAGGGGGAGGCCGAGATCGACATGGCCAGCCTCGATCCCAAACGCTACGGCGACTGGATGACCACGGAATTTGCCGCGCGCAAGAACGAGGAGGCCTATGAGCACGTCTATATCCTGCACCACCCGGATGAGGAACGCCCCGCCTGTCGGCCCCTGCGCACATCGCCCGCCTATGACCGCCAGGCTGCGCGCGGGGCGCAATTCGGTTGGGTCAACGGTTGGGAACGCCCGAATTATTACGCCCCCGAGGGGTTTGATGATCACGGGGCGCGCTCTTTTCGGCGCGGTGGCTGGTGGCAATATGCCGTCGAGGAGGCCAAAGCCATCCGCGAAACCGTCGGGCTGATTGATGCCACGGCCTTCACCAAACATTTGGTGCGGGGGCCGGGGGCGACGCAGTTCCTCGATTGGTTCACTTGCAATAAATTGCCTTCGGTTGGCCGGATCAACTTGACCTATGCGCTGACCGGGCATGGTACCACGCGCACGGAATATACGATTGTGCGATTGGCGCAGGATGAATATTACCTCGTCTCCGCGGGGGCTTGGACGGCCTATGACGCGGATTATCTGGGCAAGGCGATTGCGGATAAGGCACCCGAGTTTGGCTATATCGAATGCCATGATATGACGACGCAATGGGGCGTCTTTGCCATCGCCGGGCCGAAATCGCGCGATGTGCTGAATGAGATCGTAAAGGATGCCGATCCTGCGACCGTTCTGTCCAACAAGCGGTTTCCCTGGCTCACGATGCGCAATATTGAGCTGGGCATGTGCCCGGTACGCGCGATCCGCGTGGCCTATACGGGCGAATTGGGTTGGGAATTGCACCACCCCATCGAGATGCAGAATTACCTCTTCGATCAGCTTGAAAAAGCGGGTGAAAAGCATGGTATGAAACTGGTGGGCGCGCGGGCGCAGAACTGGTTGCGGCAGGAGAAATCTTACCGCGCTTTCGGCAATGAGTTGGGCCGGGATGCGACCCCGTTGGAGGCGGATTTGCCGCGGTTTATCGACCTCAACAAGGACTTCCACGGCAAGGACGCTTTGCAGAAAACCGGTGTGCGTTCAAAATGCGTGACATTGCTGATCGATGGGCCGGATGATGCAGACCCTTGGGGGCGCGAAGCGCTGTATCACGGTGACACGCGCGTTGGGCGGCTCACGTCCGGGGGCTATTCGGTGGCCTTCGGCAAGAGCATTGGCCTGGGCTATGTGACGCCGGATCTGGCCGTCAAAGGCACCAAGCTCAAGGTCAAGATGCTCGATCAGCTTTGGGATGCCGAGATCGTCGAGGACAGCCCCTATGATCCTAAAAACGAGCGTATCCGCGTGGATGGCTAAGCTTTGGTTGCGATAAAGGCGAGGTTGTTGGCGGGCATTTCCACGGTTTTGATGCCACTGCCGCCCGCCTGTATCACCCATCCCTTAACGTCGCTGTCGTCCTTATAGCCAATGGTGGGATCGGCCCCGCGCAGCTGTGCATCAAAGCGTTCATCACCTGGGCTGGTAAGGGTCCCAGCCCGTTTGAAGGGGCCATAAAGAATGGCCCTGCCGCCCGGTGCCAGCGCCATAAGGGCCTCTGCGATCAGGGTGTTGGCCGCCTGCTCGGTGATCAAATGCAACAGGTTGGCCAGCACGATCAGGCTCTTGTCCGGATGCACCCGGTGCCATCCCGGTTGCGTGGCATCCAGGACGCGCGCAGGGTTGATGTTGCTCAAACCCGACCCGGACGCATAGGCGTTGATGCTGGCCAGACGTGTGACACCGATTTCTGTGGGCTGCCAAATGACGTCTGGCAAAGCCGCCGCAAAGGCGATCACATGCTGACCCGTGCCGCTCGCGAGTTCGAGCGCCTGCCCGGATGTCGGGGCGTGTTGCCGTAAAAGCCCGCAGAGAGCCTCCGTGTTGCGCGCCGCTGCTGGGGCGTGCAGCTTGGCACCTTCCAAAGCGGAGGCGACGCTGGCGCTGGGAGGGAGTTTGCCGCTCATCGCAAACGGTCCGGTTGAAGGGCGGCGACGGTGTCGCGGGCCATCTCCGGGGCGCGCCCCAGAACCAGATCGGCCAACAGGCGCGAGGCGGCTGGGGCTGTCTGGAACCCATACCCGCCCTGACCCGCGCACCAGATGAATTCCGGCGCGTCAGGGTCACGGCCCAGAACAAGCGTGCGGTCAGGTGCAAAACTGCGCAGCCCCGCCCAGCTTGAGAGCAATCGCGTAACGGGTTCGCTCACCATCTCCTCATAGAGCGCCAAACCTTGCGCAAGTGTCATGTCTTCGGCCCAGGCGTCATGCGGCTCCACGGGGTCTTCATCAGCCGGGGAGACCAGCAAACAGCCGGCATCCGGTTTGGCATACCATGTCTCATTCACCCCAAAGAACATCGGCCAGGCGCGCACATCGTGACCGCCCGGCGCGGGGATGCGGGCCATGGACCGGCGATGCGGTGTGATGCCAAGAGGCGCGATCCCGGCCATCTGCGCGATACCGTCAGCCCAGGCACCGGCGGCATTGATCAGCGTTGGTGCGGTAAACACCCGATCGCTCGCGCGCACCTCCCAAAGGCCCGCGTCGCGACGGATCGCCTCCACGCGACAGCCGGTTTCGACGGTGCCACCATGACCGCGCAGCGTCCGGGCGAAATCCTGCAACAGCAGGTCCGTATCAATATCCTGCGCATCCTCGTGATAGGCGGCAAAGGCGAGCTTTTCGGGGTTCAGCACGGGCACGAAATCCAGCGCCTCCGCCTTGGTGATCGGGCTCGTGCCCATCACCGCGATATCGGCTTCATAGGCGGCGCGCTCATGCGCCTGTGCGATGATCATCAGCCCGCGCGGGCTCAGATACCCGCCCTCTGCGAGGAATGCCACGCTGGCCCGGTTTAGCGCCTGCACGCTGGTGGCACCGTAATTTGGCTCGATCAGCGCGGCAGAGCGCCCGGAGGCGTGATACCCAAGCGCGGTTTCGGCCTCGATTACCGTGACCTTGGCCGTCTCGGACAGGCGCGCGGCAGCAGACAGGCCCGCGATGCCGCCGCCGATGACGAGGATGTCTTGCATTACTGCTCTTCGATGCGGTCGGTTGCCGGGGGTGGTGTCGGGGTGAGCGTGGCGAGCCGGTCATAGAGGTCCGGTGTCAGCATATAATCCATCGCCGCGAGGGAGGGTTTCAATTGTTCCACGTTGCGCGCGGAGATGATCGGTGTCGGCCCCATCGGATGCGCCGCCGCCCAGGCCACGGCCAGGGTTGCGGCGTTCACGTTGACCTCCTGCGCAACTTCGCTCAGCCCGGCCGCCGCGTCATGCATCCACTCCAACCCGTAACGCGCCGCGTAACGCTCATCCTCACTCAGACGTCCCGCTGATCCGGTGGTGTATTTGCCCGTCAGCAACCCGCCCCCCAGGGGAGAATAGGGCGCGCAGGCCACGCCCTGATCGGCGCACATGGGGAGAATTTCCACCTCGGCCTGACGTTTGACCAGATTATACATCGGTTGAAGGATATCCACCCGCAGATCAAATTTGGCAGCGATACCAATCGCTTTGACGACCTGCCAGGCGGCGAAATTGGACACGCCAACATAGCGGATCAGCCCTTGCTGCTTGAGCTCTGCAAGCGCCTCCATGCTCTCACGCAGGTCCGTGTCCGGGTCAAAGCGATGCATGTAAAGCACATCAACCACATCCAGATTGAGCCGTTTGCGCGAAATCGCAAAGGAATCGTGAATGTTCTGTTTCGACCCACCCCCGGTATAGGCGGCCTTTGTCGCGATGATCAGACGGTCGCGCTGATCACCGAGCAATGCTCCCAGGATTTCCTCGGATGCACCGTCGTTATAGACATAGGCGGTATCGAAATGGGTAATGCCAGCGGCCCGCGAGGCCTCGAACATGTCGCGCGCGGCGGTCGCGTCCGCGCGTCCGCCAAATTGCATTGTGCCAAAGGCGAGGCGGCTTGCGGGGGTGCCATCAGGGCTGGTCAGATGTGATTTCATGCCTCCAGAAGTGGCATGTCATGCGCGCCCATGCAATATTCAAAACACCGGTTTGAAACCATATGGGGCATTGCCATGATCGTCACAAAAAAATCCGACCTGCAAGGGACGCCGCGCGATGCCGCCGGGCCGGGGTGGACCAGCCTGCGCCTGTTGGTGAAATCCGACGGCATGGGGTTTTCCATGACCGAAACACAAGTGTTGCCCGGCGCCGCCATGACGTTGGAATACAAGCACCACGTCGAGGCGTGTTATTGCATCGGCGGTGCAGGTGTCGTGACCGAATTGGACAGCGGTATGGTGCATCACATCACGCCGGGTGTGCTTTATGCACCGAATTTGCATGATCGCCACGCGGTGCGCAACGACGGTGACGTGCCGTTTCATCTCATCTGTGTGTTCTCGCCCGCCTTGCAGGGGGATGAAACTCATGGGCCGGATGGCAGCTACGCCTCGGCCTGAACGGGATGAGGGCGCAGGTCCAGGATGAAATCGGTCACTTTTTCGACGCTCATTTCACAGGGAAACAGACGTGATCCGCGCGCCAGACGATAGAAGTTGAGGCTTATATAATCAGCTCCACCCAGTTCTTCGGCGACCAGTTTCATTGATTTTCCCGCATTGAAGAGCGACTTGGTCACGATGTATCGGCGATCCTGCGATGCGCCGGTAAAGCTGCCGTTTGGCAATGCCAGCAGCGCGGTTTCGAGCCGCGCCAATCTTGACGGGTTCACGGTTTCTGGCCGATTTTGGGTTCGGTCCCGGCGCGGATGCGCGCGATATTGCCGCGGTGGCGCCACAGCAGGATCAGGCTCAGCACCAGCCCCAGAAACAGCGCGTGACCCGCCCCGAGTGCAGGCAATAAAATGAGGGAAGCGAGCGAAGACACAATGGCCCCCATAGAGGAGATGCGCACGGTAAATGCGCCCACCAGCCAGGCGATACAGCAGCCGATCCCGACCGGCAGGCTCAGCGCCAGCATCAGTCCCAGAAAGGTGGCCACACCCTTGCCACCGGCAAAGCGCAGCCAGATCGGATAGCAATGGCCGATCATCGCCATGAGGGCCGCGATTTGCGCCGTATCCTCGCCCCCAAAGGCGCGCGCCAGCAGGACGGCGACAACCCCCTTGCCCCCATCGAGCAAAAGCGTGAGCGCGGCGGCGGTTTTATTGCCGGTGCGCAGCACGTTGGTGGCCCCGATATTGCCCGACCCGATGTCGCGCAGGTTGCCCAGACCCATCACGCGCGCGAGCACCATGCCGAAAGGGATCGAGCCAAGCAGATAACCGATGACGGCCCAGAGCCCCAGAATGGCGGCGGAGTGTTCAAGGACTGGCATCAGGACCTCTCATAGACGCAGGTGCCGGCGACGAACGTCGACAGGACGCGGCCCTGCATCCGCGCGCCGTCAAACGGGGTGTTGCGGGATTTGGAATGTAGCGTCGCGCGGTCCATCAGAAACGGCGTGTCTGGGTCGAACAGCACCAGATCGGCGGGCGCGCCAATGGCCAGACGTCCGCTCGCAAGGCCCAGACGTTTTGCCGGATTAAGCGACATCGCGCGCCACAAAGCGGGCAGGTCGATCAACCCGGCATGATAAAGCCGCATCGCCGCTGGCAGCATCGTTTCAAGCGCGACGGCGCCGGAAGCGGCCTCCTCAAACGGCAGGCGCTTGCTTTCCTCATCCTGGGGCGTGTGCATGGAGGAAATGACGTCAATCAGCCCGGATTTGACGGCCTCCGCGATGGCAAGCCGGTCCTGCTCATCGCGTAGTGGCGGTTTCAGTTTGAAGAAGGTGCGATAATCCGCCACATCCAGCGCGTTCAGGGTCAGGTGGTGGATGGAGGTGCCTGCCGTGACGTCCAGACCGTTGGCCTTGGCGCGTTCAAGGGCGGGCAGGGCGCGCGCGGATGTGATCTGATCCGCGTGATAGCGCGCGCCGGTCATCTCAATGAGCGCCATGTCGCGGTCCAGCGCCATGCGCTCGGCCATGGGCGAGACCGCAGGCAAGCCGCGCAGCGAGGCGAATTTGCCTGATGTGGCGGCGGCACCACGGCTCAGGCCAGGGTCTTGCGGGTGGGCGATCACCAAAGCGCCAAGGCTGCGCGCATAGGTCAGCGCGCGGGAGAACACCTTTGTGTCCGTGACAACGCGGTCGCAATCGGTGAAGGCAATGGCACCGGCGTCCATCAAAAACCCGATTTCGGTCATCTCGCGTCCCGCACGCCCCTTGGTCAGCGCCGCCATGGGCATCACGTTGACCGGTGCGGCCTCATTGGCGCGCCGCGTCACGAATTCGAGTGTTTCGGGGTTGTCGATGGCGGGTTCGGTGTCCGGGCGGGTGATCATGGTCGTCACGCCCCCCGCCGCCGCTGCCAGCCCGGCAGAGCGATAGCTTTCTTTGTGCCGCTCGCCGGGTTCACAGACCTTGACGCCGATGTCCACAATGCCGGGAGCGAGGTATTTGAGGTGGCAGTCGATGACCCGCCCGGAGGTCAGACGCGGCGCATCCTTGGGCAGGCGTTTGGTGATGCGGCCGTCCTCGACCACCAGCCCGCCCACCGTGATTTCATCCGTTTCCGGATCGACAAGACGGGCGTTGAGAAACGTCAGTTTATTCATGAGCGAGGGCTCCGCAGGCGCTTTTGTGTTGGGCCATGTCCGGCGTTAAAAAGCGGGCCTTTCACGTGCCGACCCAGAACATGAGCCCGACAACAAAGAAGGCGACGAGCAGGGCGATCATCGCGATGCGTCCGGACATTTTCGGGTCTTTGGGCTCATTCATCGGGTTTATCCTCGCATTTCGTCACAGCAACCACAGCACCAGAGCGGCCAAAACCACGATCGCCAGTACAATGATCATGCTGCCTGTGGGTTTTTTCCTGGCCGGGTCGGGCCGTTTTGACGCTTGGCCGCTATAGGGTCTGGCGCTCTCGCTGGCCATGGTGGTTGTACCCGTCGGGGGTTGGTATTCGCTGTAAGTGGCGATCAGGGTCAGCGCCTCTCCCGGTGTCAGCGTTGTCTCTGCTCCGGCAAAGCTATCCGAGAACAGCAACAGGGCATAGCCTTCCAAAGCATCAAGTTTGCTGCGATCGGGCGCGATCTGATCACTCGGCACGGCGTAGCCTTCACTCAGATAGGCCCCCAACCCCATGCCGGTCAGATCGGCAATGGGAAAAATCTCGGTGCTGGCCGTGTTAAGATGCGGATCGCCCAGCAAGTCCCTTGCCAGATCGGATTTCGGCATTGTTTTCAACGCCGTTTCGATTTCTGAGGCAGGCTTGTTGATCGCGAACACTCTGATCTTGCCGCGTTCCTGCGATTGTACCTCGACGCGCGCGCTCATGCAGGCACCATACGGGTCAGCCGCAGGTTGCGCGCCAGCAAATCCATCGCGGCCATACGCACGGCCACACCCATTTCCACCTGATCCTGAATAACACTGCGGTTGATATCATCCGCCAGCGTGCCGTCGATTTCCACACCGCGGTTCATCGGGCCGGGGTGCATGACAATCGCATCGGGTTTGGCGTAGGACAACTTCTCAGCGTCCAGCCCAAACCTGTGATAGTATTCGCGCTCGCTGGGGATGAACCCGCCGTCCATGCGCTCTTTTTGCAAGCGCAGCATCATCACGACGTCCACGTCCTTCAATCCTTCGCGCATGTCATCAAAGACCTCGACACCGAACTCGGTAATGCCCGCAGGCATCAGGGTGGGCGGCCCGATCAGACGAATCCTGTTCTCCATCTTGCCCAGCAGCATGATGTTGGAGCGCGCGACCCGTGAATGGGCGATATCGCCGCATATGGCGATGGACAGGCGGTGCAAACGGCCCTTGGCGCGCCGGATCGTCAGCGCATCAAGCAGCGCCTGTGTGGGGTGTTCGTGCCGCCCGTCGCCTGCGTTCAGCACCGCGCAATTGACCTTTTGCGCCAAAAGATCGACCGCACCGGAATGGGGATGGCGCACCACCAGCAGGTCGGGGTGCATGGCGTTCAGCGTCAGCGCGGTATCCACCAGCGTTTCGCCCTTTTTCACCGAACTGGCCTGCATCGCCATGTTCATCACATCGGCACCCAGACGTTTGCCTGCGATCTCGAAGCTGGCCTGCGTGCGGGTGGAGTTTTCAAAGAACATGTTGATCTGGGTCAGCCCGGCGAGCGCGTCGGAATGTTTATCCGGCTGGCGGTTCAGACCCGCATAGGTATCCGCCAGATCAAGCAACGTGGTGATTTCTTCGGGGCGCAGGGCCTCGATACCCAGCAGATGTCGGTGCGGAAAACTCATATGCGGCAACCTATCGTGATTTGCCACCTTATAGGGAGCGCGCGCGGGGCGGGCAAGCGGGGGTTCATGTGCAAGTGGCTGTTCAGTTTGCCGCAGGGTCGGCGTATTGTGCGGATATGGAATCAGCAGAGTTTCACAACGCCCTGGCGCTTTTGGATTGGCAGATCGAGCTTGGCGCGACCGAGGCGATCTGTGACGTGCCGGTCAATTGCTATGAATTGCCCGATAAGCTGGCCAAACCAAAGAGCGCGGCTCCGGTTGTACAGCAGGCCGCGTCCGTCGCGGCAAAACTGGATGCTGTGGCGCAAGCCGAGCAGGCGGCGGCGGGTGTGGATACGCTGGAGGCGCTGCGTGATGCGCTGGCCGGTTTCGAGCATTGTGAATTGAAACGGGGCGCGCGCAATCTGGTGTTTTGCGACGGTGTGCCGGGGGCGCCCGTCATGATCATTGGCGAGGCACCGGGGCGCGATGAAGACCGCGAGGGGCGCCCCTTTGTCGGGCGTGCGGGGCAATTGCTGGACCGGATGCTGGCGGCCATCGACATGGGGCGCGACCCTGCGGCATCGCCGGTTTATATCACCAATGTGTTGCCCTGGCGCCCTCCTCAAAACCGCGATCCGCACCCTACAGAGATCGCCATGATGCGCCCGTTTCTGGAACGCCACATCGCGCTGGCCAAGCCGCAGGTCCTTGTGATCATGGGCAACATCAGCGCGCAGGCATGCCTGGGCAAACGTGGCATCACGCGGTTGCGCGGGAGTTGGACGGAGTGCTTTGGGCTTCCCGCCCTGCCGATGTTCCACCCCGCCTACCTGCTGCGCCAACCCCTTGCCAAACGCGAGGCCTGGGCGGATTTGCTGAGCCTGAAAGCGCGTCTTTCGGATGGTTGATCCCCTGACCCTCGTCGCGTTTATCCCCGCCGCTTTGGCGCTGAACCTGACACCGGGGGCGGATATGATGTTCTGTCTGGGTCAGGGGGTGCGCGCGGGGCCACGGGCGGCATGGTTGGCCAGTGCCGGGATCGCGACGGGTGGCATGATCCACGTCCTGCTGGCGGGTGCAGGGCTGAGCGCCCTGATTGCCTCCGCGCCGATCGCTTTTGACGTGATCCGTTGGATTGGTGTTACCTATCTGCTGTGGCTGGCGTTTTGCGCGTTGCGCAACAGGCCCCGGACAGACGCAACCCTGCCTGCGCCGCGGGGACGGCCTTTTCGACAAGGGTTGCTGGTCAATCTGACCAACCCCAAGGTCATCCTCTTCGTTCTCGCCTTCATGCCGCAGTTCATCCGCCCCGAAGCCGGTCCCGTTCTGACGCAATTTGCGATCTTTGGCGCTGTGATCGGCTTGGGCGGTTTTGCCATAAACGGGTTGGTCGGCGTTTTCGCGAGCTCATTGGGCCAGCGCCTTGCGCGTGGCAGTCAAATATTGGACTGGATCACAGCGGGAATTTTCACCGCCCTTGCCGGTCGCCTTGCCCTGTTGGAGAGAAGTTGAGATGAGCCGAATTGACGAAACAAAGGACTTCCTGCCGGTGCGTATCGCCGTGTTGACGGTATCGGACACGCGGGGTCTGTCGGAGGATCGTTCGGGCGATATCTTGGTGCACCGGCTGCTGGCGGCCGGGCATGAATTGGCCGACCGCCGCATCCTGCCTGATGAGCGCGCCGATATCGCGGCACAATTGCGCGCCTGGTGCAAGGACAGCGGCGTGGATGTGGTGATTTCAACCGGGGGCACGGGGCTCACCGGGCGCGACGTCACCGTCGAGGCGCACCGCGATGTTTATGAAAAGGAAATCGACGCCTTCGGCACGGTATTCACCATCGTGTCGATGCAGAAAATTGGCACCAGCGCCGTGCAAAGCCGCGCCACCGGCGGCGTGGCCAATGGCACCTATCTGTTTGCCCTGCCCGGCAGTCCGGGGGCCTGCAAGGACGCCTGGGACGAAATCCTCGCCAAGCAGCTCGATTTCCGCCACCGCCCCTGCAATTTTGTGGAAATCCTGCCGCGATTGGATGAGCATCAACGGCGGAAATGACGTTTCGGTGCGTATTGCTTTTTAGGGTTTGGTATGCAGCGCGTGCGCACTAGTTTACACCAGTGTTGATCAAGTGATTAGGATAACGGCGAAATGCGGTTTTTGCGCCAAAGCATGATCGGTCTTTTTCTGGCGGCGCTGACCTTTGGCCTGCTGCTTTATGCGGGGCAACTGGTTGGCGGGGCCATACAGGACCGGCTGGCCGAAAAGCCCGCCGCGCCAAGCGCGAACGAGCGTGTGTTTGCGGTCAATCTGATCCGCGCAGAGGCACAGACGATCAGCCCGATCCTTGAGACCTTCGGAGAGATCAAATCCCGGCGCACCCTGGAGTTGCGTGCCGCCATTGAGGGGCGCGTGGTGGAACTGTCTGAGGTTTTCGAGGATGGCGGTCGCGTGGGTGCAGGTGAGGTGCTGGCGCGGATCGACCCGGCGGATATGCTATCGGTCCTGGACCGCGCAAAAGCGGATCTGGCGGATGCACAGGCCGAAGTGCGCGATGCCGCGCGCTCGCGCGATCTGGCGCGCGATGAGGAAACAGCGGCCGAAGATCAGGTCGATCTGCGCCAAAAGGCCTACCGCCGTCAGGTCGATCTGGCCGCGCGCGGTGTGGGCACCTCGGCGGCGGTGGAAACGGCCGAACTGGCCGTGGCTGCTGCGCGTGCAACCGTTTTGGCGCGTCGCCAGGTTGTCACGCAGGCCGAAGCCCGTGTGGATCAGGGCACCACACGGCTGTTGCGCGCCGGGATCGCGCTGGAAGAGGCCGAGCGGAACCTCAATGATACCACCGTACGCGCGCCTTTTGACGGCATCCTGAGCGACACCTCCGTGGTGGCCGGGCGTCTGGTCTCCGCCAATGAGCGTCTTGCGGATCTGATCGACCCCACAGATCTTGAGGTGGCCTTTCGGATTTCGACCGCGCAATACGCGCGGCTGCTGGACGCAGAAGGCAACCTGATGGCGGTGCCAGTGACGGCGACGCTGGATGGGGCGGGCAATGATTTGCAGGCCACCGGCGTTTTGAGCCGGGTGAGTGCGGCCACGGCGCAGAACCAGACGGGGCGTCTCATGTTTGCCCGGCTGGATCAGGTGGCGGGATTTCGTCCCGGAGATTTCGTGTCGCTGAGCGTGCTCGAGCCGCCGCTGAATAATGTAGTGCGCTTGCCGGCAGCCGCCCTGAATGCGCAGGGCGATGTGCTTGTCCTGGGCGCGGATGATCGCGCAGAGGCGGTCGCTGTCACGCTGCTTCGCCGTCAGGGCAACGACATTCTGGTGCGTGGCAGCGGGTTGGTTGGGCGCGAAGTGATCGCGGCGCAGACCCCTTTGCTTGGTTCCGGTATTCTGGTGCGCCCGCTGCGGCGTGACAGCGCGGCGCGCGATACGGGCCCTGAAATGCTGGAACTCAGCGCAGAGCGGCGTGCGCGTCTCGTGGCCTTTGTGCAGGGCAACAATACCATGCCCAAGCAGGCCCGCGACCGTGTCTTGGCACAATTGGCCGAACCGGTCGTCGCCGCCGCCGTGGTGGCGCGCATCGAAAGCCGCATGGGGGGGTAGAACGCTATGGCGCGGCAAATTCCGGGGGCAGCCAGGGGCGTTCTTTCCTATTTTGCGCGTCACCGGACGCTGGCGAACCTGATCCTGGTGATGATGGTGGTCGCGGGCCTTGCCGCCTTGCCGAACATGCGCACGCAGTTCTTTCCCGACACAGTATTGGAGCGCGTGACGGTCAATACCTCCTGGGCCAATGCCGCCTCTGAGGATGTGGACCGGGGTATTGTGCAGGTGCTCGAACCCGCCCTGCGCACGGTGGAGGGGGTGGAGAGCACGTCGTCCACGGCCCGGCAGGGACGCGGCACCATCACGCTGCATTTTGAACCCAATTGGGACATGACGCGCGCCGCAGGCGATGTGCAGGATGCGGTGGATACGGTGACGGATCTGCCCGATGGTGCGGATGATCCGGTTGTGCGGCGCGCGGCCTGGCGGGACCGGGTCACGGATGTGGTGATCAGCGGCCCGGTCGGGCCAGAGCAATTAGGCCTCTTTGCGGATGAATTCGTGAACCGGCTGTTTGCGGCTGGCATCACCCGCGCCACGATCCGGGGCGTGGCAGCACCACAAATTACGGTGGAAGTGAGCACGCTGAACCTTGTGACCTATGGCATTACCATGGCGGAAATTGCCGCTGCGATTGAGGCGGAAGTGGATACCGCGCCCGCGGGTAACGTGCGCGGTGCAAACACGCAGGTTCGCACCGGGACCGAAAAACGCGACCCCGAACTGATCGCGCAGATCGTGCTGCGTTCGAACCCGGATGGCTCGAAACTGAACGTGGGGGATGTCGCGCGTATCACCAAGGAAAGCGGGGATCGGAACCGCGCCTATTTCGTTGGGCAAAACCCGGCGATTTCGGTGCGCGTCGACCGCTCGGCGCAGGGCGATGCGATCAAGATACAGGCGTCCGTGGAGGAGATCGCCGCTGATTTACAGGCGACCTTGCCCGCAGGCTCGTCGCTTGAATTGATCCGGACGCGGGCGGCGGCGATTTCGGACCGGCTTGATATATTGATCGACAATGGGCTGATGGGGCTTGGGCTGGTGCTGGGCCTGTTGTTCCTGTTCCTCAATGCGCGCACGGCATTTTGGGTGGCTGCGGGCATTCCGGCGGCGATGCTGGCGGCGATTGCGATCATGTATGCGGGCGGCATCACGTTGAATATGATCTCGCTCTTTGGGCTGATCATCACGCTCGGGATCGTTGTCGATGATGCGATTGTGGTTGGCGAGCATGCCGATTACCGGGCGCGCCACCTCAAGGAGGACCCGTTTGTGGCCGCAGAATCCGCCGCGCGGCGCATGTCCATTCCGGTGTTCGCCGCGACCCTGACCACGGTGATCGCGTTTTTCGGGCTGCTGGCCGTGGGCGGGCGTTTTGGCACGCTGATCCAGGATATTCCCCTGACGGTGATTGCGGTGCTCGTGGCCTCGCTGGTGGAGTGTTTTCTGATTCTGCCCAACCATATGGCCCATTCGATCGCACGCGCCAAAGAGACCGGGTTTTCGCGCCTGAAACTCGGCGGGGCTCTCGTCGCACTGGTGGTGCTTGTGGGCGGAACGGCGGCCTTTGGGGCGCGGCTGTGGCTGGCCCCGGAGGGTGCGCTGATTGCGGATCTGCCGTATCGCCAGGATGTGGTCACGGGGTTGATCGCGCTGGGCGTTGTTGCGGGTGTTTTCCTGCTGATGCCGCGCGCGCGCAAAGCGCATGTGGTGCAATGGATGGGCATGCGCGGGGTGGATTGGCCCTCGACGCTGGTCAATTACGGGTTCGACTGGATGCGTGATGTGCTGTTTCGCCGCTTTATGGCCGGTGTGATTGCGGCGCGTTATGTGGTGCTGGCGGGGCTGATCGTCCTGCTCGCGGCGCAGGTCAGTATTTTCATTCGTGGCGATGTGCAATGGCGCTTTTTCAACGCACCTGAACGCGGATCTGTGACGGGCAATTTCGCCATGACCGAGGGCGCGACCCGCGCGGATTCCATCGCCATGATGCAGGAATTGCAGCGCGCCACCGAAGAATTGAGCCTGGAATACGCCGAAAAATACGGGCGTAATCCGGTTGATTTCGTGTTGGCGCAAGTGGGCGGCACCATCGGTCGCGGGCTGGATGGCGCGGAATTCAAAGATAATGACCTCTTGGGGGGCATTTCGATTGAACTTATCGATGCGGACCTGAGACCCTATTCCAGTTTTGCCTTTACCGGTGATCTGCGCGACCGGGTGGCGAGCCATCCACTGATCGAAACGCTGTCGTTTCGTGGCTGGAGGTCGGGGCAGGGCGGTGACGCGCTGTCAGTCGAGTTCTCGGGCGCCGATACGCAGCGACTGAAAACAGCCAGCCTGGCGTTGCAGGATGCGCTGCTGGAATATCCCGAGGTGCTGTCTCTACAGGATGACCTGGCCTACGGCAGGGAAGAGTTGATCCTTGATCTGACCGCCAAGGGGCAGGCGCTGGGATTTCGCATCGATACATTGGGACGGGTTCTGCGGGACCGTCTGGGCGGGATTGAGGCCGCGACATATCCCGAAGGCGCGCGCACCGCGACGATTGAGGTTCAGCTGCCGGACGATGAATTGACGGCGGATTTTCTGGAACGCACGCAGATGCGCACGCCAGAGGGGGTCTACGTCCCGCTTGCAGATATCGTCAGCGTGCAAAGCCGCGATGGATTTCTGGCGCTCAAGCGACAAAACGGCACGCGGGTGATTACAGTCAGCGGTGATATCTCCGAGGATGACCCGGAACGCGCGGCGGAAATCCAACGGGTGCTCAGCGCGCAAATCCTGCCCCGCATCGCCAGCGAGCATCAAGTGTCCTGGAGCCTTGGCGGGCTGGCCGAGCAGGAACAGGATTTCCTCAGCGATGCGCTGAGCGGTCTCATCCTGTGTCTTCTGGGCATATTTCTGGTGCTGGCATGGGTCTTTGGCAGCTGGTCGCGCCCCTTCCTGATCATGGCGGTCATCCCCTTCGGTCTGATTGGCACAATCTATGGCCATGTGGTCTGGGAGGTGCCGCTGAGCATGTTCACGGTTGTGGGGCTTTTGGGCATGACCGGCATCATAATTAATGATTCTATCGTTTTGATCACAACCATTGACGAATACGCTGAAGATCGCGGTCTCATCCCTTCGATTATTGACGGGGCGGCGGATCGGCTGCGGCCTGTCATGTTGACGACCATGACCACGGTTCTGGGCATGACGCCGCTGCTTCATGAAAGCAGCCGCCAGGCGCAGTTCCTTAAACCCACGGTGATCACATTGGTCTATGGGTTGGGATTTGGGGTCGTATTGGTGTTGATGATGGTGCCGGCGCTGGTGGCGGTGTCACATGATATTTCGCGCCAGATCAGGGCAATGCGGCGCGGAATGCAGGCCCCGGTTCTGAGCCTGCGGATGTCATTTGTGGTGCTTTGGGGGCTGATCCTGGGCTGGGCCGGTGCGACAATGGGGGTTGCCATCGCGCAAGGGAGCCTGGCCTTTGTGATCACCGCGCTGGTGCCGGGGGTGCAGGGCTGGCCTGTGATGCCCGCTGCGTTGTTGCTATTCGTGATTGGCGCGGCGGCTCTGGTTCTGCTCGCCTATCTCTGTGCGGTGCTGATCATGCTGTTGCGCAAGCGCGCCCCCGCGCCCTAACCCGCAGTGCATCCGCGTATGTCGATGGCGTGGCTGCTGCCCAGCACCGTAAGGCGCACCGCAGAGCGATCAATCGCGATGCTGCCCCCTTCCACATGGATCATTTCGGAAACGGCGATGATGTCATTGCCGGTCCTGCGCGTATCCGCTTCGCTGACCCAGACATCTGGCAGGCCGGGTTCGATCACGATGACTTCTGCACCTCCGGCGGAGGGTGCCGTGACCCGCGCCTCAATGCGCAACCCGTCTTTGGTCGGCTCGATTTTGCAGGTGGCCCGCGTCACCCCCGCCTCGCGCGCGGAGTAGGGGGTTTGGGCCAGGGCGGCGGCGATGGCCGGTGTGGGTGTTGTGGCGGTGCCGTCGAGCATGGCCTTCAGGCTGACGTCATGGGGCACGCAGATGTCCGAACAAATGCCGATGTTCATGTCAAGATCAATGCTGATCGGTTGCCCGGCGTGCGAGCGCGCAAGGGTAAGCGGGATCACCAGCTCGTTTTCATATCCGATGGAACGCATGCCGTTTTGGTCAAAAACCTTTGGTCTGGGCCATGCGACGGAGACCGAGTGCAGATTTCGCGAGCCCGACCAGTCAAAGCTGGGCGGGATGCCAGCGTCTCCGGGCGCGCGCCAATAGGTCTTCCAGCCCGGATCGAGCGACAGGTGGATGGCGGCCATGCGGGTGCCATCCTCGCGTTCCCATCCGGGCAAGATCTGCGCCGTGACGGGAATGGCAAATTGGTCCTGCGCGACGGCAGGCAGCGCGAAAAGACAGGCAGCGGTGGCAGCGGTAATCGTATTTCTCATGAGCCTGATATGGCCGAGCAAGCCCGGAAAGCCAAGTCACGTTCCGTTCAGCCATGTTTCGCCACGGATTTCTGGATGCCTCTTGCACTGGCAGGAGGGTCAGGCCATTCTGACGCCATGGGACTTTCCGATACGCGCGATGATACGCTTGATTTGACCGGGTCGCTGTTGGTGGCGATGCCGAGCATGGGAGATGTGCGTTTTGAGAGGTCGGTGATTTTGCTCTGCGCCTACTCAGACAAAGGGGCGATGGGGTTGATCCTCAACAAGCAAAGCGGTGATGTGCGCATGAGCGATGTTCTGGACCAATTGGAGATCGAACCCTCCCGCAAGGCCGCTGCGATGCCGGTGCATTTTGGCGGTCCCGTAGAGACCGGGCGGGGCTTTGTGCTGCATTCGGGTGATTATCAGTCGAGCCTGCATACCCTGTCCGTTCCTGGCGGGTTTGGGATGACGGCGACTTTGGATATCCTCGAAGAGATTGCGCAGGACAGCGGGCCGTCGCGTGCGTTGATGATGTTGGGATATGCGGGATGGGGGCCGGGGCAGTTGGAAAGCGAGATTGCGCGCAACGGGTGGCTGACGGCGGATGCCACGTCCGCGTTGATTTTTGAAACACCTGCGGCGGACAAATGGAGCGCCGCGCTCAGGAGCCTCGGGGTGGATCCTTTGGGGCTGTCCTCCACGGCGGGCCATGCCTGACCGGGAGTACAGGGAGCAAAGGTGGCCTGAAGCCCACCTTACGGCGCACGCGGCGCGGCAGCACGTGACAGCCGGTCGTTGATGGCACAGCCAAGGCCAGTATCAGGAATGGGTGCCACCGCGATGGGGCGGTGCAGTTTGTCCAGTTGGTGAAGATGTGCAAACAGGTTCGCGGCCGCTTCCTGAAGATCGCCGGTTTCGGATAAATTGAGATCGCAGGGCATTGGGCCAAAACCCAGCAGGAGTTCATTGGCATTTGGCTCCGTCACCTGCGTTCGGAGCGGAGCGCGGGGCGCGTAATGCGAGTTCAGCTGGCCGGGGGCCGTGACGGTTTCTTCGCTTTTGGGGTGCGGCGCACGCGGCAACGCAGTTCCAAGGGCCGTTTGTATGGCTTCTGCGGGCAGGCCGCCCGCGCGCATCAGGACCGGTGCCGGCGAAAAGGCGATGATTGTGCTTTCCAGACCCACCGGGCAGGCACCATCATCCAGGATTGCAGCGATGCGATCGCCCAGACCTTGCCGCACATGTGTGGCGGTTGTGGGGCTTATGCGTCCGGAGGGGTTTGCCGAGGGTGCCGCGACAGGCCCGCCGAACGCCTTTAGCAGCGCTCTCGCAGAGGGTTTGGCAGGCACGCGCAGGGCCAGGGTCGACAGCCCCGCCGTCACCAGAGGCGACAGCCCGTGATCGGGCAGCAGTGGCAAAACAAGTGTCAGCGGACCGGGCCAGAAGGTGCGCGCGAGTATATCCGCCGCATCACTCCATTCAACGTAGGTGCGTGCCGCATCAATGTCGGGAACATGCACGATGAGCGGGTTGAACCGCGGCCGCCCCTTGGCGTCAAAGATCGCCGCAACCGCGCGCCCGTTGCGTGCATCAGCCCCCAACCCATAGACCGTTTCGGTCGCGAAGGCCACGAGGTCCCCATCTGCGAGCAAGCCAGCCGCCCGCGCGATGCCTGGGGCATCCGCAGGCAGGATCAGGGGCGAGGTCATGTCCATAAGGCTCCGTGACGCCGCGTTTTTATTGCCGAAGGCAGCCATGCGGCACATGTTGCAATGTGTGGACCTTTACCGGGTCATGTCTTGCTTGCCAAGGCCGCCGCACAGTCAATCGGAGACAACACGATGCCCTATCATGCCCCCGTGGATGAGTTTGCCTTTTTGTTCAAACATGTGGTGGATTACGCAAAACTGCGTGCAACCGAGCGGTTTCGCGAGGCCACAGAGGATGTCACCCAGGCGATCCTCAGCGAAGCGGGTAAGCTGTCTGATGAGGTTCTGGCACCATTGCAGCGCGCTGGCGATATGAACCCGGCGCGGCTGGAAAACGGTGTGGTGCGCAGCTCGCCGGGCTTTGCGCAGGGCTGGAAGGCTATTGCGGAGGGCGGTTGGATTGGTATGTCGGCGGATCCGGAACATGGCGGGATGGGCTTGCCGATGACGCTGACATCCGCCGTGAACGAAATGATGAGCGGGGCATGTTTGTCGCTGCAAATCGCGCCGTTGATGAGCCAGGGGCAGATCGAGGCGCTGCATCACCACGCAAGTGAGGCGATCAAAGCGCTCTATCTCCCCAAACTGACCGCCGGGGCGTGGACCGGAACGATGAACCTGACCGAACCGCAGGCCGGCTCGGACGTGGGGGCGCTCTCGACCAAGGCCGTGGACAGGGGCGATGGTACTTTCGCGGTGACGGGACAAAAGATATACATCAGCTGGGGGGACCATGACATCGCCGAAAACGTCTGCCATCTTGTTCTGGCGCGTCTGCCGGATGCGCCTGCGGGCACCAAGGGGATCAGCCTGTTTCTGGTGCCGAAATATATCCCCAACGCCGATGGAACGCTGGGTCGGGCCAATGATCTGAAGGTTGTCAGCCTCGAGCATAAATTGGGCCTGCATGGCTCACCGACTGCGGTAATGCAGTTTGAAGGCGCCACCGGCCTGTTGATCGGCCAGGAACAAGACGGCATGGCGGCCATGTTCACGATGATGAATAACGCGCGTCTCGGTGTCGGCGGGCAGGGCATTGGCGTGGCCGAAGCGGCCTGCCAGCACGCGCTGGACTACGCCGTTGATCGCAAACAGGGGCATACGGCGCGCGCCGGGGGGGCGGGCACCATTGTGGATCACGCGGATGTGCGGCGGATGCTGATGAGCATGAAAGCAGATGTTTTCGCCGCCCGAGCCATCGCGCTGAGCTGTGCGATGGCCATTGATATGGCACATGCGACCGGTGATGCCGACTGGCAGGCGCGGGCGGCGTTCCTGACGCCCATCGCCAAGGCCTTTGGCACGGATACGGGGATCGCCGTGGCCGAAATGGGTGTTCAGGTCCATGGCGGCATGGGCGTGATCGAGGAAACGGGTGCTGCACAATTCAGCCGTGACGTGCGCGTCACCGCGATTTATGAGGGCACGAACGGCATTCAGGCGATGGACCTTGTGGCGCGCAAGATGATGGACGGCGGGGAGGCGGCGGCGCATTTGCTCGATGAAATCGAGGCCTGCGCGGAGGCAGCGCGCGCAACCCTGCCCGACCTTGCCGAGCCGGTCTGGCAGGCCTCTGAAACCCTGCGCGAGGTGACGGAATGGATCGCGGGCGAGCCGGATATGGACGCGCGATTTGCCGGGGCGGTGCCCTATCTGCGGGCGTTCGCGCGGGTCATGGGGGGATATCTGCACCTTAAGGCGGCCCTCGCGGACAGGGGCGGGACACATGAGGCACTGGCGCGGTTCTATATCAAACGGTTGTTGCCCGAGCACGTCGGTCTTTTGATCCATGCACAAGCGGGGGCAGAGGATCTGTTTGCGCTGAGTGCCCAAGAGTTGGTCGCCTGATGAAAGATCAACCAGAAGGTTTGCGCACGCCCTGGGAGCACCCCCCGTCCGAGGGCGAAGCGATCGAAGTCGCGCCCGGTGTGCTCTGGATGCGCCTGCCATTACCGATGAAGCTCGATCACGTGAATATCTATGCGCTGGATGATGGCGACGCCTGGAGCGTGGTGGATACCGGCTTTGCCTCCAAACGCAGCAAGGCCATCTGGCGCGCGCTTATGACCGGTCCGCTGGGCGGTAAACCGGTCAGGCGCGTTGTTGTCACGCATCACCACCCCGACCACATCGGGCTGGCCGGGTGGTTGCAATCGGAATATGGCGCGGAACTTGTGACGACACGTACCGCCTGGCTGACGGCGCGGATGCTGACGCTGGATGAACAAAAACTGCCGTCACGCGAATCCCTTGCATTCTACCGTTCTGCCGGGATGGACGCGCAGGTCTATGCGCAGCGCGCGCAGGAACGCCCGTTCAACTTCTGTGACGTGGTCACGCCCTTGCCGCTTGGGTATACCCGGATCGCGCAGGGCAACAGTATCACCATGGGCGGGCGCATCTGGGACGTGCATATCGGCAATGGTCATGCCCCCGAACACGCGACCTTCTGGAGTCGGGAGGACAATCTGGTGCTGGCGGGGGATCAGATACTCTCCTCTATCAGCCCCAACATCGGGGTCTATGCGACCGAACCCATGGCCGATCCGATTGCCGACTGGCTGGAGGCCTGCGAGCGGCTTGCGCCACTGGCGCGGCCGGATCATCTGGTGCTGGGTGGGCACAAATTGCCCTTTACCGGCCTGCCGATGCGAATGCGGCAATTGATCGACAACCATCACGGGGCGCTGACGCGATTGCTCGATTATCTCGATACGCCGAAATCCGCGGCCGAGTGCTTCACGCCGTTGTTCAAACGCAAGATTGGTTCGGCGGAATACGGGTTGGCGCTGGTGGAAGCGGTCGCGCATGTGAGCCATCTCTATCAGGACGGTCTTGCCACACGGGAGCGGCGCGCGGATGGGGCCTGGGTGTACCAGCGCAAAGCGTGAGGGCGGCGCAGTGGCAAACCCGAGTGTTAGTGCCTGCCAGCAGGGCCACCGGATGCGCGCAGCGGCAGGACGCGATCAATTGTCCCACGGCGTAAGGCGACGGGTGACAGGGCCGAACGAATCCATTAGGGCTTGTGCCAGCAACATCAAAAAGGGCTGCGGCAATGGCAGATCACAAACACGGCGAAATGGATACCACCACCCAAGAGAAAACTTTCGACGGCTTCATGAGCTGGACCACGCGTATCGTGATCGCGATCATCGTCCTGTTCGTGTGGATGGCGATTTTCATCACGTGATCCCTGTTTCGATGGCGGTCCGTGCGCTGCGCGCTGGCGTGGTTTTTGGCGTTTTGGCGCTGCTGATGGGCTGCGCGGTCTCCTCCATGCCACAAGCCACACCCGAAGAAATCGCCGCCAAAACCTATGTGGCGGATGGTGCGCCAAAGCTGACCCTATTCACGGTGATCAATAATAACACCGGCAGTGGTGGGCATACGGCCTTGATGGTATCGGGGTCCCAGCGGGTCATCTTTGACCCTGCGGGCTCGTTTTTTCACGCCGATGTGGCGGAACGTGGCGATGTATTGTTCGGCATGACGCCGGGGTGGGTGCAGGCCTATAAAGGCGCGCATGCGCGCAGTACCTATCACGTGGTCAGCCAGGAATTTGTCGTCAGCCCCGAACAGGCCGAGCGCGCATTGCAACTTGTGCTGTCAAATGGCGCGGTGGGAAATGCTTTTTGTACGCAGTCGACGTCTTCGATCCTGCGGCAGGTGCCAGGGTTTGAAGACGTCAAAACGACCTTTTATCCTGCCAATCTGATGCGGCAACTGGCAACACGCCCCGGCGTCGTCATGAATGAATATTACGAGAATGACGCAGGCGACGTGCGCGACGGGATCATTGCGGCGCAAAGCTGAGATGCGCGGGTCAGGCCGCCAGATAAAGCAATCCAAAGAGCGTCGCGCCCCCTGAGAAAACAGCCGCCAGCACGTTTTTCGTCATCAACCCCACCACGAGCGTGACCACGGCTGCGCAGATGCGGGGCAGATCCGCGGTCCCATCGGTGGCCGCGGGCCAGACAACCTGCGGGGCAACCAGCGCCGGCAGCATCGCCACGGCGGTATAACGCAGGTGACGCAACAACCACGCGGGCATCGGTCGGTCGCCGACGATCCCGAGGAAGGTGAAGCGCAGGGCGTAGCTGCCGATGCCAAGGCCGATGATGACCGTCCAGAGTTTAACGGGATCAATCATGGCGCGCTTTCTTGCCTTCGAGCATCAGTTCGGCCTGCGCCCCCGCCATCATGCCAAGTGTCCCCGCGATGATCAGCCCCAGTGAGTAGGGGACCCAGGCGGTCAGCAGGCTGGTGGTGATCGCAACGACGGCGGCAATGACATGCGCAGGGGTGCGCAACATTGGGGCCACCATCGCCAGAAAGGTAATTGGCAGCGCGAAATCAAGCGCCCAGGCCTCGGGCACCTGTGCGCCGAGCAGCGCCCCGAACAAGGTGCTGGCATACCACATCGGTACAATCGGAAAGAGCACCCCGGAGAAATAAGCCATGCGTTGCGGCACGCTCATCTGCGGATCTTTTTCGAATTGCATGACCGAACAGGCATAGGATTGATCGACCGTGAAATAGGCGGCAATGGCGCGCTGCCACAGGGGCGCGGCCCCGATCCATGGCGTAAGGGCCGCCGAATACATCGCCACGCGCAGGTTGACCGCCAGCGCAGAGGCCAGAATGATCAGCGTGGGCGCATTTTCCTGCATCAATTGCAGGGCGGTGAACTGCGCAGCCCCGGCAAAAACCGCAACGGAAAACAGCATCGTTTCCAACACGTTGAGCCCCGCTTCGGTCGCCAGAACACCAAACAGCATGGCAAAGGGGGCGACCACCAGCAGGAACGGGGCACCTTCGGCGGCACCTTTCCAGAAGGCCCGCGCTTTTGTTTGTATTTTCGGTGTGGTGGAGGACATAGGATGCTTCTAAGTTACCCCACAGACGTAGCCGAGCCGCAGGGGGGATGCAATTGGCCAGACTGGATGACATCGGTGACTATTTGATCGCACCCGATCCCGGCGCTGCACGCCTCACGCGGGCGGTGGACGGGATCGATCACGAGGGTAATCGAATTACAGCCAGTGTCGTGGAGGAAAGGCCGCTGACGATATTCCTGAACGCGCAGGAAATCGTCACGGCGATGACGATTGGCGATTATCCGGATTATCTGGCGCTGGGGTTTCTGCGCAATCAGGGCATGCTGAGCGCTGCTGATGACATTACCGGTGTGGACTATGACGAGGAGCTTGAAACCGTCATCGTGCGCACGGCCCGCAAGACCGACTATGAGGAAAAGATGCGCAAGAAAACCCGCACCAGCGGTTGCGCCGTGGGGACGGTGTTTGGCGATATGATGGCGGGGCTGGAGGGGGTGAGCCTGCCCACGACGCCGGTGCGGACATCGTGGCTCTATGCGCTGAGCGCCAAGATCAACCGCACGCCATCGCTTTATCTGGAGGCGGGGGCGATCCACGGAACGGTCCTGTGTCATGAGGATAGGCCGTTGGTTTATATGGAAGATGTCGGGCGGCACAACGCGGTGGATAAGATCGCCGGGTGGATGTTGTCTGAAGCCGTGAGCGCCGAGGATAAGATCCTCTATACCACCGGGCGGCTGACCTCGGAAATGGTGATCAAGACGGCGATAATGGGCATCCCGGTGCTGGCCTCGCGCTCCGGATTTACCGCATGGGGTGTTGAGATTGCCCAACAAGTTGGTCTGACGCTGATTGGGCGCATGAAGGGGCAACGCTTTGTCTGCCTGTCCGGCGAGGACCGCCTGATCCGCGACGCTGACCCAGCTGCCGTGCCACAGGAACCGCGCCGCGCGGGCCGAAAGAGCGGCACATGAAACAGCCATTGGGGGTGATCCTTGCAGGCGGTCAGGCCACGCGCATGGGCGGCGGTGACAAAGGCCTTTTGATGTTGGGACGCCAAACGTTGTTGTCCCGCGTGATCGACCGGCTTGCGCCACAGGTCGCGGGGTTGGCGTTGAATGCCAATGGCGATCCGGCGCGGTTTGACCCCTTCGGCCTGCCGGTTCTGGCGGATAGTATCGAGGGGTTTGCGGGGCCGCTGGCCGGTGTGCTGGCCGGGCTCGATTGGGCGGCGGCGCGCGGTGCCGATAAGATTGTGACGGCCGCCGCGGACACGCCGTTTTTCCCCGGCGATCTGGTGCCGCAGCTGTTATTGGCCAGCGACGGCATGACGCATCCGCTGGTGTTATCGGCCACGCCGGACCCCGAACGGGGCCGCGCGCGCCATCCGACTTTTGGTCTTTGGCCGGTGGCGTTGCGCGATGACCTGCGCGCGGCATTGCAGGGTGGTTTGCGCAAGGTTGTGATCTGGACGGAAAAGCACGGCGGGCGCGAGGCCCTGTTTCCGGTAAGCACGATTGATCCGTTTTTCAATGTGAATACCCCCGAGGATCTGGCCCGCGCAGAGGCGTTTTTATGAGGGTTTACGGCGTCGTCGGCTGGAAAAATGCGGGCAAAACAGGTCTGATGGAACGGCTGGTGAGCGAGATCACGCGCCGCGGGTTTTCGGTCTCGACGGTCAAACATGCGCATCACGTGTTTGACGTGGATCAGCCGGGCAAGGACAGCCATCGGCACCGGCAGGCGGGCGCGCGCGAGGTCCTATTATCCTCGCGCAAACGTTTCGCCTTGATGCATGAATTGCGCGACGCCGAAGAGCCAAGCCTGGAGGTGTTGCTGAGCAAACTGAGCCCGGTCGATTTAGTCCTGATCGAAGGCTACAAACGCGACCTGCACCCCAAGATCGAGGCCCATCGCGCCGAGACAAACAACCCGCTGATTGCGCCTGAGGATGAAACGATCCGGGCGGTGGCCAGTGATACGCCCCTCACATTGGACAGGCCGGTTTTCAACCTCGATGATACCGGGGCCATTGCTGATTTCATCCTGGCCGAGGTCGGTTTGTGAAGGGCTTTGACACGATTGTCATGGTGGATTGGTCCGGCGGCAACGATACCGGCAAGACCCCGCGCGCGGATGCGATCTGGGCTTGCGTTGCGCGGCAGGGACGGGCCGAGGAGCCGGTATATCTGCGCAACCGGGCGCAAGCGGAGGACTGGCTTGTCGAGTTGTTTGAGGCCGAAACACGGGCGGGAAACCGTGTGTTGGCCGGGTTTGATTTTCCCTTCGGATACCCGCGCGGATTTGCCCAGGCCCTCACCGGGCGCGACGATCCGTTCGCCGTTTGGGCGTGGTTGGAAGAGCAGATTGAGGACACCCCGCACGCCAGTAACCGCTTTGATCTGGCGGCTGGCATCAACCAGCGGTTCGGGGGAAAAGGCCCGTTCTGGTTCAACGCATTGAAACGCGACATCGAAGGGTTGCCCCGTCGCAAGGACGGTTACGAAAACCCGTTCCCCGAAAAACGCGCCGCCGAAGAGGCCACCAAGGGTGCGTTTTCCTGCTGGCAGCTGGGTGGGACGGGGGCTGTGGGATCACAGGTTCTGATGGGCTTGCCCGTTCTGTCGCGGTTGCGAAAACGCTTTGATGTGGCCGTTTGGCCGTTTGAGCCGTTGACCGGTCAAATTGCATTCGTCGAAATCTGGCCCTCCCTGACGCTTGGGGCGGGACCGTTGGGCCAGATCAAGGACGCCTGGCAGGTGCAAGAAGTGGCCAGAATGGTCTCAAACATCGGATCGGATGTGCTGGCGCGCATCCTGGAGGTTGATGCTCCCGAGGAGGGGTGGATTTTCGGTCTCGGGCACGAAGCCGACCTGCGGCACGCTGCGGCGCAACCGCCTAAATTGACCAATGATTGCTTCGCCTTGCCGCCCGGTGTGCATTGGACCCCGGTGCGCGAAACCCTTGATATGTTGCGTGCGCGGCTTTCACCGGTCACGCCTGTGAGCACCGTGCCGGTTGGCGCGGCCACGGGGCGTATTCTGGCGCATGAGGTCATGGCACAGCGGTCCAACCCGCCCCTGCCCAACACGGCGGTGGATGGATATGGGTTTGCCGGGGGCAAGGCGGCGGGCGTGCACCGGATGCCGCTGGCAGAGGGGCGCGCGGCGGCGGGCGATGCGCCGGGCGTTGTACCGCAGGGTCATGCGGTGCGCATTCTGACCGGGGCTGCCTTGCCGGGCGGCGTCGACACGGTCGTGCTGCAAGAGGACGTGACGCTCTCTGAGGGGCACATCGCATTTCGCGGGCCGATCAAGCCCGGAGCAAATACACGGCGCGCTGGCGAAGACGTTCAGGAAGGCGCAAAAGCGCTGGAAAAAGGCATCCGCGTGGGGGCCGCTGAGGCGGCTTTGCTCGCAGCCATCGGGGTGCGGGAGGTCGCGGTGCATGCCCCCTTGCAGGTTGCGGTGCTGTCAACCGGTGCGGAATTGGTGCAAGCGGGGGACGCGGCCCAGCCGGGCCAGATATTTGACGCCAACCGTCCGATGCTGCTGGAACTGATCCGCGCCTGTGGCCATGTCCCGCTGGATATGGGGATCGTGCCGGATGATCGCGCCTTGCTGGCGCAACGGCTGGACCTGGCTGCCGGACGGGCCGACCTGATCCTGACCAGCGGTGGTGCCTCGGCGGGGGATGAGGACCATGTTTCCGCCTTGTTGCGCGAGGCTGGGGCGATGACGCTTTGGCGCATCGCGGTGAAACCGGGGCGCCCGCTCGCTTTGGGGATGTGGGCGGGAACGCCGGTCTTCGGCCTGCCCGGAAACCCGGTCGCGGCCATGACTTGCGCGATGATCTTTGCGGCCCCTGCCATGGCGCGTCTGGCCGGTCAGGACTGGCAAGAGCCGCAGGGTTTTGACGTACCGGCGGGGTTTTCCAAGCGCAAGAAGGCGGGCCGCACGGAATACCTGCGCGCGCGCATCCGGGATGGGCAGGCGGAGGTTTTTGGCTCTGAAGGTTCCGGCCGTATCAGCGGATTGTCCTGGGCCGAAGGCTTTGTGGAACTGCCCGATGCAGCGGTCGAGATCACAACCGGGACCATGGTCAGATACATTCCCTTTGGCAGTTTCTCCATGTAGCCTTGGTGTTTGACATAGCTGTGGCGGTGTCATCAAAATATCTCAAACAGGGAGATCAAAATGTTAAAGCTCCAATACTTCGCTCTGGCCGTCGCAGCACTCTGCGCCCCAGCAGCACATGCGGAATGTAAGCAGGCCTTGACGGTGAAATTCATCGAAAGCGCCCCAAAGGATCGGTTTGACATTATTCACACCGCCACGGGTGTTTTCGTGACCGGCCTGCGTATTGATCTCAAGGGGTCCGCGGGAAATCTGGTGTTTGACACGGCTGCGGGGGGGCAGGGTGTTGAGGTGTTCCAACCGTTTGAGCCGCAAGGTGAGATGCAGCGGATCGACGTGGCGGATGGCGCGGATCAGTTGGAAGTGCGCCTGAACAACATGTCCAAGGGGCAGCGCGCCGGGTTCACCATTGACGTGGATGATCGCCAGATTCGCTCGGATCTCGGCCAAATCCGCGTTACAGGCGGTGAGATGGCGGGCGCGCGCGTCTTTTTCAGTTTCGCGGATGGTACGGTGATGGAAACCCGTTTTGATGCAGATAATCGCGCAAAACTCTGCACCTAGCGCTTAGTCAAAGGGTGCGTATATACTTAACCCGCCGTTAGACAAGACTGCACTTTCAGGCGGTTCAATATTCTCCCATCGCTCGGCAATTGAGACACAAGCGGCCTGAACATTTTGAAACCGTCTTGTGGCGTTGGTAGGCGCGGCTATGAAGTGTCCCGTCGCACCATCCAGTGTCAGACATAACTTTTCCTCTGCGGCGATTTCGTCTTCGCCATAGGAAATCAAGAAATCCCCATTGACATTTAAGGTGTCACGCTCAAAGTCATCATTGGCCACCATTTCAAGATATCGGTAACCTTCTGTACTAAACGAATCGGCGCTAAGCGTTCCATCTTTTATTAGAGTTGGCGATGAAGGTTTTCGCCCTGATATGTTGAATGCCTCTGGCGATTTTGCGCTATTTGCAGTTGCGAACGATGGAGCGCTGTTGTATTTCAGATGCGACCATATAGTCACTAAGGAACCGACTGCTCACCTTTGGCGTCTTGACCCATCGGTGCGTTGGCTTATCACTCATACCAAGAACCTTTCAGGGTAGTTATAGAGGAACTCTATCTTACCGCGAATACTGAAGATAGTAAGCGCCTTTCAATTGCGCCGATCACTTCCTCTAAGCTGGCACGCTGCCCAGAGCCGCCAGAGGACACCAGTGGGTACTTCCTTATGGAAGAGCGTGTGGCAGAGCCAAACGGCATGGTGACTATCTTAGCGCGCATTTCAGACGCTGAGGCGGCGTATCGAATAGGACGCGTTTTCTGCATGTCATGAGTCAAGATCATACGCTGCTATGACAAGCTGCGAAAACGATGCCGGAAGTTCCTTTTGCTTGATTTTCGTGTTGATGTATGTGGTGAATTTTCCATCACCGATATAATTCTCACGCATCCACCTTCGAAACTCTGGCAACGCCGCCTCTGGATAGGCATTCGCTGGCTGCGGGTTTGATTTTGCTTGAGGGAAATAATCAGGGAAGTTGTGATCCCACGGAACGCGCTTTCCAAACTTGGACTCAAGCTCTTGGGCTTTCCAATGCTTTGCCCAGTGAATACCAACACTGCCGTCCGGCACAAATGAACTGTCAATCGAGAGGCCAGCCTGCCCAAGCGTGACAATCATGTCTGCTATCTCCTTAAAGACGCTGAAATATCCAGTGGGAACGGAATTGTACGTCAGAGACACTCGGTCGTGGAATTGCTTCCAGACAGCTGGGACGTGCTGTTCGGGGTCATACCCGACTTGGGAATAGATGAAATCATGAAGGGCCTTTCCTGCCAAAAGCCGGAAGTTCTTGATTGCGGTATCCCGAACACCTTCGCCAGCGTCAAAGGCGTAATACTCCAAGACTGCTATGCAGACGACATCCGGATAGGCATAGAAGGCACCGCTGCGCTGATTTATCTTGATGTGTGGGGCCTCAACCTTGATGCTTTTGGACTCCAGCAGTTCTTTAACGCGCTTGGTGAGCGCTCGGCGCTCGTTTACCCAATCGGCACTCAACTCAACGATACGTGCGTTGCTGACGCCGCATAGTCGGGCAAGCCCTCGTCCAGTTAGGAACGGCGTCCCATCCGTCAGCACACCCATGCCGACGCCATCTACTTCGATCTGCTTTTCAATTTGCAGATTTAGCCTGCCTTGGGCGGGGGTGATCGCGGAAGCCCCGGGGGCGGTAGTTAACATTCTGTTTTTGCTTGATTTTGGGGTGATCGCGCCGACCACCTCATCAAAGCTGGCATCAATAGGCTTAATTGTGGTTTCGGGCTTTTTAGCCATTGATCAAGTCCTTGTAGGTCAGACGTTTATCAACCATCCGGTCAATCGTCATGGTGATGAAGTTCATGGTGCTAGCTTTTGAGGTGTTATGGCGGAACGAAAATTCGTTGATGTAGCGGTGCAGGTGATCTTCGCTCATGTAGTGGTAAACGCCGATGTACCCGCGCTTGAGCAATGACCAGAAGCTTTCAATTCCGTTGGTGTGCACCATGTCGCGGACATACTCGCCAGCAGAGTGACGAACCGTCTTGTGGGTGTAGCCCTTGACCTCAAGGCTTTGTAGGCGCGGACTCGTCTGTAACGACTTCGCCACCCTCTGGTGCGTTTTCCTGCGCGAAACCAACCAGTGTGGCCGCATTGGTGCGCTTAACAGGCTTGGCGACAACTTCGCCGCTTTCGTCCCGCATGCCAACGACAGCGATCTTGCCAACCGCGCCACGGCCCGCTTTCAGCTTCTTATCGGCGTGTTTGTTCTTCTCTTTTCCGCCCACATAGGTTTCATCCACCTGAACTTGGCCGTCCATCTTGTTACTATTGCCGCCCATCCAAGTTTCGCGGATGCGCTGCGCAAGGAACCATACTGTTTTCTGAGTGACACCCAATTCGCGAGCCATCTGAGTGCTGGAGATGCCCTTACGGGCGCTGGTGAGCATGTAGATGGCAAGCAGCCATTTGAGCAAAGGAAGGCGACTCTCTGCAAGGACTGTGCCAGTGCGGACGCTGAAATGCTTGCGGCAATCTTTGCAGCGATAGGCCATTGGCTTGTGATCTTTACACTCAGTCACGGCAACCGAGCCGCAGTGACCACATACGGGTTCATCATTCCAATGACGCGCTTCAAAGAATTGACGCGCCGCTTCCTCAGTAGGAAATTTCTGAAAGAACTCAAATGTGCTAAGTGTATCGGTCATCACGCTAAATCCCTTTTCTGAAATTAAGCTAGCCAAAACGGATATGGCGTTAAGCCAAAATTGGCTAAAGCGGTTTGCGTTTGATCTGAATTGATTTGTGTTTCCCAAAGGAGTCTTTGTCTGCTTCATTTTCAGTGTGGAGGTGGATGATGGGCAAACCTCTTTCTTTAGATCTTCGGCACCGGATTTGCGGGTATGTTGCTGCTGGGATCTTTTGTCGTGCAGCAGGGCGTATTTTTGGTGTCAGTGCGGCAACGGGGGTGCGTTATGCTGCGGACAAACGAGAGCGGCGCGACGTCACGCCCAGACCACAGGGCAGGCCGGTGGGCCGGATTTGGCCAGCTGGCACCGTATAAGGATTTCTTAATCGGGATTATCCGTGCCGAACCAGACATAACATTGCATGCACTATCGGGCGCGCTGGAAGACGCATACGGCGTATCCGTTCACCTCTCATCAATTCACCGCGCCTTGGTACACGCCGGGTTCTCATATGGAAAAAGGACTTATCGCACGGGAACGTAATCGGCCTGCCCTGCGCAAGGCAAGGCGGGGGTGGATCAACCACCGCCAGCCGCGCATGCGCGAGGAGCCAGGAGCCACACAGACTGGTCTTTATTGCTTCTGGGGACATTGCTGCGCAATACCCTGACGGCCAGTGGATGAGATGGCTTTCTCAAAGCCCATCTGAGACGGATCGGACCAAAAACGTTTGATACAAACTTCCAGGCCCTCGGCGACATTTATGATCCGTTTGATCCAAGCGAATGCTGGAACCTCCTCAAGGCTGCCGGATATGCCTCAGATTAAATGCGAAATGTTTTAGGTGCATTTGACATCAAGAGCGCATCAACTGCCGGGCGACCGTCGCGCGCATAATAGGCTTTTCGCCTCCCGGTTTCGGCGAAACCATGTTTCTCATAAAGCCGCCGGGCCGGTGTATTGTCCGCGGCGACCTCCAGGAAAGCGATATTTCCGGTCGGTTTGGCAAGCCAATGTGACATCAGACGGTCCGCTATGCCCTGGCGGCGGCATGCGGGATCAACCGCGAGCGTCAGAAGCTCGTCTTCGCCCGCAACCGAGCGGATGAGCGCAAATCCTCCCGGTTCATCAATGAATGAAACGTATTTGTTTGATAATAAATCGCTGAATTCCTGCGCTGACCAGGCCCGCTCGGACATAAATGCTCTGCGGTGCAGATCGGCAAGCGCCTGTGGTGTCATGGCAGGATCAGGGGCGTTGCGTCGCGCGCCGGTGCTGCATCCGCAGCGCGCAAATAGAGCGGGGCGGGCCGTGGGGCGGTTGTGTCTTGTCGTGCCATCGTCAATCGGGCGATGGCCTGCGCCACAGGCCGGGCGGGGGACTGTCCGCCGTGGCCGATCAGAGGGCCATCAAAAACCGGCATCTGATCCACGCCGTAAAGCGCCGGCGCCTGAATGGTTTCGCCGTTAAATATCTGGACATAAATCTGTTCGCGGCGCGCATCGATCGCACAGGCGCAGGGGGCAGTTGCGCCATATTGAAGGGCCTCAAGACTGGATATGCCAATCGCCGGGATGCCAAGCCCCAGAGCCAGGCCGCGCGCCGCAGACACTGAAATACGAATGCCGGTGAAATTACCGGGGCCGATCCCGACGCCAATGGCGGTCAGGTCGGAATAGGCAACACCAGCCTGCGTCATCATTTCCTGGCACAGGACCAATAACCGTTCTGCCTGCCCCTTCGCCATGGGTTCTTGCGCCTGGGCGACAATGCGATCCCCCACAAGAACGGCGACGGCGCAATGGGCTGAGGAGGTGTCAAACGCCAATACCATCGGCGTTTTGGGGATTGCGGGCGATGCCACGGAACACAAGGGCTCAGGTGGCGACGGGGCGCACTTCCGTCACTTCCGGAATATAATGACGCAGCAGGTTTTCGATGCCCATCTTCAACGTCAATGTTGAAGAGGGACACCCCGCGCAAGCGCCCTGCATGTGCAGATAGACAACGCCCCGGTCAAACCCATGAAAGGTAATATCGCCACCGTCCTGTGCCACGGCGGGCCGCACGCGGCTGTCGAGCAATTCCTTGATCTGATCGACGATCACACCGTCTTCGCCCTCATGCTCGGCATGGCCTGAGACGGGCGTATGATCTCCGGCCATGACCGGTTGGCCCGACTGAAAATGTTCCATGATCGCGCCCAGCAAAGCGGGTTTGATGTGATCCCAATCCACGGCTTCCGCCTTGGTAACGGTTACGAAATCGGTGCCGAAAAACACACCCGCCACGCCCTCTACGGCAAAAATCTTTGTGGCGAGCGGCGATTTATCAGCCGTTTCCGGTGTCGGGAAATCCGCAGTACCCATTTCCAGCACTGTCTGACCCGGCAGGAATTTCAATGTCGCCGGGTTGGGGGTCGATTCGGTTTGGATGAACATGGTGCCTCTCCTGATGTTACATCAGATATGCGGACGCAGGGCGGCTAAGTCAAGGTTTGGAATCGTTCTAATCTTTCTCGGAGGGCCCTTTCCGACAGATTTGATCAGGTAATCGCCTCGAGCTTCTCTTTGCTCAGATCACCGGGCACGATGGTGATTGGTATCGGTAAGTTGCCCGCGCTTTTGGTCAGCTGCGTCACCAGCGGTCCGGGTCCCTTTTTATCGGTTCCAGCACCAAGCACCAACACGCCGATGCTTGGATCTTCATGAATTTGCGCCAGGATTTCGTCGACGGGTTGTCCTTCGCGGATCACCAGCCCCGGATCGATCCCCTGTCGGTCCCGCATCCATTTGGCAAAAACTTCGTAATGCACTTCGATCCGCTCGCGCGCCTCTTCGCGCATCATGGCACCGACCCCGATCCAGTGGTTGAATTCATCCGGTGGAATAACCGACAGGATTTCAACGCCCCCGCCTGTATTGGCGGCCCGCATTGCCGCAAACCGCATTGCATTCAGGCATTCGCGGCTATCATCCAGAACGACAAGAAACTTACGCATCCTACCATGTCCCCCTTTTTGTGCCGGATCATGACGGGTCACGCCCGAGGGCGCAATCGCAATCTACGCTGCAATGCCTCTGGACAGTTGCCCGCGCAGGCGCGATGCTGTGATGCAGAAACGGGGGTCATCAACCCATGCCCAACTTGCAACTCATCTATGCGTCACGGCCCTTCGGCTATGATCTGAACATGCTGGCGTCCATTCTTGCAACATCTCGCCAACGCAATACCCGCGATGATATCACCGGTGCCCTGATTTGCCGCTCGGATGTGTTTTTACAATTGCTCGAAGGCCCTGCGGTGCAGGTCGAGGCGACATTCCAGCGCATTTGCCGGGATGACAGACATCTTGAGATTACGAAGCTGGCCAGCGGGTCAGTTGAGGATCGCCTGTTTCCGGACTGGGCGATGAAACATGATCCGGCTGAAAGCTGGCTCTATCCGCCCGAAGCAATCCACGATGGGGCCCTCACTTCGGCAAGTGAACAAGAAATCCGGGCCATATTCCTGCGATCAGGCAATAGCCAAGGATCATCATAGCGGCTGGGAGGCTGCCCAATCCCAGTACATATCGCGTAAGCGCCGCGCCATCGGCCCGACCTGATATTGTGTGTCCTCAAAGGCCTTGACCGGCGTAATTTTCGACATGTTTCCGGTCATGAAAACCTCATCCGCGCCATGAAAATCCTCAAAGCTCAGGACTTTTTCATGCACAGCTATGCCATCCGCCTTCATATTGGCGATATGACGTGCACGGGTGATCCCGGCGAGGAAGGTGCCATTGGCGATGGGGGTGAAGGCCTCGCCGTCCTTGACCATAAAGATATTGGCTGTCGCCGTTTCGGCCACATTGCCCAAGGCATCCGCCACCAATGCGTTGCTGAAACCCCGCGTGCGCACCTCTGCCAGCATGCGCGCGTTATTGGGATAAAGGCACCCGGCCTTGGCGTTCACGACACTGGATTCCAGCACGGGGCGACGAAACCGGGTATGGGCGAGCGTCACCGCCGCATCCGCCGGGGCCATCGGAACCTGCTCTAGGCTAATCGCGAATCCGGTCTCATCAGGGTTCGGCACAATCGCCGTGGCATCCCCGTGAATGGCCCAATACATCGGCCGGATATAGACGGCATCATCCGGGCCATAGTGCTTGAGACCTTCGCGTATGATTTCGACCATATCCGCCGTGCTGACGGTCGGGCGGATCATCAAAGCCTCAGCCGAACGGTTCACCCGCGCGCAATGGGGGGCCAGATCGGGCGCGCGCCCGGCAAAGAACCGGGCACCATCAAAGACGGTCGTCCCCAGCCAGCTGCCGTGATCCGCTGCGCGCATGACTGCAACATCGCCCTTGTGCCAGCGCCCGTCGAAATAGGTGGTGATATGCGTGCCAATGCTCATTGAATGTGGGCTCCGGAGAGGGGGGCGGACGCGAGCCGCCAGTTGAAACGATGTCTAGGGAACGCGGTAGACGCCTTCGGGCAGGTTCAGGGCGGCGGTCAGATCGCGCCACTGTTCCGGTGACAGGGTGATGGAAACGATGCGATCCGTGCGGGGGTCATATTGGTTCAGCAGGATCGCGCTTTCCGTGGCATGCACGCTCACGTCCTCCTGCAACGGTGCGCTGCCGTCATCCACCAGCGTCACAACGGTCGCGTCAAATTCATGTTCAATTGTAAACATGTGGCCAGAGTACGCCATGCGCCCGCTGATGCAAGAGCACAAAGCTGCGTGATCGGGCTGGCCGCTGACAATGAAGGTGCTAAGATGATGAATGTGAAAATAAGAGCCGAGAGGATGCAGCCCGATGCCATGCAAACCGATTGTCACAGTTATAAGCGCGCTGCTGCTTGCCGGATGCGGGGTGGCAACGGGTGGGGGGCCTGTTGCGACATCGGGACCGTTGCGTATTGAAAATACAGCCTCCGGGCAGCAATCCTTCTCTCAGATCGTCAGCGTGGTCGAACCCGTAGCCGAGCAGGAGTGTCGCAACCGCACCAGAGGCGTCAATTGCAATTTCAAGATTGGTATCGACCCGCGCGCCGATCAACCCGCCAATGCTTATCAGACGCTCAATGATGCCGGACGCCCCATTATCATTTTCACACAGGCGCTCATTGATGACGCGCAGAATTCCGACGAGCTTGCTTTTGTCCTCGGTCATGAGGCGGCGCATCACATCGCCGGACATATCGCGCGCCAGCAGCAAAACGCGGTGGCCGGGGCGGTGATCGGGGGGGTCCTTGCAGTCCTGGTGGGCGGGGGTGCGGAAACGGTGCAATCCGCGCAACGCACCGGCGCGCAGCTTGGGGCTCGCAGCTATTCCAAGGATTTTGAGCTTGAAGCGGATGCATTGGGCACGGTGATTACGGCACGTGCGGGATATAACCCATTGCGGGGTGCGCAGTTTTTTGCCCGCATTCCAGATCCGGGCGACAAATTCCTGGGCACGCATCCACCCAACAGCCAGCGATTGGAAACCGTGCGCCGTACCGCTGCGGGGTTATAGGGGCGCTATCATTGTATCGGTTTCACAAGTGGATTGAGGTGCGCGATGAGCGACCTGACCAATTGTGCGATGCCCCGGTTTGAAAGGGCCGCAAAGACCTGCGTGGGTAGTTCAGGGATCGCGTTGTGGTGAATGCCCGCAGGCTGATGTGGCAACACGTTTCTGATGCCGCCAGTAAAGCAGCGGTGCCAGGATAAGGTCATAGGTCCAGACCGCCAGGCGATGGATGCCCGGCAGCTTGACCAGTTTGCCCAGCCAGCGATATCGCGGCAGGCTGTCCCACAAGGCAATGAACGCGGGTACGCCGTTGAAAACCTGATCGCCTTTGCGCAGGTGCAATCGCTTGGCCGCCTGCTCCTTGTCGATACGCCACTCGCGCAAAACATCGGGGTCATTCAGGTTGTCAAATCGGACAGGTAAAGAATGCGCCTTACTGATCCGCGCATAATGGTCGATTTCCCGACGGCATACGGGGCAATCCGCATTATAAAGAACGCTCACTTGTGTCATGCACTTGACATAACCCGGTCTTGGCCTCTTGCCACGGTCCGAATTGTCGCAGATCAGCCAGGCTTGTTACTCTCAATCCAGTTCGACATCATGCCTTTGTCACGAAAGCACTCGCGCGGGATGTCGCGGCGCTTTATCCGCGCGATCCGTTCCGCAAAAGCGACCTGCTTGGAGGAGGGGTAATTAGAAAACCGCCCTGTGACGGCTTTCGGTTTATGCGCTTCAATCCATGCGGATAGTTTCGCGCGATTGGCGTCTGTTCCCTTGGGGATCACGGCACCAGTTTTTGCGGCGATGGACTGTGCGTAGCGCAATTGTTTCTCCGTGACGGGGCGGGGCTGCTCAATGGGTCGCGCGCCTTGCGCTTGCGAAAACAGACCAGGGAAACTTGGCTCAAAAGACATAACGACGCCTCCTTACGTTCCTTTACATCTAGAACGAAAAGAGAACAAAATCAACAGTGGCCCGTTAATATTTAGCAAGAGCGCTTAGAGCTTGTTATGGCCCCCGTCACAAAGCGGCACCTTACCTGTCGCCTTGCAGCCACAGAAAAACACAGTTTTGTCCGAATCCGCTTCGTATTTCACGGGCGTAAACCCGGTGTCCTTATGCGAGCCATCACAAAACGGTTGCTTGGAGGACTGGCCGCAAGAGCACCAGAAGTAGGCTTTGCCAGCGGATACCTCGACGGGGTAGGGGGATTTCTGGGCGATCTTGGGACGTTCGGACATAAGGAACCTTTCTGGAATAAAAGCGATATGATGCAATCGCTGCGCTTTTCAGAGCGTTCCATGTAACACGGAACAGGTGATTTGTCAGGGGCCGCTCGCGTTGATGCAGCTCACGCCTTATTCGAGCACACGGCCCCAAAGGTCGTATTCTCCGGCCTCCTCGACTTCGACTGTCACGATATCGCCGACAACGAGCGCCTCGAATCCTTCATCGATAAACAGGTTGCCGTCAATCTCGGGGGCATCTGATTTGGTACGACAGGTTGCGGCCTCCGCATCGATATCGTCGATGATAACCTCCATCCGTTGACCGATTTTAGCGGCCAGTTTCGCCTCTGAGATGCTCTGCGCCTTGGCCATGAAACGATCCCAGCGGTCTTGTTTCATCTCTTGGGGCACATGATCCGGCAGCGCGTTTGAGCGCGCCCCGTCCACGTTTTCGTACTGAAAGCAGCCGACGCGGTCCAATTGGGCCTCATCCATCCAATCCAGCAGGGTTTGGAATTCCTCCTCGGTTTCACCGGGATAGCCGACAATGAAAGTGGAGCGCAGCGTCAGATCGGGACAAATATCACGCCAGGCCGCGATTTCATCCAGCGTTTTTGCCGCCGCCGCCGGGCGCGCCATGCGGCGCAACACCTCCGGGTGGGCGTGTTGAAACGGAATGTCCAAATAGGGCAGGATCAGCCCGTCCGCCATCAGCGGAATAAGCTGGCGTACATGCGGATAAGGGTAGACATAATGCAGCCGCACCCAAGCCCCGAGTGAGCCAAGATCACGCGCCAGATCGGTGATATGGGCGCGATGCCCGCGATCCGTCGCATGTTTGATGTCCACGCCGTAGGCTGAGGTATCCTGGCTGATGACCAGCAATTCCTTGACGCCGCTTTGCACAAGCTTCTCCGCTTCGCGCAGCACCGCATGGGCGGGGCGTGATTGCAAACGCCCACGCATATCGGGGATGATGCAGAACTTGCACTTGTGATTGCAGCCCTCTGAAATCTTGAGGTAACTGAAATGGCGCGGTGTCAGGCTGACTTGGGACGCGGGCAGCAGATCGACAAACGGATCGGGGCTGGGCGGCACCGCACCGTGCACCGCATCCAGCACCTGTTCATATTGATGCGGGCCGGTCACGGCCAACACGCTGGGGTGCGCCCCGGTGATATATTCAGGCTCCGCCCCCAGGCAGCCGGTGACGATCACCCGGCCATTTTCCTGCAAGGCCTCGCCGATGGCCGCCAGGCTTTCGGCCTTGGCGCTGTCCAGAAAACCGCATGTGTTTACGATCACCGCATTTGCACCGGCATAATCGGGCGAAATACCATACCCTTCGGCCCGCAGACGTGTCAAAATACGCTCACTGTCGACCAGCGCCTTGGGACAGCCGAGGCTGACCATGCCGATGGTGGGCTGACCGGGGCGGGCGGGATCACTCATCCGGGCTTTGGGGGCCAGATCAGGACGCAGATTGGGTGGGTTTGTGCTCATGATCTGCGCTATAGTGGAAGTATGGGGTCCAGAAAAGGGCTCGTGAGCAAGGGAAGAGTGCGGCATGAAGTGGATTTTGCGTCTGGTGGTTTTGCTGGTGGTGCTGGCAGGGGTCGCCGTGGTGTCGGTTTTGTTGCTGCCAGCAGAGCGGATTGCACGGATTGCGACGGATCAATTGAGTGCCGCAACCGGGCGGGATGTATCGATCAGCGGGGATGTGGGGCTGACATTCTGGCCGGTTCTTGGGGCGCGTGTCCAGGGGCTCAGCATTGGCAATACCGATTGGGCAGAGGCCGATGCGATGTTTGAGGCCGATCAGGTGGCCATTGGGGTCGAGGCCATGTCGCTGCTGGGCGGTGACATCCGGATCACCAATATCGAAGCTGAAAGCCCGGTGATCCAGCTTGAACAACGCGCCGATGGGCGCGCCAATTGGGTGTTTTCCGAGGCAGCCGTCACGCAAGCAGAACCAAGCTCTGCGGCACCTGCCACGCCCGAAACCACCGCACGCGGGTTCAGCATCGAGCGGGTAAAAATTACCAATGCCAGTTTCGTCTACAATGCAGAAGGCAGCCCTCTCCAATCCTATGACGACGTTGATATGACGCTGGACTGGCCCGACCCGGCTGGAAAAGCCGACATCGCGCTCTCCCTTCAACCCGCCGATGCCAGAGTGAACATTAATGCGGGTATCGATGGTTTTGCGGTGTTTCTTGCGGGACAAACCCAGACGCTGCGGGCAGATGTGCAGACGGATGCAGGCACGCTGTCATTTACTGGCAAGGGCAGTATTTCGGGGGCGGTGGACGGAACCCTGCTGCTGAAAACCGATGATTCCGGTGCCTTTCTGCGCGCAGCCGGTGTGCCGGGTGTCGCATTGCCGGACACGCTTGGCCGCCGTATCGATCTCAAAACGGCCTTGACCCTCACGAGTGATCTCAGGCTGGCGCTGCGGGATCTGGCGGTTGATCTGGGGGGGAACAAACTCTCTGGCGCGGCTGATGTCATCTTGAGCGCGGTGCCCCAGATCAATGCGCAACTCGATGTGGGCAACCTTGTCTTGCCGCAGAGCGAGACCCCGTCCACGGGGGCGAACGAAACTGGTGCCGCGTCCCCCGCTCCGGCCAATTCACCTGCGGCTGGCAGTGGATGGCCCAAAACGCCGCTGGATGCCAGCGGTTTGGCGGCGTTCAATGGTGAGATTGCCTTGAGTGCTGACAGCATCGATCTCGGTCAGTTCAAACTGGGCGCAACGCGCGCCTTGCTGCGCAACGACCGCTCGCGCATGGTCTTTGAGTTGCGCGATGTGCAGGCCTATGGCGGTACTGTGACGGGCGAGTTTGTCATGAATAACCGTTCCGGGCTTTCGATCGGCGGCGGTTTGACGGCAAATGGCATCCAGATGCAACCCTTGCTGAGCGATGCCGCAGATATTAACCGGCTGACCGGCGACGGCACAGTGCGGTTAACATTTCTGGGGTCTGGCGGATCGGTTGATGCGATCATGCGGTCGCTGTCCGGGGATGGGTCTCTTACGGTGGGTCGCGGGACAATCCTGGGTATTGATCTGGATCGGCTGATGCGCTCGGGCGATGCGGGCGCGGGAACAACGGTCTTTGACAGCCTCAACGCGACTTGGAGCATCGCCGCGGGCGTGCTGCGCAATTCCGATCTGTTGTTGCAGCTCAAGAACTATCAGGCATCGGGCGCGGGCGAGGTCGGGCTTGGTACGCAAACCGTGGATTTCACCGCAACCCCCGTCGCGCTCAGAGCCAATAGCGGGCAGGGTATTTCTATCCCTGTACGGTTCACCGGACCCTGGTCGGACGTCAAAATTCGCCCCGATCTCGAGGCGGCTTTTGATGCGGAACTGGATGCCAAAGCGGATGAGCTGGAGGCGCGCGCCAAAGAAAAACTCTCCGATAAGCTCGGGATCGAAACACAAGAAGGCCAGTCCACGGAAGATGCCGTGAAGGATGAGCTAAAAAACAAGCTGTTACAAAAGCTGTTCGATTGAATTCCGCGCGCCCGGACGTCGCGCGGAACGACGATCAGATTTGCACAGGCGATGCCTTGGCCAGCCGGTCAAAATCCATAAGGGTTTCGATCAACGCGGGCATTTGGTCCAGATAAACCATATTCGGGCCATCGGAGGGGGATTTGTCCGGGTCCTCATGGGTTTCGATGAAAACCGCCGCCACGCCGATGGCGACCGCCGCGCGCGCCATGACCGGTGCAAATTCGCGTTGCCCCCCCGAAGAGCCACCGCGCCCGCCTGGTTGTTGGACCGAATGCGTCGCATCCATCACCACCGGGTAGCCTGTTTGTGCCATCTGCGGCAAAGACCGCATATCAGCCACGAGGGTGTTGTAGCCAAAAGACGTGCCGCGCTCGGTCAGCAGGATGCGTTTGTTACCCGTCGATTCGATTTTCGTTACGATATTGGGCATTTCCCAAGGGGCGAGGAATTGCCCCTTTTTGACGTTGATCGCGGCGCCCGTTGCGCCCGCAGCCAGCAACATATCGGTTTGCCGGCACAAAAAGGCCGGGATTTGCAGGATATCGACCGCATCGGCGGCAAGGGCGCATTGCGCTTCATTATGTACATCCGTCAGGACCGGCACGCCGATCTTTTTGCCCACGGATTGCAGAACCTTGAGCCCCTCGTCGATCCCGAGGCCCCGGATGCCGTTCAGCGACGTGCGGTTGGCTTTGTCATAAGACGCCTTGAAGACATATTGCGCACCGGCTGCGTCGCAGGCTTCTTTCATCTTGCCGGCGATCATCTGCGCGTGATCCGCGCTTTCTAACTGGCACGGACCCGCAATCAGGGTGAGAGGCTGGTCGTTGCCGATCCTAAGAGCGCCAACTGAAACATTTGTCATATTAGGAAATCACCTGTTCGCGAATAAGGAAAGCCGTGAAGGAGATCATCAGGTAGACACTCGAAAAGATCAAGGAGGCCGCGACGGATTTTCGAATTTACGTGGATTGCTGGCCTGATGCGAGGCCTATGGCGCGGCGCTGATGATACGATATCGCACCTGGCGATGGGCTTCCATACGGGTTGGTTTCATCTGCAGCTACGTGGATTGAACACCTTGTCGCGCGTTGCAAGCTCGGCCTGTTCATTGCAGACAACAGGGGTCAAACGCGATACCGGGTCGATGCGGGGTTTTATAGAGGCGTCCTTACGGCAATACGGTCCGCTGATGTCGCAAACTGCGTCCCAACAATAATCCACTGATGCCGCCGCCCTGCCATCCGCCTGTTGGATCAAGATTTCCGATTTCGGCGCATATATGGGTATGGCAAGTTAGTAAAATATTACCCCATGATGAGGGTTGGTAATGCGGTGAAAAACGAAAGGCGCGCCTTTGACATGGTAAATTTGCGACGTCTGCGCTTGTTGATATCCCGCGGGATTATCGACATCTGGCAATGGCACCTTTTTGCGGGGCTGAGGTGGGTCGTGAAGAACGCACCGCGTTCTTCTTGATGCGTTTCCTGTCACGCAAACGCTTGTTCTTGGTCTCAAACGCCGCCCTCTTGCCGGGGCGCTCTGGTTCGTCCTGTCCGGGGCTGTGCGGTTTGAGTGTAGCTCAGCGGCGCGCGCGGGAGTTTCAGGCCAGGGTTTGCCAGACCATTCCAGCAATAACCGCGCCGATCAGGGCAAAGGACAGATAGGCCAGAAAGACACGCGGCTTGACCAGGGCCCAGACGGCGACGGCCGCCGGGATGCAGCTGACACCGCCTGCGATCACAAAGGACATCGCCGCCCCCGGTGCCATTCCCTGGCTCAACAGCGCATCCACCAGAGGCACCGCGGCATAGCCGTTGAGATAGGCAGGCGCCCCAACCAAAGCGCCCAGCACAATCGTCCAGACACCTGTTCCGCCCAGCAGGCCCGCAATCATTTCAGCGGGCACATGATCAAGCATCAACGCTTCAATTACATAAGCCAGGGTCAGCCATTTCAGCAGAAACATCGCATTTTCAAGCGCTGTATCGCGAAAGGTATCGCGCCGTTCCGTTTCTTGCCAGAAGCGCCAGAGCGGTGCGCCGCTGAAGGGTTTCTTGGCACCGCAGCATCCCCCAACGGCAGGGCGTTCGCGCAAGGGGTCGGCAAAAACAGGCGTGCGCGCAAAGAGCATGGTGCCAAAGCCGCCCAACATCCCGAGGCCAATCGCCGAGACGGCCTTGGCGGTCGCAAATTCCCATCCCAGCGTGCCAGAGGTAATCAGGAACATGGCCGGGTCCATCAGCGGAGAGGCCAGCCAGAAGGCCATAACAGCCCCCAGCGGCGCGCCGACCGCCAGCAAGGCGGCAATAAAGGGGATGACTTCGCAGCTGCAAAATGGCGACAAACCGCCCAGCAGCGCCGCCATGACGATCATGCGGGGTTGATTGCCGGAAAAGGCCTTGGCCAGCAGTGTTTCCGCGCCGGAGGCCTTGAGATAGGCGACGGCCAGAACCGCGAAAAGGATGAAAGGCGCCGTGCCCGCTAGTGCTTTCGCCACAAATTCAAGGGTCGATGTCAAACGGGCGGTATCAAACACTGCAACCAGGATCAGCAGGCTGAGCGTGACGCCCCAGGCCCCAGGGCGCGGCAGACGTCGGACTGCGGAAGGTGTCGGGGTGGCATCAGCCATGGCGGTGCTCTCCATCCGGGGCCGTGCGATCGGCACAGCATTCGTTCAACAGGAATTTGGAAAGGGCCTGCACATCGTCAAAGGCCACGGCGGCGCAGATGACGCTGCGCCCCTGTTTTACCTGTGTCACAAGGCCCGCTGAGGTCAGTATTTTCATATGGTGCGTAAGGGTTGATCCCGTCACGCCCGTGCGTGCGCCCAGAACGCCAATACTCAGCCCTTCCGGGCCAGCCCGCACCAACATGCGCAAAACACTCAGCCGTTGTTCCGAGCCCAGAGCCGCAAATTGCGCCGCCGCGACGGTCAGATCGATATCGTTTGCAAAATTCATTTCCATGTTTCTAGAAGTATTGAATTTATTGAGTCGTTGCAACATTTATTTCGACTTTTGTCGAAATGAAATGGAAGGCGCAGTTTTTCCGTGTCGTATCGAGAGATGCTGATTTTGTTTCTCTGCCGCACATCGGAAGGTTCTGGCGGGGACGCCGCGCGAATTCATGACCTTGCGTGTTTTGCTCGCTGATCTGGTGACAAACCAGCATTGGCGTGTGGATCCCGCGACATGGGCCAGAATTTACGCTCGACCCGGAGCTTTTTCTTGAAAACGATAGACTCGATTTCCGCCATCGGTCCCCGAACAACGCTTGAATGCCTGCTTTGCCAGAGATCAACCGGGAGTTTTCGCACCTTTGGCGCGGCCCCGAGGGGGTTGGCACGCGGCTTTGACACATGGCGTTCCGGGGCGACCCCGAAGCAGTTTTCACGCAGGGCTGGCGCGCTCCTAAAACGGCGGGCGGAAAGATATCCGACAGGGATGCCGCCGTGATTTGCATCCGGACTGCAACAGGGTGGTTTGCCATCGGCGCAGTCATTCCCCGAGACCCGCCCGAGCCGATTTTTGATTGCATCCAAGGCGGTTGCAGGCCCATCCTGCGCCACCCGAGCGTCGGAATTCCCCGTAACATCGCGGGTGGTGATCCCTTGACGTTCATGTTTCGTAGCCTCCTGTCCGGCTTGTTGCGCGTGGAACAGCGGCGGGATTTGTGTACCGGAGGGTTGGAACAATTGGCTCGCCTGAAAAATCAGCCGTGCCGGGGGTTCGCTCAAAGGCGACAGCGCTTTTACACAGATGATGCAGGTCAAAAACCAAAACTGAGGCCGTAACCATCCGGGCGAGGGGGCAAAAGCATCCGAACCTCTTGTCATCAAAACCGTATTCTTCTGATCCGCGCCGTCATCATTTGCACTTGTGGACGGCGCAGGGTAACGGCAGGCAGGCATCCGGTGGTGCGCAGATATATTGCCGGATGCCTGACAAAGGACGTATCAGACCAGACCACGATCAAGCCCGAGGTGCCGCAATGACACAAGAAACCGCGCTGGACCGCGCGCATGCCGCGATGGAGGCCGCCCCCCAGGAGGACGCGGCCCGGCTGCGATATTTCGAAAAACTGGCGGAAAGCGAGATGTTTCTGATGCTGGCGCAGGACGCGGGTGACGGGGATCAGGTCACGCCGGAGGTGTTTGAGCTTGAGGATGGGCGCTATGTGCTGGTGTTTGATCGCGAAGAGCGACTGGCCCAGTTTGCCGGACAACCGGTGCCTTATGTGGCGCTGTCGGGACGCGTGATTGCGGGCATGCTGGCCGGGCAGGGCATCGGGTTGGGGGTGAACCTTGATGTGACGCCATCGGCTATGTTGCTGCCGCATAGGGCGGTGGATTGGCTGCACGCCACACTTGGCAACGCACCCGATGAGGTCGAAGCGAAAATCACGCAGATGCATCCGCCTGCGGGTCTGCCAGAGGCGCTGATCACGGCGCTGGATGGCAAATTGGCAACCGCCATGGGGCTTGCACAATGCGCGTATCTGATTGGTGTGTCTTATGATACGGGCGGGCGCGGCCATCTTTTGGGGTTTGTGCAGGCCGTGCCAGAAGCCCAGGATGCCCTGACCAAGGCAGTCGCAGAGGCGCTGACTTTTTCGGGCATCGAAGCGGGAGCACTTGACGTCGGGTTCTTCCGCGCGGGTGATCCGATTGTGGCGCAAATGGATAAGGTTGGGCTGCGGTTTGATTTGCCGCAGTTGCAGGAACCGACCCTGCGCAGGGTTCCGGCTCCGGGGTCCGACCCGCAAAGACCGCCAAAACTGCGTTAATCGCTCACGCAGGTCTCACGGCGTGATCACGCAGCGCGCGTGTTTTTTCACAAGCGCGCGAGAGAGTGCTTCAGAGGGTGCACAGAACGCCAATGGTCCTCTACACGGGACACAGACAGGATCATCTCGGAATGTTCCTTTGCCGAATTGGAGTTTGCAATGAATCGTTTTCCCCTCAAAATCGCCGGTATCGCGATTGCTTTGACCATCGCGTCTTCCGCTTGGGCGGGTGATCAATATGTTGATCCGACAGGGTTTGCCGTGTCGGGCTATGACGTGGTCGCCTATTTTGATCTGGACCAGAATGCCGTTGGTCAATCCCAACCCGCAGCCATCCCGGGCAACAAGAACATCACCGCCACTCATAATGGCGCGACGTTTGCCTTCTCCACAGAGGCCAATAAAGCCGCCTTTGAAGCCAACCCCGAAAAGTACTTGCCGCAATATGACGGGCATTGTGCCTACGGTGTTGCCAAGGGCGGCAAGGTACCGGGCAACCCGAACCTGTGGCGTATTCTGGACGGAAAACTCTATCTCAACATCACGCAAAATGTGGTTGGTTTCTGGGAAGAGGACATTCCGGGCAACCTGGAGCTATCGGAAAACAACTGGGTCAGCATTGAAGCAGATCCCGCCTCCGACCGCGCCATCCCGCAGTTTGAAAGTTCTGCGCCGGTGAATTGAGTTTGGCAAAAAAGGTTCCCCCTGCCAACTCTGCAACACCCTCGCCGCGTCTGTCGCGGCGAGGCGTTTTGGCGTTGGGGGCCATCGGCATCGTCACCGGTGGGGCAGGTGCGGCGCGCTGGTTCAATATCTGGGCCGAGAACGGTGAAGCTGCCCTATCCGCTGCGGAGGCACATCAAGCCGCATTGGCCGGAGAGGTTACACTGATCGATATCAGACGCCCGGATGAATGGGCACTGACCGGCGTCGGCGAGGGGGCGATTCCTATCGACATGCGGCGCGGCGATTTCATCGAGGCTTTGATGCATGTGGTGCGGGGGGATACCACGCGCCCTGTCGCGCTGATCTGTGCGCGGGGGGTGCGCTCACATCACCAGGGCGCGAAACTCCTGAGCGCCGGGTTTACGCGTATTATTGATGTTCCTGAAGGGATGCTTGGATCTGGTGCAGGACCCGGCTGGATCAAACGCGGCTTGCCGGTGCGGCGCAAGGGCTGAGCTCTTTTGACCGCCATCGCGTCCTGCAGGCCGCCTCACCTTGACCGGATCCACCATGATCCCAAGCGCGTCATTCCTGATCCACGCACGATGTCCTGAACACCAATAACGACCGCCCGGTATTATTCCGCAGGCATGCGCGCCGCTTTCAGCATGGCGTGAAGACGGGAGCGTTCCAGGCGGGCGCGGCTGACGATGCCGGGTTCGCGGATCGTGTTGGGGCTTTGCATTTTCAGCCCTCCCGGCAGCCTGCGTGATAGCGGTACGGCGCTCAGGGCGGAGAGCGGCACCGCAAGGCAGAGGCTCGCCATAATCGGGATCAGCCAGAACGATACCAGCCCCGCACCCAAGCCCGCCAAAAGCACCAGACCAAGGATGGTTTCCACCCAGTGGAAGCGCAGCAGGGTCGAGAGCGGATAGGCCTGCGCGTGACGCGATTGCGCCACCCAGGCATCTGAGCGCCCAAAGAGCGCCCGCAACACCGCGCGGGTTTGCTGTACCATCATGATCGGCGCATAGGCGATGGAGAGGGTGATCTCGACCACAAAGGCCATCAGGAACGCACCGCGCCCGCCATAGACCCTGGTGGCCTTGGGGTGCAGCGCGATGATGCCCGCGCCAACCAGCTTGGGCGTCAGCAGCATGGCGTACATGATGACCAGAAAGACGGCTGAATCGATATGGCTCATCTCGGGGGGCCAGTCGGGGAACAGCGGGTTGGTTTCGTTGAAATACCGCACAACGTTGGTCTCGGAATCCACGCCCAGCAAGGCCCAGACAATCAGCAGGAAAAACCAGGCGGGCGAGAGCAGATAGCTGACCGCGCCGTGGAACAGATGATAGCGCGAGACCGGATGCAGCCCGGCGGTTTTCAGCAGGCGCAGATGTTGCAGATTGCCGCGACACCAGCGTTGATCGCGCAGCGCGTAATCAATCAGCGTGCCGGGGGTTTCCTCGAAACTGCCCGTCACGCGCGGCAGGAAGCGCACCCGCCACCCTGCGCGGCGCAGCAACCCGGCTTCGACGAAATCATGGCTCAGGATCAACTCCGCCTTGCCCTTGCGCCCCTGCAAATACGGCAGCCCGGCGGAGGCCGCAAAGGCGCGGGTACGGATAATCGCGTTATGGCCCCAGTAATTGCCCTCGCTGCGCGCCCATTTGGCCAGACCTTCGGCCAGCAGCCAGCCATAGGCGATGTTAGAGAACTGTTGCAGACGGGCGAAAACGGTTTCGGCCCCGATCAGCATCGGAAAGGTCTGGATCAGACCGGCGCTGGGATCAACGCTGAGCTCATCGGCAAGCCGCTCAATCGCGCGCCCCGTCATCAGGCTGTCCGCATCCAGCACAAGCATCGCCTCATAGGCGGCCCCCCAGCCGGTGATCCAATCCAGCAGGTTCCCGACCTTTTTGTCGAAATTGGTTTCACGCCTGCGGTAATGGACGGCGACGCCTTGTGGGGCGGAAGCGCGCAGGGCCGCAAAAGCACGCAATTCATCCAACGCGATGTCATCATCCCGCGTATCGGAGAGCACAAACAGCGTATAGCGATGCGGGCTGTTCTGGCGCGCCAGATCATCCAGCATGGCCGTTGCATTGCCAAAAACATCGCTCGGGACCTCGTTGTAGATTGGCACCAGCAAAGCCACGTCCAACGGTATGATATCACAACGCGGGCGGGTCTGCGCCTTTTCGCGTGCCAAAAGCCCGGCAATGGCAACCCCGACCGTGCTGACCGAGAGGGTCACCCAAATGAATGTCACCCCGATGAGCATCAAAAGGACCCATTCCAGACCGGTCATGCCGGTTTCGGACAGCCAGCCATACATGCCAGCAACCAATAATGCGGTCGCTGTGAGGGCCGGGACGAAAAGCGCCAGTCGCCACCCAAAGCCACGCCCAAAGTTCGGATTGGCGTGGCTTGCAAGCTGGTCAGGGCAGGCAGACAGATCCTGCGCCCACATGCGCATTGGCGTGCGGGGGGGCATGGTCGTCATTGCCGTGTCCGTGTTGTGCAAATCGTTGTTCACCCGGTGGTCCACCTATATAACCACACTTCACTCAGGGGGGCGTTGTTCAAACGCAGCTGTGCCCGGAACTCAATGTAGCGCGCATCTTCCGGCTCAAAGGTAAACGCCAGCCGGGGCCCATTTGTTTCCGGATTTCTTTGCACAAGACCGCGCGTCAGGGTTCCGGCGCTGCTGCGCAGCACGATTTCCAGTTGATCGAGGTCCTGCGGCACAAGGGCGGCGTCCTCGAAATCAATCGTGACGATCTTGCCACCCTCGGGGCGCCCGCCGATGGCCGTACCAAGCACGCGCAGGGGCGTATCAACCTGGGGTGCCGGATCATCGCCCCAGTCAAGTAGGTAGTTCATCTTGTGGCTTTGCCCGGCGGCAATCGGGGCCGAGGGGCGCCAATAGGCGACGATATTGTCATAGATTTCCAGATCGGCGGGGATTTCGACCAACGTCACGGCACCTGGCCCCCAGTCTTCTTGCGGTGTGATCCAGGCCGAGGGGCGCGCATGATAAAGCGCTTCGAGATCCGCATAATCGCTGAATTTACGCGGGCGTTGCATCAGGCCAAAGCCACGCGGATTATTGTCCGAAAAGGCGCTGATCTGGAGCGTGAGCGGATTGGCCAGAGGACGCCAGATGACTTCGCCCGCGCCATTGTGGATCAGCAAACCGTCATTGTCATGCACGGCGGGGCGGAAATCATCAAACCGCTGGCGCATGGTTTCATCAAACAGGAACATTGATGTGAGCGGTGCGATGCCGACATGGGTTATCTCGGTGCGCGCAAAGATTTCAGCCGAGACCGACATGCGCAGCGTGTCCCCCGGTGCAATCTCGAAACGGTAGGCCCCCGTGCAGCTTGGGCTATCGAGCAAGGCATGCAACACGACCGCGCCCGCCCCCGCCGCCGGTGTTTCCATCCAGAACCGGGTAAAATCGGGAAACTCCTCGCCCATCGGATCGCCCGTTTTGAGCGCAAGGCCGCGTGCGGAGAGGCCATAGGTTTCATCCGTCCCGATACCGCGAAAATAGCTCGCGCCCTGAAACACGGCGTATTCCTGAAAGATGCCGGTGTTTTCCAATTCGGCGCGCAGGCGCAGACCGGAATAGCCCAATGTCGCGTCAATCTCGACGTCGGGAAATTTGTCGGTGCTGTCAAACACCGCCATATCAAAGGCCAGGGGACGCGCCATGCCGTTTTCGACAACATTGATCTCAACCGCCTGCGGAAAATAGAGCCCGGGTGCCAGGACATCGACCCTTTGGGGCTTGTCAGTGTCCTCCCAGACCGCGTTGCGACCATCAAACCAAATCTTTCGGTATTGATCATAGCTCAGGTTGCGCCAGCTTTCGGGGATCAGGGGGCGGGGCTGGTATTCTTGTGTCGCCAGCGCCTTGGCCGTCGCCCGGACGGTATCGCCGTCAAAAGGAAGCGCATCGCCCAGTTGCAACCCCGGTTCCCCTGCGAAACCCGCAGCGGGAACGGCAGCCAAAGCCGCCAGAGATTTCAGAACATCACGGCGCAGCATATCAAACCACCTTCTTGCGCCAGGGTTGGGATTTATACCATCCCGCGCCATAAGCTGTCAGAACCAGAACCCCCATTCCGGCAAAATTGACCGCGACCACCGTCCAGGTATCGCGCCCCACAACATCCATCACGAACCCGCTGACCCGTGCGGTGAACATGCTGACGATGAAGACCGCCAGCGATTGCTGTCCGACCTTGAGAATGATCGCCAGGATGCGCTGCCATAGTCGCGACAGCGCGCTGGTCCCGGTGGTCAAAAGGCGCATACCCTTGTCCCCGGCGGCCACCCAGCACAGATAGGCCAAGGCCAGAAAATGCACATAGCGCAGCAATCCGAAGTCAGATTTGGAAATCCACGCCTTATTGGCGATGCGCCAGTCACGCGCCCACTCGAAGCCAAATTCGCGCACGCCGATGTTGGAAAGCGGCACGTTGATCAGCACAAGTGCCAGCGCCAGGCCGATCAGGATCGGTGAGACGGGCGGTTTGGGCAGCCAGCCGCGCATGAAGGCAAAGCCGGAGAAGAAGATCAGCTGCCATGCGAAGGGATTGAAAAACCAGGAACGATCTGACCAGGGTTCCGCGGGTAATTCAAAATGGAGAGCCGCAAGGCCAAGGCCACCAAGCAGATGTTGTTGCGCAAAAAACCACGTACCGCCGATGAACAGAGCAACCAGTCCCAAATGCACCCGTGACAGCGCCATGATCACGGGCATCATCGCCAGAACGACCATATACATCGGCAGAATATCGAAATAATTCGGCACATAGGTCAGCGTCAAAAGCCCGACAAGCTGTGGGCCGGGATCGGCAAAGAACTTCCACAGGTTCAGCGTGCCAATATAGACCTTGTCATAAGCCCCCGTCATATCGATTGCTGCCAGCAGCGTTGCCACTGCGAAAAACAGCCCGATATGCGCCCAATAGACCTGCCAGACGCGAAAACTTACCCGCGCCGTGCCCAGACGCCAGCCCACCGTGTCATAGGCCCGCCCAAAGGCGATGGCCGACGCCATGCCCGAGCAGAACACGAAGATTTCCGTCGCATCCGAAAAGCCCCATCGCGCCGGTATCCAGGAGGTGAAAAAATTCCCCGGTGTATGGGCAAAAAGGATGATGAACATCGCGATACCGCGAAAGAAATCAAGACGCACGTCACGCTGTTTCACCACGGGCGTCGCTTGCGTGGTCGTACCGGTGCGGGGTGCAATATATGAGGGGTCAGCAAGCGTCATGGCGGGTTTTTATGCCTTGTCCAGGGGAATGTCATCAGGCTCCGTCACTCACTGTGCGGGGATCCGCCGGGCCTCATGAAGCGAAGCCAAACGGGTATGGGTAAAGCGATCCTCGCACCCGGCACGCTGGGCCAGGCGGGCGCGCAAAACGGCTTCTGTCTGCTCATATCGCCCGGCGCGCAGGCCCGCATCAATGGTGAGCCGTTCGAACACATCGCGCTGGGCGTGGCTGCCCCCGATGCTCTGCATGGCAGGGCGTGCGCTCATAAGGTCGCCGAATGCCGCATCATAACGCCCCTCAGCAAAGGCGTTCAGACCGGCGAGTGCCGCAACACCGGGATCCTTGTAAAGCGCAGGCATTTCGCCGATTTTTGCCGCATCGCGTGCGAACCGCCGGGCCATGGCGTCTTGAGCCTCCGGGCGCTGCGCCCCGGCCAGCGCGAGCATGTAGTGCAGATCGGCAAAGACCACGCAGCCATCATCCGTGCGGTTTTGCGCCAGATCCGCCAATTCTTCCCAGCGCGGGCCGACATCCACGCCCTCCAGCTCCAGCCGCATCAGCAACGAGGTCGCATTTGAAATATCGCGGTAGTCATCCGTTTTATCCGCACGGATTTGCGCGTCATAAAGCCCCAGCGCCACGTCAAGCTGGCCCTGATCCATGTGCAGCAGGGCTTTGTGCCACCAGACATGATAGCGGAAGTTGTTACAGTGATCCCAGGCTGCGGTATGTGTTTCGATCAGGCCGATGCCCAGTTCGGGGCGCGCGGTCATGTCATAAACATGGGTAATCGCGTGCAACCCCCAGGCATCATCCGGTGCCAGAAGCATCCCCTCGCGCCCGGCGCGCTCGGCGTGATCATAGGCACCCGTCTCTTCCAGCGCGAAGGCGTGACATCCCAGCAGATACCCCCGGCACGCGTGATCCGCACCATGCGCATCCAGCACATTTTCCACGGAGGCGCGCATGCCCTTGGCGTCACCCAGAACGAATCTGATGGCGTGGCTGACCTTGGCACTTAACGTATCTGTCGGGTACTGGCTCAGCACGTCTTCCATGGCCAGGATCGCGCCGGACGGACGTCCCGCCAACCAATGATCAAGCGCATCCACCCAGAGGATTTCACGTGTGGATGCCCCGGATATTTGCAAAGCCGCCCGCGCGGTTTTGGCCGCCTCCCGCGCAACCGGGATCAACTCGGCTCGCCCCAGCATCAGGGAAAACAACCCCCGCGCTGCATGTCCCATGGCGAACTCCGGATGGCTTTGCAGCAGGGCACCAAGATGGGTCGGTGTGGTCGTGCCATGTGCCAGGAACGCGCGGATCATCCCGTTCCAGTGGTCAAGTGCCTGCGTAGAGGAGAGCGTCACAGGGCTCTGACAAATATCAAACATCATTAAGATCACGCCTTCAATTAACAAAGATTTCGAATGTTTATCGCAATATGACAGGCCGCGAAGCGTCGCGCGCGCTGTTACACGCCAACGTGAAGACGCGTGTTGAAAACGGGCCAATGTTTCAGCAATACAACCGTAAAGCAGGCGGAAAAGGGCCGATTTTGTGCTGTTGTTTCACTCCGCTTTGGGCGGAATGCCAAACATGTCGAATACCTTTTGGGTGTCTTGTCCGAAACGCGGTGGCGCGTGGCGGTATTGCACCGGGGTGCGCGAGAATTTGAGTGGGTTGGCCAGCACGTCGACCGACCCTTTTGCCGTATTGGTGGCTTTGAGCTTGACGACGCTGCCGCGCGCCTGTGCCTGATCCGAGTGCAGCGCCTCGGCCACGGTATGGATCGGACCGGCGGGCACTTTTACGCTGTGACATTTGGCCAAAACTGCGTCGCGTGACAAGGGTGCCAGCGCGTCCGTGATCAGTTTGGTCAGCGTCACGCGGTTCTCGATACGCGCAAGGTTGGTTGTATAATCGGGATCATGCGCCAGTCGCTCCAGACCCACCACATCGCAAAACCGCGCGAATTGCGCATCATTGCCAACCGCCAGCAACACATGCCCATCCGCACAGGGAAAGGCGTCATAGGGCACAATGTTGGGATGCGCATTGCCACGGCGTTCGGGCAATGTGCCCGAGGTCAGGAAGTTGGTGCCCTCATTGATCAGCCAGGCCATTTGCGCATCCACAAGGCTGAGATCGATATGCTGCCCTTCGCCGCTGGCGTCGCGGTGGCGCAGAGCGGCAAGGATGCCGATGGTGGCATACATCCCGCACATAACATCCGCGATCCCCACGCCGACTTTCATCGGGGGGCCATCGGGCGCGCCGGTCAGCGACATGATCCCGCCGTAGCCTTGTGCCATAAGGTCATAGCCGGGTTGTTCTCGGTTCGGCCCGGTTTGCCCGAAACCGGAAATCGAGCAATAGACTAGAGCGGGGTGGGCCTTGAGCAGCGTGTCGTGATCCAGACCATACTTGGCCAAGCCGCCGGGTTTATAATTCTCGACCACCACATCCGCACGGGCGGCGAGGTGGCGGATGGTGTCCTGACCCTCCGCCGTGGACAGATCAACGGAAATGGACAGCTTGTTGCGGTTGGCCGCCATGAAATAGGCCGACAGATCCGTGCGTTTGCCGTCCGCGTCCATCGCGTAATTCGGACCCCAGCCGCGCGTGTCATCCCCCTTTGATTTGGGGTTTTCGACCTTGATCACGGTTGCGCCAAGATCGCCCAATATCTGTGTTGCGGTGGGTCCCGCCAAAATACGGCTGAGGTCGAGAACGACGAGGCCATCCAGTGCCATGGGGGTGTCAGATACGACCATCATAGGCTCCGCGTTCGATCACCGCCGCGATGACGGTGAAGGTGTCCGCCGTCATTGCGGTTTGTAGCGCGGTGCTCAATTCCGCGCGGTTCGTGACCGTATGCCCCGCGCCGGCAAAGGCGACACCCATAGCTGCAAAATCATGTTTGGCGAAATCCACACCGCGGTTTTTCATCTGGCGGGAGCGTTGCTTGAGTTCGATCAGCGACAGGGAGGCATCAACAAAGACGAGGATGATGGGTTTCAGGGCCAGTTCCGCCGCGGTGGACAATTCCCCTGCAACCATCAGGAACCCCGCATCGCCGCAAAAGCTGATCACTGGGCGTTCCGGGTCGGCGAGTTTCGTGCCCATGGCCAGCGGTATGGCACAGCCCATCGTGCAAAGGGCGGTGGATTGCGTCAGCCCGCGCGGCTCATAGCAGTGCCACATCTGGCTGAGCAGAATGCGATGCGCGCCGCTGTCGACCGTTGCCAGCGTGGTGCGTGGCAGAACCTTGCGGCAGGTGTCCATTACCGCACCGGGTCCCCATGGCTCATCGCTGGGAAAGGCCGCCGAGAGCGCCGATTGCGTGGCCGCGATCTCGCCACCGGGCCAGGTTTCTTGCGCTTGCGCTTGCGTGTCGTGCGCGAGCGCATCCAGACTGGCGGCGCAATCGGCGATGAAATTCAGGCTGGCCTGATGCATGTAATGGTGGTTCGGCTCGGCTATGATGTCGATCACGCGTTGCTGCAATGGGTTCCAGATGTTGCGCCATCCGGTGCGCATTTCGATGGGATCATAGCCGACACAAAGAATGAGATCGGCCTTTTCGATCAAGGGTAAAAGATGACGGTCCGCCAAGGGAGACAGACCCGCACCGCCCAGTGAAAGCGGGTGGTCCTCAGGTATCAAGCCCTTGGCCTTATAGGTCGTGATGACCGGCACATTGTAGGTTTCGGCAAATCGCATAAGCGCGTCACCCGCCCCCTCCACCATCGCATCCAGCCCGGCGATGATGACGGGCCGTTTGGCCTCGGATAGCCACAAGCGGGCCGTTTCCAGATCGCCCCCCGTGGGCGCAACCGGGGAGGCCTTGGGCCGGGCAGGGGCGGCATTCGCGGGCACCTGCGTATCGGCCACGGCGATCGGGACGTCGATATGCACGGGGCCGGGGCGCCCTTCGGTGGCAATGCCGATGGCCTTGTCGATGATGATATGCGCCGCACCGGGGACAAGCGAGAAACTGGCCTTGGTAATGGGGCGAAACACGGCTTGCTGGTCGAGAACCTGATGCGTGTAGCTCTGCGCCTCATCGCCGTCCACGGCCCCCGCCAGCACGATCATCGGCACGCGGTCCTGATGCGCATTGGCGACCGCATTGACCCCGTTAAGCGCCCCTGGACCCACCGTGGCCACCAGAATGGCAGGCGCACCAGTGCGGTGATAGGCCCCTTCGGCCATGAAGGCGGCGGCGTTTTCGTGTTTGGCCAGAACAAAGCTGATCCCGGCATCCTCAAGCGCGTCGATCAGGGTCAGAACCTCGCCGCCCGGCATCCCGAACGCATAGCGGCACCCCTGCGCATAAAGGCGGCGCGCAACGGCATCCGCGGCCCGGATCGTGGAAGATGACGGCATGGTGGCGCTCCCGCTTTCAAAATCTCTGCATGGTCATAAACGATGCAGCGCGCAGCGCAATTCACCATTGTGTTCAAACTGTTTCAACACGAAAAAAGCCCACACCATAATGGCGTGGGCTCTTGATTGTTCTGTCCGTCGATGCCCGGTATTAGCGGCGCCGGTCGCGGCGTGATGACATCGGCTGGAACGCCACGCCGACATGGGCCTCGCAATAGGGCTTGCCCTGTTGCACGGGCAGACCACAGAACCAGAAATCCTCTGTGGCGGGATCGCCGACGGGCCATTTGCAGGTGCGTTCGGTCAATTCCATCAGACCTAGGCGCTTAGCCTTTTTCTCGATCTCGGAGACTTTGGCCAGGGCTTCCGGACTGATCTCATTGGCCGAGGGCTGCGGCGGCAGCGGTTGACCGGCCGGAATGATCTGCTTGCGCGCCGGCAGCTTGACGGGCGGCGGAGGCGGGTCGGCCTTGGCAGTCGCCGGTTCGGCGGGTTTGGGTGCGGGCTTGGCCTTGGCTTCTGCCTTTGGGGCGGGTTTGGGCTTGGCGTCCGTCTTGGCTGTCGCGGAGGCGGTGGCGCGGTTGGACAGGCCCAACCTGTGTACCTTGCCGATGACCGCGTTGCGCGTTACACCACCCAACTCCTTGGCGATCTGGCTGGCGGATTGTCCTTCGCCCCACATCTTTTTGAGCAGTTCTACGCGATCGTCCGTCCAAGACATCAGCCATTCCCTAAGTTAAAAGCGGCCCTGCACATTGCGGACCGCCCGGTATCTATCGTCAGCCCCCTATTCTAATCACTACAGGCGGAGTTACAAGCGGTGAACGCGGGGCTTTGGTTCCGTTTGCGCGGCGCGCTTGCGTGCCTTGGCCTCGCGCCAGGTCAAAAGCACCCCGCCTGAAAGAATAATCGACCCGCCCGCCAGGGTGATCGTATCCGGAATCTGCGCGAAAAAGGCGATGTCGTAAAGCGTGGCAAACAACAATGTGCCGTAGCTGAAAGGCGCGATGAAACTTGCATCCGCACGCGCCATCGCATTGATAAAACAGGCCTGCGCCAGCGCCATACAGAGGCCAAGCGCAATCAAAACACCCCATTGCGCGAGGCTCGGCATCTGCCAGACGGCAATCACCGTAAGCGATGAAATGCCCATGCCCAGCATGTTGTTGATCAGCAAGACCTGAAACGGTGCTTCGCGCCCGGAAAGTTTTTTGATGAAAATCAATTCAAATCCCATGATCAGCGCAGCGGCGAGCGCCAGCAGGCTGGCCATCTGAAAACTCTCAGAGGTCGGGCGCAGCAGGATCATCGCCCCGGCAAGCGCCATCACGGCGGCCCCCCAGCGGATCGGGCCGACTTTTTCATGCAACAGGGGGATTGCCAGCATCATGGCGAAAACCGGATTTAGAAAACGATGGCCGTGGCATCCGCGAGCGGGATGAAGGCGACCGCGGCAAACATCAGCGTGACACCGGCCCAGCCAAAACTGGTGCGCGCGATATGCAGCGCCCAATGAGGCGGCGTGAACCGGGGCCGCAGGACAATCGCAACGCTGGCCAGGGCCATGAAGGCAAAGACAAACCGCCCATGGCTGATCTGGAGCGGATGCAGAGGCGGCCCCAACGTGTCCCCGCCCAAAGCCTTGGCAAACAGCGTCGTCGCCGCGATGAAGGCGGTGGCGATGATCATCAAAAACACCGCGAGACCGGGATTATCGGTTTTGGGCTGAAACATGAGCGTCGCTATGCGCCTCAAACGCGCGTGCAGCAAGAGGTCAAAAACTGCTTTGCAAACCGGTGGGCATCGCGTAGACGCCGCAGCATGATCACCGTCACACATAAAACGATCCGACGACGCGCAGCCGCCTGACCCCGCTGCCGTGATCCTGCGCCTATGAGCGCGCATTTTCCAACTTACATTGTTGACCTGCCTGCCAGCCTCATGCACCTTCCGTGCTCACGCCACAGGCCTTTTGCTAAGGACGATCCGATGATCCCGACCCTTCTGCCGACCTATTCCCGTGCCCCGTTCAGCTTTGTCAAAGGCGAAGGGTCCTGGTTAATCGAGGCGGATGGGCGACGCTTTCTGGACCTTGGCGCGGGGATCGCGGTGAATGCCCTGGGCCACGCGCATCCCGCGCTGGTTCAGGCGTTATGCGATCAGGCAGGCGCGCTGTGGCATACCTCCAACCTCTATCAGATCCCCAAACAGCAGGAACTGGCCGACAAGCTCACCGCGCACACCTTTGCCGACACGGTGTTTTTCACCAATTCCGGCACCGAGGCCTGCGAATTGGCCGTCAAGATGGCGCGCAAATATTGGTACGACAAAGGCCAGCCCGACAAGACCGATATCATCACGTTTTCCGGCTCCTTTCATGGCCGGTCTTCTGCGGGGATTGCGGCGGCGGGCTCGGAGAAAATGACCAAAGGGTTCGGGCCCCTTTTGCCCGGTTTCGTGCATCTCGAATTTGGCGATCATGACGCGCTGACCGCGGCGATCACCGAAAACACCGCTGCCATCCTGATCGAACCGGTACAGGGCGAAGGCGGCATCCGGCCCGTGCCCGATCAATGCCTCAAGGGGCTGCGTGATCTTTGTGATGAGTATGATATTCTGCTGATCTTTGACGAGGTGCAATGCGGTGTTGCGCGCACCGGCAAGCTTTTTGCGCATGAATGGTCGGGCATTACACCCGACATCATGATGGTCGCCAAGGGGATCGGCGGCGGGTTTCCCATCGGCGCGGTGCTGGCCACAGAAGATGCGGCCAGCGGCATGACGCTGGGCACGCATGGCTCGACCTATGGCGGCAATCCGCTGGGCTGTGCCGTGGGTTGCGCCGTTCTGGATCACGTGACCGCGCCGGGTTTCATGGAAGACGTCAACCGCAAGGCCGGGTTGATGCGCCAGAAACTTGAGGGGCTTGTGGCGACGCACCCGGATGTGTTCGAGGCGGTGCGCGGGTCGGGCTTGATGCTGGGCGTGAAATGCAAACTCCCTAACGGCGATCTTGTTCAGGCGGGGTATGAGCAGCTGATCCTGACCGTTCCGGCAGCGGATAACGTGATCCGGCTGTTGCCATCCCTGACGATCGAGGACAGCGAAATCGCACAGGCGATTGATCGCCTTGATGCGGCTGCGGCGGCACTTGCCGTCGCTTGAGACATGAATTGTTAATAACGGGCTTTGCCTGATCCACATGAATTTGAGACCAAAAAATGAACCACTTTCTGGATATCCACCTGACTGACGCTGCCGATTTGCGGCGGATCATCGACTCCGCGGCTGATATGAAGACCGCGCGTCTCGGCAAACCACGCGGGGCTTTGGATGCGGATCAACCGCTCAAGGATCGCATGGTGGCGCTGATTTTTGAAAAGCCATCGACCCGGACGCGCGTGTCCTTTGACGTGGGCGTGCGCCAGATGGGTGGGCAAACCATGGTTCTGTCGGGCAGTGACATGCAGCTTGGTCACGGCGAAACCATTGCCGATACGGCGCGGGTGTTGAGCCGCTATGTCGATCTGATCATGATACGGACTTTTGATGAGGCGGTGCTGACCGAGATGGCGGAATTTGCCACCGTCCCGGTGATCAACGGTCTGACGGATCGCACGCACCCCTGCCAGATCATGGCGGATGTGCTGACTTTTGAAGAGCACCGCGGCCCGATCAAAGGCAAAAAGGTGGTCTGGTCCGGGGATGGCAACAACGTCTGCGCGTCCTTTCTGCATGCCGCCGGGCAATTCGGGTTCGATCTGACATTCACCGGACCGCCGACGCTTGATCCGGAACGGGAATTTGTCGAGCTGGCGCGCACCAAAGGATCGCGTATCGAAATCGAACGGGACCCGGCCAAGGCGGTGCAGGGCGCGGATCTGATCGTGACGGATACCTGGGTGTCGATGCATGATGCGCAATCCGCGCGCGAGAGACGCCACAACCAGCTGCGCCCCTACCGCGTGGATGCCGCATTGATGGCGCAGGCCAAGCCGGACGCGTTATTCATGCATTGCCTGCCCGCGCACCGCGATGATGAGGTCACATCTGATGTCATGGACGGGCCGCAATCGGTGATCTTTGATGAGGCCGAAAACAGGCTGCATGCGCAAAAAGCCATTCTGCGCTGGTGTCTTGAGGTCTGAGACGGCCTAGAGGTCGCGCAGGATGTCCTTGAGTTCCGGTTCATCGACCCGGGCTGCGGCTTCATTCTGGGTGAACCAACGCCGCTCGCGCTGGTGGTCCTCGGGGTATGCATCGGCAAGGGTGTCCACCTCGGCGAGGTAGACTTGCGTCTTGATCGGGGTGACCTCACCGCCGGATCGCTTTTTGTCGTAGTCATAAAATCCGACGGGATCGGTTTCCACCTCGGCGGATGTCACGCCGGCCTCCTCCCAAGCCTCCTGCAAGGCGGCCTCGGGATCTGGCAACCCTTTGATTGGCCAGCCTTTTGGTACGATCCACCGTCCTGTTCCACGACTTGTTACAAGCAGCACTTTTTTACCCGCTTGCGTTTCGCGATAGCAAAGTGCTGCAACTTGCCGTTCGCGTGCCGCATGTGTCAGTGATGTTTTTGCAGTATTGATCATAACGGGGTATTTATTACCTGATTTTTAGCCATCCTATCCGATTTATTCAGGGATTCCAAATTATTGGCGGGTGGCGTTGATTTACAATTTTGAACTGACCCCAAGTAGTATGCAAAAAGTTCGAATTTTTTGTAAACAACCTCAGATGATTTTGGCGGTCAGACGCAAATTCAAGTGAAGACAGTCCAACATGGGCGTTCCGGCATCGCAGAGCTCTTTTCAGAGGCACTGCACATGAAATTCCACCGTTATCAGGCGTTGTTCGCGATCATGCCTGGTGCCGTGATGCGACTGTGCTCACTTGCGGGGTTTGGCCCGCAGCGTCGGGTTGGCTTGCGTTGGATCTTCGGGCCAGGGGTGCTTGGGGTATTGTCCGCGCATGTCTTTGCGCACGTCTTGATAGGAGGATGACCAAAATCCGGGCAAATCTTCGGTGACTTGAACCGGGCGCTGCGCCGGGGACAGGAGCGTCAATTGCAAGGGGGTTCCCGCCACGCTCGGGTGGCGCGTCACACCGAAAACTTCCTGCAAACGCAGGGCGATGCGCGGTTGTGGCCCGTCATAGTCGATGGGAACCTGACGGCCAAGCGGCGTGATGAAATATGGCGGGACGGCGGCGTCCAGCGCGCGTGACTGCTCCCAACTCAGCCGCGCCTTCAGCGCCGGCGTGATGTCGAACCGCTTCCAGTCGGCGCTCGTTTTAACACCGGACAAATGCGCCAGCAGCCAGTCCTCCAGGCACTCCATAAGGTGATCTTCTGAGAAATCCGGGAACTGGGGATCTGTTTGGGACATCAATTTGGCGCGCGCCATGAAGCGTGTGGCTTTCGGGCTCGCCAGTAACCCCAATTGGCGCACCCCCTCCAGCATTGCCCGCGCGATCTCTTCTGCCGGTGCTTCTTGCCACATGCGATCCTCAAGAATGAGCGCGCCAAACCGTTCCTGTTTACGCGTCAACACTCGCGCCTCGCGTCGCGACCAGATACAGACAGTCTGCCAGGCAATCTGATCTGGAAACGTCGCTCGTAAATCGCCCCTGTCCAGGGCGACGGCCTGGCGAATTCGGGCTTCACGGGGGTCCCCATCAAGGTCCGTTGCCACAATAAGAGGTGCTGCGCTCAGCGGATCACCCTGGGGCATGACGGTACCTTTTCCGCCTGACAGAATGAACCGTGCCGCCTCGCCAGGGCGGCGCAGGCCAATGCGATCCGGATAGGCCAGTGCCGCGAGGATGCCGATATCTTCGGGTCCGCCCCCTTGTGCTTTTGACGCCAGCCTCTTGGCTTCCTGATGGATGCGCGCAAGGGCTGCGCGGTTGGGGTCCATGTTATGTTGGTTGCGAAATTGCGACGGATTTCTGGCCGCCTCGATGCGCAGCCGTAAATCTGTGGGTGCACCTCTCAGAATGTCGCGTTCAGATAAAATTGCGGTGACAAGCGGTGCATTCATACCGCCTTTTGTTAGCATATGTGCAAGCCGTGGATGCAGAGGCAGGGCTGATAGCGTCTTGCCATGCGCGGTGATACGCCCGTTTTCATCCAAAGCCCCCAGCATTTTGAGCACGTCCTGAGCCTCTTGCAAACGGCCCTCATGCGGTGGTGTCACAAAGGGCATTTCACCCACGCTCCCGCCCCAAACGGCGACCTCAAGCGCCAGTGCCGTCAGATCGCCCACGTCTATCTCTGCGGGCGGATGGGCCGGGAGTGCGCCATCCTGTCCGCGTGTCCAAAGCTTGTAACAGGCCCCCGGCGCGACACGCCCCGCACGTCCGGCCCGCTGGGTCGCCTCTGCCCGGCTGACCCGCGTGGTGATCAGGCGGGACATGCCGGAACCTGCATCAAATTCCGCGCGCCGGGCAAGCCCCGCATCAATGACGATGCGGATGTCTTCGATGGTCAGCGAGGTTTCGGCAATCGCCGTCGCCAAGACGACCTTGCGCCCCGATGCGACAGGCGCGATGGCGGCGCGCTGCTCCTTGAAGGGCATTGCGCCGAACAGGGGGCACAGGCTCACGTCCGGGGGCACCTGCGCGCGCAGTGCAGCTTCGACCCGTCGGATTTCGCCTTCACCGGGCAGGAAAACCAGCGCGCTGCCGGCGTTTTGGGTCAGCGCGCTCAGAGTCAGGTCCGTAACCGCCTGCTCCAGCCGTTGCGTTTTTGGCACAGGCTTGGGCAGCCAATGCGGCGTGACCTCAAACGCACGCCCCTCGGATGTCACAACAGGCGCGCCCATCAGATGCGCAATCGGCTCGGCATCAAGCGTGGCCGACATGACGATCAGAAACAGATCACCGCGCAGCGCACCCGCCACCTCCAGCGCCAGCGCCAGCCCTAGATCGGCATTCAGCGAGCGTTCGTGGAACTCGTCAAATATGATGGCCCCGATCCCCGGCAGGTCGGGTTGGGATTGGATCATCCGCGTCAGGATGCCTTCGGTGACGACTTCAATCCGAGTGGCGCGCGATACTTTGGTCGTACCGCGCATCCGGTAACCGACGGTTTCGCCCGGCTTTTCACCAAGCGTATCGGCCATGCGCTCGGCCGCCGCGCGGGTGGCAAGGCGGCGGGGTTCGAGCATGATGATCTTGCCCGGTGTGAGCCCCGCTGCAAGGATCGCCAGAGGGACGCGCGTGGTTTTGCCCGCACCTGGCGGGGCTTGCAGCACCAAACGGCGGTTTCCACGCAGGCGCGCGATCACCTCTGGCAGAACGGTATCAATGGGCAGGGACATTTCCATACCGCTGCTTAGCGAATGATGCGCGTGCGGCCAAGCACTGGACATTTACGCGCGGCTACAGGACAAATCAAAATCATGAAAACTGACCATAATCTTGATATCGCCGATCTGGCGGAGCGTGTGCAAAAAGGTGAACGCCGTGCCCTGGCGCGCGCGATCACATTGGTGGAAAGCGCGCGCAGCGATCACAAGGCGCAGGCCGTGGCCTTGCTGGACCTGCTGCCCAAGGCGCGCCAGGCCCTGCGCATCGGGCTGTCGGGCACGCCGGGGGTCGGCAAATCGACCTTCATCGAGAGTTTCGGGATGATGCTGGTGGCACAGGGCTTAAAGGTCGCGGTGCTGGCTGTTGATCCCTCCTCCACGCGCTCGGGGGGCTCGATTCTCGGGGATAAGACCCGGATGGATCGGCTCTCTCGTGACCCCGCGGCCTTTATCCGCCCCTCTCCGAGCCAGACCCATCTGGGCGGTGTGGCGCGGCGTTCGCGTGAAGCGGTCGCCCTGTGCGAGGGCGCGGGTTTCGATGTCGTTCTGATCGAAACGGTCGGCGTGGGGCAGTCCGAGACCGTCGTGGCGCAGATGGCCGATATCTTCTTATTACTGTTGGCCCCAGCGGGGGGCGATGAATTGCAGGGCGTCAAGCGCGGCATCATGGAGATCGCCGATATGATCCTGATCAACAAGGCGGACGGTGATCTGAAACCCGCCGCCATGCGGACCTGCGCGGATTATGCAGGAGCGCTGCGGCTGCTGCGCAAACGCGCGCAGGACCCACCGGGCTATCCAAAGGCCATGATGGTGTCGGCCTTGCAGGAGGATGGGTTGGATGCGGTCTGGGCGGATTTGAATAGCTTGCGCGATTGGCGACAGGAACAGGGGTTTTGGGAGCGGACACGCGCGGATCAGGCGCGGTATTGGTTCGAACAGGACGTCAGAAATGGGCTTTTGGCACAGTTGGAAACACCGCAGGCGCGGGGCGCGTTAATGCGCCTCGGGGAGGAGGTGGCCGCAGGTCATACCGCTCCGGCGGCGGCGGCGGCGGCGTTTCTGACCAGCTTGAGCAAATCTGATACATCAAAACCGTGAAACCGGCCCGGCTTGGGTTGACCGCCACAGCGATTCCAACTAAAGCCAGCAAACGAATTTCCGGGGCGTGGCCTGTGGCTGCCCCCTTCGTCGTATCCCGGACCGCCGGGGCGATGCATAAAAAAAGGATGAACCCATGTCGCGCGTTTGCGAATTGACCGGAAAAGGCCCGATGTCGGGCAATAACGTAAGCCACGCCAAAAACCGGACCCGTCGCCGGTTTTTGCCGAACCTGAACGACGTTTCCCTGCAATCCGAAGCCTTGGGTCGCGTGTTTAAGTTCCGCATTTCTGCGGCTGCGCTGCGCACTGTCGATCACCGCGGTGGTCTTGATCAGTTCCTGGCGAAAGCGAAGGATGTTGAGCTTTCGGCCAATGCGCTGAAAGTAAAAAAGGCGATTGCGAAATCATCCGACACGGCAGAAGCGCTGAGCTGATCCGCCTTTGATGCGTTTTGAAAGAACCTGCCCCCAACCGGGCGGGTTCTTTTTGCGTTACCGGGCCAGAATTTCGCTGACCCAGAGCGGCAAGGTCTGCGTGGCGGGACCGATGCGGATATCGTCGAACTGGCTGGCGACCAACGAGGCTTCCAGATTGAACTCCACGGTCTGCGCGCGGTGGCGCCGCGCTTCGGCTACAAACCCCGCAGCCGGGTACACATTGCCCGATGTGCCGATGCTGGCAAAAATATCCGCGCTGGCCAGATGATCGAAAATTTCTTCCATATCGTAAGGCATTTCGCCAAACCACACGATATCGGGCCGCGCGGTCGGTTTTTCGCAGGCGGGGCAGGGGTCACCCGGTGCCATGACCATGGGCGCGGGCCAACGGTGATCGCATGAACCACAAAGCGCACCACTGAGCGCCCCGTGCATGTGCATCACCTTTTGCGAACCCGCCCTTTCGTGCAGATCATCGACGTTTTGCGTGATCAAAACCACCTCGCCCGGAAACGCCGCCTCCAGCTTTGCCAGCGCAAGATGTCCAGCGTTGGGGGTGGCCTCAGCGGCCTGCGCGCGCCGTGCGTTGTAAAAATCCACCACCAGTTTGGGATCGCGCTGGAACCCTTCCAGGGTGGCCACATCCTCGATCCGGTGCTGCGCCCAGAGCCCGCCTTCGGCGCGAAAGGTCCCAAGACCGCTTTCGGCTGAAATTCCGGCACCCGTCAGGATCACGATTTTCTGCATGGGGGGTCTCCTGTGTTATCGCGCCTTTGATGCCGTGATCAGGGATCACTGTCAAAGGGCAAGAGATGCACGACAAGCTGGCCGTGAAACCGATGCGTGCACATGAAACGCCTGAGGCACCGGGACCATCCAGCCAATGCTGCGCGCGACAGGGACATGCAGGCTTGCGGATGCGCGGTTGCAACAGGTGAACCACGTGCCGGTGTCATAACCTATTGCGGTTCAGTGCCGTTTTCGAAACGATAGCCAAAGGATTTGACCCGGAGTTCCGACATGAAAATTGCCACCGCCGCCTACCCTTTGGATTTCCTTACCTCATGGGCGCAATACGAAGATAAGATCGCCAATTGGGTGTTTGAGGCGGCGCAGGCGGGCGCGCGCTTGGCCGTTTTCCCCGAATACGGGGCGATGGAACTGGCCACGCTGGCGGGGCGTGACGTGGCCGCCGATCTGGAACAATCGTTATTCGCGGTGTCGGATCGGCTGGCGGATGCGGATGCGGTGCACCAGAAACTGGCCGCGGAACATAATATTCACATTCTGGCCGCCTCGGGACCTGCCGCAACCACCACCCGTCCGGTTAACCGCGCGCGGCTTTTTGCGCCCGGCGGTGGCATCGGGGTGCAGGACAAACAGATCATGACCCGGTTTGAGCGCGATGCCTGGGGCGTGATCGGCGGCGGGCCGTTGCAGATCTTTGACACGGGAATCGGTCGGATCGGCATTCTGATCTGCTATGACAGCGAATTCCCCCTTTTGGGGCGCGCGCTGAGCGAATGCGACATGATCCTTGTGCCCTCCTGTACCGAGGCGCTGTCGGGGTATTGGCGCGTGCGCATCGGCGCGATGGCGCGGGCGCTGGAAAACCAATGCGTGAGCATCATGTCGTCCCTGGTGGGCGAGGCCCCCTGGTCAGAGGCGGTCGATGTGACCACGGGTATGGGCGCGGTCTTTGGCCCGCCTGATGTTGGGTTTGCCGATAGCGGTGTGATGGCGCAAGGCAAGATCGGCATGCCGGGGTGGACCTACGGCGAGGTTGATCTGGATGCCATTGCCAATGTACGCAGCGATGGTCGGGTTTTGGGCCGCTTGCATTGGCAAGAGCAAAAAGGACGCGATAACCCGGCATCTAATGTGGTGTTGCGCTGAATCCCCCCTTGAAAACCTTCGCAAATGCGCGCATCTAGGCGGCGTCCATAAATGGGTGGACGTGCAATGATGGAGAAAACATGGCCAAGGAAGATACGCTCGAATTCCCCGGTGTCGTGAAGGAACTCCTGCCGAACGCCACATTTCGGGTCGAGCTTGAAAACGGCCATGAGATTATCGCGCATACGGCAGGCAAGATGCGCAAGAACCGCATCCGTGTTCTGGCTGGCGACAAGGTGCAGGTCGAGATGACGCCTTATGATCTGACCAAGGGTCGGATCAACTACCGCTTCAAGTAAGCCCTTGTTTATATTGGGGTCCGGAAGTCCGCGTCGCAAGGAATTGCTGGCGCAAATCGGCGTTTTGCCGGATGAAATCCGCGCGCCCGACATCGACGAAGACCCCCAAAAAGGCGAATTGCCGCGACCTTATTGTCGCCGTATCGCCCGCCAGAAGGTTGAAGCCGTCTCCGCCGAGGACACGGATGTGGTGCTTTGCGCGGATACCACGGTCGCCTTGGGTCGGCGCATCATGGGAAAACCAGGCGATGCCGATGAGGCCGCGGCCTTCTTGCGCGCGCTTTCGGGGCGCAGGCACCGTGTGATCACGGCCGTGGCGCTGCGTTGTGGCGCGAAGATCTGGGAAAAGGACGTCGTCAGTACGGTGCGTATGAAATCGATCTCGCAAGAAGAGCTGCGCGCTTATATCGCGAGCGGTGATTGGCGCGGAAAGGCGGGCGGCTATGGTATTCAGGGCCCTGCCGGGGCGCTCATTCCCTGGATCAGCGGGTCTTTTACGGGCATTGTTGGCCTGCCTTTGGCTGAAACGGCAAACCTGCTGCGCGCGGCGGGATATCCTTTGAACGGAGCAATATCATGAAGGGTCGCAGCATCATCCTTGACCATCTCGCGGAGCGTGAGGCGGCGGCGTTGCTTGTCGATGGGCAACTCGAAGACCTGCTGATCGATGCCGATGCCCCGCGTCCGGGCACGATTTATCGCGCGATTGCGGACCGCCCTGTCAAAGGGCAGGGCGGTATGTTCCTGAAGACCCCCGATGGTGCGGCGTTTCTGCGCCAGGTCAAGGGTCTGGCACCGGGACAGATGATTCTGGTGCAGGTATCGGGATACGCTGAACCGGGAAAGGCTCTGCCGGTGACGCAGAAACTCCTCTTCAAGAGCCGTTACGCCATCGTCACACCCGGCGCGCCGGGGCTCAACATCAGCCGCAGCATCAAGGATGAGGCCGAACGCGACCGCCTGCTGGAAATCGCGCATGATGCGTTGAACGGGATCGCAACCGGGCTGATCCTGCGCTCGTCCTGCGCGGGTGCTGACGCGGATGATATTGCCGAGGACATCGCCAATATGGCCGACCTCGCCGCCCGCGTGCTTGAGGATACAGGCCAGGAGATGGAGATGCTGGCCGAAGGTGATGGCCCCCATGTCCTGGCATGGCGTGATTGGGTTGCCCCCGCCGATGTCGTGACCGATCCGGGCGGGTTTGAAACACATGGTGTGTTGGATGCCCTTGAAGAGCTGAAGGATGCCCAGGTTGCGCTCACCGGGGGTGCCAGCCTGTTCGTGGAACCCACACGCGCATTGGTTGCGGTGGACGTCAATACCGGGGCGGATGCGTCGCTGGCGGCCGGAATCAAAGCCAATATGGCCTGCGCCAAGGCCCTGCCGCGGGCGCTGCGCCTGCGCGGGTTGGGTGGTCAAATCGTCCTGGATCTCGCGCCCATGGCGAAAAAGGACCGCCGCACGTTCGAAACCGCGCTCCGCCAGAGTTTTCGCAGTGATGATATCGATACGGCCCTGGTCGGCTGGACCCCGCTGGGGCATTACGAATTGCAACGAAAACGCGCGCGCCTGCCGACCTCGGAGGTGCTGGTATGACTTGCCCGTTATGTGGAAAGAAAACCGACATCAAAACGCGCCCCTTTTGCTCTAAACGCTGCGCGGACGTCGATCTGGCGCGCTGGTTCAACGGCAGCTACGCGGTTCCTTCAACGGACCCCGAGGATGTCGAACAGGTGCTTGAAGAAGCCCTGCGCAACCCTGAGCGGCAAGAAAAACCTCATTGATTGCAGGTGCCGTAAGGTGGGCTTCAGGCCACCTTGATCGAAACATCAAAGATCAGGGTCGGGAGATAGACCCACTGCGCAATAATTTTTGGCGGTTATATAAGTCCGCGTCCTTAAAGCCATACGTATTCCAACGCCTTGAATGCCAGATTCATAATGGTCAACTCAAGCGTGGCAAAAATCCTTTGTAAAATAAAGAAAATATACACTGGACAGCCAAGCAGCAAACTCCTAAAACCCGCGAACCCAGCCAATATTTTGGCATCCCGTGCCCGGGTAGCTCAGGGGTAGAGCAGTGGACTGAAAATCCTCGTGTCGGTGGTTCGATTCCGCCCCCGGGCACCATTTAAATCAAGCGAAAACAGAAACTTACGAAGCCCTCACGCCCCCATGTGTTTGAGTGCCTTTCAACTGGGTGACATATGGGTGCCAATGAGCTTGATCAGGTTACACTCCAAAACCGACTTTTGGCTAAATGGGCGGATTCCGGTCATTCGCTGCAAGCACCGATCGTGCTTGCCCGAACCTTTACAGCCGACATTCAAGCGACCTGGAAAAGAGAATAATATTTGCGCCTACGAAAGGAATTTCGGAGCTAGAAAAAAACTTTGCGAGGCTTGGCGGACAGCAAGTAACTTACTTTCGCGAAGTATTTCGCGCGGGGCTGCTGTCTGGACTTCAAAACCCAGCTCTTGCTCTGTTTGCACCGTCGGATTTTTCTTGTTCCACATATGTTGCGAACTCAGAATACGGCATTGGCTTACCGAAGAGGTAACCTTGGGCTTCAGCGCAATGGAGCGTTTTGAGAAAATTCAGATGGTCTTCGGTTTCGACGCCCTCACACAAGAGCGTCATCCCCAAGCCTCGCGCCAGATCGCTTATCGCGACAAGAATGGGTGCGGCCGCTGGGTCAGTGCTCAAGCAAAGCGTAAAGGATTTGTCCACCTTCAGTTTGTCGATTGGAAGTTTGGATAGATAACCCATTGAGGAGTAGCCCGTTCCAAAATCGTCCAAGGCCCAACTCACGCCACGAAACTGGATGTCGCGCATCTTTTCTACTAGGTCGTCTGTCCCGTCGAACAGAACGGTTTCGGTTAGTTCCAAGCATAAACGTGACGCGGGAAAACCAGTGTCGCGTATAAGCCTGTTGACGTCACTAACGATCGTGTCGCTTGTCATCTGAAGACCAGACACATTTACTGCGACGCTCAGATCACTAGGCAACTTGAGGGTGTCTTGCATCGACCTTTCTAACACCCACTCGCCGAGTTCTTTGATGAAGCCAGTCGACTCCGCGATCTCGATGAATTCATCGGGATATACTTGGCCAAGGGTTTCCGATTTCCAGCGTAAAAGGGCCTCTGAGCCGATCAGTCCCAGATCGTCGAGACCGTGTTGCGGCTGATACCAAACCTCAAACTCTTCCTGATCCAGCGCCTGGCCCATGGCGCGCTCGATCTGTCGTGAACGGAACTGCGTGCGCGATAGCAGAGGGTCATGGGGGCGGGGTTCGGCGTCGCCCGCAAGCCGGGCCGCATCGAGTGCTTCTTCGGCATGGGACAAGGCACTCACAGCGTCAAACTCAATATCAGGAGAGACCAAGAAGTAACCGAGCTTAACCCCTACACGCGCCTTGGCGTTCTCTAGTGCATAGGGTTCCGCAATGCGCTCACATAGACTGCGTGCCACCGCCGAAGCCTCTGTGTCATCCGTTGCAAATTCGGTAAAGCATGCAAATGTATCGCCACCCAATCGTGCCACGGCTGAAATGTTCAGTCTGGCCCGCTCCAGCCGTTTCACCACCTGCTGAAGCAAGGCATCTCCGACATCACGTCCGAGGACCACATTGATTGTCTTGAAGCGGCTTAAGTTAAAGACGCACACTGTAAAGGGCTCGCCCGCCGCAGCGCGCAGCTCCATGAAATCCAGCAGCACGCTGCGCCGCAAGGCACCTGTCAGCTCGTCGTAACTCGACAGATAGGCGATTTTGCGTTCCTGCTCTTTGATTTTCGTCACATCGCGCATCGCCAACGTGGCGATACTCTGTGTGTGTTCTTTCGTGCCTTCAAATGAGATCGTCTGAGATGGCGTAACGCTATATTCTATTTGGAGCGGCGTACTGCTGTCGAAAGTCTCATAGGTGTGGACAGCTCTGTTACCGCCGTTGCGCATCATTGCCAAAGCCTCTTCTTTCAAGCGTGCTGGCAACTCAAGTTGATCTTTTTCATTGAAACCAAAGAGATTGGCTGCGGTGTCGCTATGCATCTTAACCGCGCCGGTTTCATCCACGATGGCAATGGCGTCGAAACTGTCATCGAACACTTGTTGCAGCAGCGCCGATGTGTTCGCAACCTCTTGTTTTTGGCGGTTGATAACCCAACCATTCTGCTTCAGCCTTAGTAACAAAGACCAGCTGCAGAAGGCGAGCAAGCTAGGATAAAGAGCTCCGGTCGGGACGACAACAGAATTGGTTGCAAACAGTATGAAAGCCGTAGCTTCGCTGGCAATAATCGCAAAGCCCGCGGCTAAAATTAAAACGACAGGTTTGCGAAATAGTGGCGTTTGCAGGAGCAGTAGAAGCGCCAACAGGGCCAATAGAACCCACTCGACCGTAAGGGTTGCTGGCACTAGACTGGCGGCTAACGTTTCTGCCGCCAGGATGTGAACCAACGGCCCGGGAATAATCCCGTGAATGGGTACGGCGAAGAGATCACCCAATTCGATCGCCGAAGCCCCAACAATGACCGAGCGTCCCGCGATCAAATCTGGATCGAACTGGCCAGTCGCCACATCAATTGCGGAGATGGTAGGCACGTTTTCTGGGCGAAAAGAGAAATTGATGGGAAAGTTGCCTGACCGTACTGAGAAGGTCCCCGTAAGGAGCGCAGCAGCAGAGGGAATGTAGTTGCCGTCGATGGTTTCACCGAAAGGGTAGAAGCGCACCGTGCCCTGTCTATCGCTAAACACGTTGACCAGCGCAGGCCAACTTCGTTCGGCAAAAAGCGCCAGCGGCCAATTTGTTATTTGCTCGGCTTTGCCAGCTCGTTCCGCCTGTTGGAACACAGGCAAATAGGTGCTTCCGGATCGATCTAAGGCATTAGCGAAGGCGGTATCACCTGAAAGATCGGATGAAAATGCAAAATCGATGTCGAAGAAGACATCAAGCGCATTGGCATCGGTCAGATTGTTGAGAATTTCCGCGTGCACTTGACGTGACCAGGGCCATCCTCCTGCTGATTGGATGGAAGTCGCATCAATGGCGACAAAGACGAAGTTACCCGAGGTTGCACGCTCAGCGTGTGTAGTACGAAAATCTTCCAGACGATCATTCAAGCCTAAAAGAAAGCCACTTCGGTCAGCGAAAAAGACCACCACGACAATGAGATGTGCGATGAAAATATGGCGTGGTACGATAAAAGATGTCAGTTTCTGCCTCCATTCCCGTTGCCGTTGCCATTCCCGTTGCCGTTGCCGTTGCCATTCCCGTTGCCGTTGCCATTCCCGTTGCCGTTGCCGTTGCCGTTGCCGTTGCCGTTGCCATTGCCGTTGCCGTTGCCGTTGCCATTCCCGTTGCCATTGCCGCTGCCGTTGCCGTTGCCATTCCTGTTGCCGTTACCATTCCCGTTGCCGGTAGCCCCCGGAACGTTATTGAGATCTAGACCGAATGTATTTGATGCGCCCGGTACGCGGCTTGTGACCGTAGCTTCAGACACGCTCAGCGACCGACCGTCTGACGACGCCTCACGTCCGGCGGTCACGTCAACGCTGCGCTCATCAATACTCACCTCAACGACACCTTTGTCCACCCGCACCGAAGCGCTTTCCTCATCGGTGATCACCTCCAGAACAGTCCCTTTGATCACAGCTGCGAGGTGGGGTGTCACAACACTTGTACGTTGCCGCTTCGTGGTGGCGACGGATAGAAAAACCGCCCCTCTTTCGTGCGTGACCTGCGTGGTCTGACCCGTCGGCTGGGAAACCGACACAGCCGCCAGTGTATTGGCCCGGTAGACGATCCGCTCCACACCTCGCCCAAGTATCGCTCGACTGCCCGCTCCTGTCCTAATCCACGTTCCACTTGCGACGTCGGCACCCTCTTTGGCTCGGCTCCACGTTTTTCCGTCGACTGAAATACGAACATTGCCATTGGTGCTTTGCAACACCCAACCTTCTGCGGCGGCGGCGAAACTAAAGGCAACAACGGCCATGGCAGCTAATAAGAGTCGGAACATCCTGATTCATCCTTGTTCGAAAGCGTTTTTAGTTTGCTCCAAAAACGTAAAGAAAACCGGAATGGGGTCGCGACAGAGCCGCCTTGGTTAACACAATCTTGCGGCGACCATACCAGCTTGTTGCAGGTGCCCCCCTTTTCGGGATGAACGCCCTCGCCATCTTGTCCAAGCTCCGTCGAAACCCTGCTTAACAGCCCGTTCACTATGTTGCCGTAAAACAAAGGAACTTACGTCCTCAAAGGATAACAGTTTGGACACCGACGGATCGCAAGCTGCAGCACACCGCACTTCGGGAAAAACCGACACGAACTTTTGGCATATCGCATCGCGACAAGAGGTGTTTGGCATTGATCTGAGGACTTTGGCGCTTTTTCGGGTGTTGATGGGCGCCTACCTATTCGTCGATCTCTGTTTGCGAAGCCGCGATCTTACAGCGCATTACACCGATTTCGGTGTTCTGCCACGTGACGTTGCCCTGTCTCATTTGTCGCCGTCATCGTTCTCATTGCATCTGATGAATGGCAGTGCAGCTTTCCAGGCCGGCCTCTTTTTGCTCGCTGCTGTTTTTGCGCTGATGCTGATTGTCGGGTGGCGTACACGGCTCGCGACCTTCATGTGCTGGCTTCTTTTGCTTTCGCTTCAAAACCGAAACACACTTATTCTCTCCGGAGAAGATAACCTAGCATTGTTGCTGCTGTTTTGGGCAATGTTTCTGCCGACCGGCGCGCGCTATTCGGTCGATGCAGCATTGGGCGAAGACAGGCAAGACAGGGACCACAATTACTGCTCGATTGGAACCGCTGCGCTCCTTTTGCAGGGTATGTCGATGTATTTCTTCAGTGCGCTCCTTAAGAGCGACGATATCTGGATGCCAGATGGCACAGCCGTCTACTATGCCCTCCACCTTGACTATCTCGCGACGCCGTTTGCGATCTGGTTCCGACAATTCGAAGGCGTTTTGAAGGGACTGACTTACTATGTCTGGACGCTGGAACTTGTTGGCCCAATTCTAATTTTTTCTCCGATCCTGAACCGCCCACTGCGCGCGGCACTTATGCTTTGTTTCATGACCATGCATATCGGTTTTTGGATGTGTCTTGAGATTGGGCTATTTCCTCTGATCTCAATCATTATGAATCTGACTTTCATGCCCGCTTGGATGTGGGATGCGATAGAGGAGAGGTTACGTTATAAAGATCAATCGCGTCTGACGATCTGGTATGATCGAGATTGTGGATTTTGCCGCAGAATCTGCCACCTGATCACAACCTTTTTGTTCCTCAGGGACGTGTCGATCGAACCAGCCCAGAAAGATCTAGTAATCGGTCCTCTTCTTGAAGAGACGAACAGCTGGGTCTTAACGGATGGTCAGTCGCACCATCTAAGGTGGACGGCCATGTGCAGACTTGTCGCCACCTCACCTGTCTTCTGGTTTACGATGCCGCTGCTCACCTTCAAACCTTTAGCGTGGGCCGGCGACCGAGCCTACCGATGGGTCGCACGTAATCGAAGGTGGCTTGCGGCGGTCTCGCCAAGAGGCAGGGAACAGCGATTGATAAAACACGGTGCAAGTCGATTCACAAACCTGATTGCTGCCATGGCGCTAATATTTGTGACAATCCAGAATGTGTCTACCGTTCCCCCCGCAGGAATACGTTTGCCAGAGGAGTTTCATGCCATTCGACAATTCTTTGGTCTTTATCAGCACTGGACCATGTTCGCGCCACATCCGGAAATGAACAGTCCCTGGCCTGAAATTCGAGGAGAGTTGGCCGATGGTGCGGTCGTCGATGTCTACAACATGCGTATTGAAGCAGCTGATACAGCCCGACCCGCTGTCGTGTCAGGCGTTTACGTCAACGCGAGATGGCGCAAATATCTGTCTAATCTCGAAGATCAGAGTTATGGTGACGAACCGCAGAGACTTGCGTTGAACTACTCGCGTTATCTATGCCGGAAGTGGACCGCTAGGCACTCATCGACAGCGCCTTTGTCTACATTTATCGTTACATTCAACGTCGACTGGTCCCGTCCGCCCGGCTTTTCTAAAGATACGTCGATAAGAATGGTTTGGGCACACAACTGCCTTGGATAACCCCAAAAAGGCAACGACCCGCGTATTGATAAACAGGCCGAATACATATGAGCGACTGCCGAGAACATGCCATAAATCATTTGCGAACAGCAGCCGGTACATACATTTGGGCCGCCCTAACGAGCGGTCCCGTTGTTCAGATTTCAATGGCCTCCGCAATAGCAAGCGCATCTTCAAGTTCTACGCCCAAGTAGCGTACGGTGCTGTCCATTTTCGTATGGCCAAGTAGAAGCTGAACTGCACGCAGGTTGCCAGTTTTCTTGTAGATCTGTGTCACCTTGGTTCGCCTCATTGAGTGGGTTCCATAGGCGGTCGCTTCCAAACCAATTGATGTCACCCAATCTCGAACAATCCGCGCGTATTGCCTTGTCGAGATGTGAAGTCGCTCGTGGAAGCGACCGGGCCACAAATATTCAGACCCGACCATCAGCGGGTCTTCCATCCACTTCGCGACTGATGCTCGGGTGCCTTCCGATATCTCGAAACGCACCGGCTTCCGCGTTTTGCTTTGGAGCACTGATGCCCGTTCCTTGATCTGGCCGGATGCCATTACATCGACGACTTGCATTCGACAGAGATCACAACCGCGCAATTTGCTATCAATGGCCATATTGAACAGGGCAAGGTCGCGATGGTTCTCGGCAAGCTCAAGCCGGACCCTGATGGCCCAAACATGTTTTGGTTTCAGCGGTCGCTTTTGACCGACGATACGGCCCTTGTTCCAAGCAGGGCGAAGTGCGCGAATGGCAGGTAAGTTTGGTGTTGCCATGACTGATCCTCCGATCCGCCAATCCCTCCCACAACGACAACCAAACGTTGACGGTTCACCATATCACAGATCCTGAGCGGCCACCGTGCCCATAGGAGAAGCGCCAATTTATGCTGTGCGCGCCGCAAGGAAATACTGTTAAAGTCAGTAGTCAAAGTGCGGTTTCTTCAATGTGGCGACCTTCCCTTTGCGATCATTAGGTGATGCTGTTGATGGTGTGCCCCGACCGTCATTGTCCCATAAAAACCCAACCCCAAGATTTCTTGAAACTCATCTATTGAGTTTGCCGCAACGACCATTTTTGTACCATCGCTGTGGTTTTGTGCGTTGGCCGTCCAACCTGCACCGGCTTGCAGCATTGATGCATGTGCCCTCACCATGCGTTGAATGGATTGCGCAACCATCGGCTCTCCAGTGACAGTGAAGGTCACGGTCAATGCGTCAGTACTCGTTTCAACAGATGATCTCGATGTCACGTTATCCATGTCGACAAGGTGGTCTCTCAGAGCTGTGATGTTGACTGAAGCCCAATCTGTATTCTCATCAGCACGCAACAAAGTCACGATTTCAGCAATCGCCGCAAACTGAGATTGGCCAGTTTGGCAATATTGTTTGTTCTGTATGCATGTTGCGACAATGCACTTGTTGCAATTAGAATGGCAGTTGCTGTGGTAATGATCTGTTTCATTTGTGTCTCCTCGGTTCAGCTTGAGACTATGAACGACTGCGCGTCCGGCATATGATCGAAATCATATGAATGATGTTTTCTCCAGACTGCCGACGCTGGCATGTCATAAGATCGACATGCGGCATGAGGATGTGCTGTTTCGCCAAGGACAACCGACGTCTGGACTGTTTCGTATCATTTCAGGTCGCGTTACGCTGCGCAGACATGGTGAAAATGGGGAAGTCTTGACACTGCATCACGCGGCGGCGGGTGGCTCTTTCGCCGAAGCTTCAATCTTCTCAGAAACCTACCATTGTGATGCGATCTGTACTGCGGCGGGCAGTGTCGAAAAGCTGGACAAGGTTGCGGTCGTGAAGCTGATGGAGGCTGACGCTGACTTCTCCCTGGCTTTTACCAGACACTTGGCCCTCCAAGTGCAGCATTATCGCGCGCATATTGAAATGCTGTCCATTCGGTCAGCGAAAGAACGGATCATGGTTGCCGTTCAGGCTGGTTATCTCGAAGCGAGCGCGATGGAGCTGGCCAGCCGCATAAATCTATCGCACGAAGCCTGCTATCGCGCTTTGACAGCGCTTTGTAATGAAGGGCGCATGCGACGTACCGGGCGCGGTCAATACGAATTAGCATGACCGATCTTTGGATTAGTGCGCCGGATTACGGCTGGCCTGAATCTGTTGTTCACGTTCCGGCCAAGTTGATCGGATGTACGCGAGAACGTTCCAGATATCTGCGTCGGATAGTGCATCTTCGAACGCAGGCATCCCGCTATTGAAGTCGTTGACGCCCCGCGCCGACAGCGCGCCTTTGCCACCGAGCTTGGTGTATTCAAACAGCAGCGCATTGTCGTGGTGCCACGTATGGCCCGTTTTGTCATGGGGTGGTGCGGGCAGAACACCATCTGCGTTGGGTGTCTGCCAGTCTGGTTCGCCTTCCAGTTTACGCCGTGGCAAGATGCACAATGCTCGACATAAAGCGTCTGACCAACCTTGATGTCACGACCGTCCAATTCATGATCCGCGACAGCAGGACAGGCCAAAAGCAATCCAGCAAACCAGAGCCACCTCATGTAACCTGCACCCATGTTTTCATCCCGCTGGCTTGATGGCCCAGCATATGACAATGCAGCAACCACTTGCCGGGGTTGTCGAAGACACAGACGATGTCGCGGGTTTCTTGCCGTTGGAGAAGCGTCGTGTCCCGCATCGGGCCAAGAGTGCCGTCCGGCTCTAATTCGTAGAAGTGATGCCCGTGCAGATGAATGCCATGCGGGAAGGACGTTTCATTAACCAGTTTGATGCGTGCTGTCTCACCTCGTTTGAATGTCTGCCAAGGATCATCAGACAAACCAGACACCCCGTTCAGGCTCCAAATGTCATCGCCGCCATGCGCACCGCCCATCGCGCCGCCTTGCAGCGCCATGGTCAAGTCGTGATCTGGGGTAGTCGCTGGCTGCGGAGCGTATGGGCGCAGCAGAGCTTCGATGTTGGTTGAAGAAGGGCTTGGGTTCTCTCCACGCACGATAATTTCGCCCATTTCATAGGGGTCTTGCCGCGTTGGAAAAATGAATTTCACCGTTTCGGACACATCAGCGATAATATCCATGCGTTGTGCCGGGGCGATCATCAGCGGCCCGATGTCTTGCGGTGTGTCAAGAGGCATCCCGTCGAGGGCAACGACTTTGCCTTTAAGTCCCGCGATTTCCAGCGGGAAGACACGCGCTGTTGCGACATTGATCAGGCGCAGGCGCACACGGTCGCCACGACGCACCTCGAACATTGAAGGGATAACTTTGGCGAAGGTGCCCAAACGCCCGGCATGGGAAAAGTCGTGACGGTTGCCGAAATCCTCAATTGTGTCGCCTGTTCGTTCGATCCGCCAATCGTCGATCATGACGGTTATATCGTGATCCACCTTTGGCGGGGTCTTCTCTTCCACAATTAAGGGGCCATAGAGGCCGCGCGCCACTTGCTCCCACGATCGGTTGTGGGAATGATACCAATATGTTCCCGCGTCTGGCAGTGTGAACCGGTAGTCGAAATACTCTCCATCCTCGACTATCGTTTGGGTCAGGTAGGGCACGCCGTCCATCGCATTGTCGATCCGAATGCCATGCCAATGCACCGCAGAGCCTTCACCAATAGCGTTGTCAAAGCGCATATCTAATGTGTCGCCTTCTCGAAACCTCAGCTCCGGTCCCGGCGTGCTGCCGTTAAAGCCAAGCATTTGGGTCACCCCATCTCCAACTGGCAAAATCTGCGCCGTGACTGGCTCCGCACGCAGAACAAACGGCGCTGCAAGCGATACTCTGGGCGCACCCAAAAGCGCCAATGAAGTGGTCAAAAATGTGCGACGGTTCAAAGTCATCTCAGTTAACTATCTCTTTTGCCTGTAACCTGTATGGCACGCTTTACAGGTGTCACCGAGTGCTTTCAGTGCCGCACCAAGATCATCTGGCGTGCTGATGGACTTCGACAGGCCCAGAGCGACAGTCTCCATTGCGGCAGCCTTTTCCGTGAAATCCGCAAAGTTGGTCCAGATCATTGCTGTTGCCTCTGACTTGGGGTCATCTTCTTGAGCTTCAAACAATGCAGGTGTATTCGCGGCATGCTTAGCAATTACAGCAGCGGCTGTTTTGGCGGTGTTGGCATCAAAGGCGGCCGCACCTTTGGCCATCTTTCCAAGCGTTTTCATCTCAGCGCCGATGCCGCTCATTGCGTTCATACGTGTCATCACGGCTGCGTTCTTGACGCCATTGTGAGCCAGGGCTGCTGATGCAACCAAAAGCGCCAATGCCGTAGAGAAAAAGATATTCTTCATGTTGCTTCTTTTATAATCTGATCCGCTCTACACAAGCCTAGCATCATCAGCCGACCGAGCTGAACTATGGCAGAATAAACACAATCGATGAACTTCCGGTTTCGAGAAGCTGCAAAGCGGCGACAGACACCGTAGTGACGGCCCATTACGGACTTTGAGCACGATCCCCAGATGCTGCGCTCGCAGCCCGATTAGCGGACATTGGTGCGTGCTGCATCGTTTCAGATTGCCTGCTCGATCACCTTTATTTCTTCCTGGCTCAGGTCGTAGAGCTTGTAGACGGCGGCATTGATTGCCTCTTCGAGGCACTGGATTTCCTCGGTGCGCGCTGGTCCGGCTTTATCTTTCACTATCTCAGTGACGAGTGCAGAGATTGCCAAATCGTGTTCTTTGCTCACGGCTGCGGGTAGAGTAAACGGGTTGATATAGTTGGTTTTCATAGTTCTTGCGTCACCCTGCAGCGTGTCCCCAGTGTGCTTCAAATACCACCACATTAGCTTTGAATTAAGCAAGCCGACAAAAAACTCGTCCGATGCAGTGGCGTTGGGCTTCTTGGTGATGCTGTAAACCTTTGTGGTGTGGTAGGTAACGCACCCAGCGGCCATTCTTACCGTCCGTATGACCAGATCAAGCTTACCCTCAGATGCTTGATTTAGACTTTTAGGTCATCGTAATGCGCGATACCCTCAAACCATAGATCTTCTCTTCTATTGATTTGAAAGTTCCAGAATTTTGAAGCGCTTAAAGCCAAAACCGTTGGTTGGTTTCCTTCTCAACCCCTTCGGGAAATACCCTAGATACATAGGGTACGATGGAAATGAGATCGTCGTCCAAGCTGGGTATGCGGTGACTGCTGGGCTGAGAGAGCTTTCAGCAAGTCCGATTGTTGAGAGTGGATTTTGGGGCGCTTCGCTGAGGCTCCAATTGGACGAACAACCTGTTCAATTGCTCAAAGGCGTTCGGCAAAAAGAAGCTTTAGTATTCTCGGACAAAATTCGTTTGGACTGGGAAGCGATCAACCAAGCAGATTTTGAGCGAAGTCGCGCAGCCATTGACACATTGCTTTTGGAAATTGCACAGCTTTCGGACCCAGCAACTTATCCTGCGGCGTGCGTCGTGTCACCAATAGTGGAACGTGCGCGTGGCCTTGACCAAAGCCTTCTATCAAAGCTTCCACAGCAAGCGCTCGGGGATGTTCAGCGGGATCAAATTGGAAAAATTCAGACGTTTGTTCAAAACGCTCAACACGATAGGCAGCAAGCAATTGCAGCTTTTGAGGAACGTCAGCTTGTTGAGTGGAGCGACTTCTTTGATACTTTCGAAAGCAACCCATTAACGCCAGAGCAGCGTAAATCAATCGTTGCTGATGAAGACGCAACACTGATCTTAGCAGGGGCTGGCTCAGGGAAAACCAGCGTTATCACCGCCAAAGCAGGTTATTTACTGAAGTCGGGCGCGCGCAAACCAGAAGAAGTACTGCTTTTAGCATTTGCCAGTGCCGCCGCCAAAGAGATGAGTGAGCGGATTGAAGAAAAGTGCGGTGAGCCGTTGGAGGCCAGAACTTTTCATTCGCTGGCTTATGATATCATCGGAACTGTTGAGGGAAGCAAGCCAGCGCTGGCCGCCCATGCCACCGACGACAAGGCTTATCTTGCTTTGATCCGAGACATCTTAAAAGCCTTGGTCAAGACAGCTTCTGAGGTATCGAAGTCCATCGTTGGCTGGTTTTCATACACGCGTCTCGATGAGAAAAGCGAATGGGATTTCAAAAAGAAGCACAGCTACTACACCTACATCGAAAAGCTTGATCTGCGCACCCTTCAGGGCGAACAGGTCAAAAGCTTCGAAGAATTGATGATTGCCAATTGGCTTTACGAGAATGGCATCGAATATGAGTACGAACCCGACTACGAGCACAAGGTCTCCGAAGGCGGATACCGTGATTATTGTCCTGATTTTCGCCTGATTAGTAGTGGGATATACATTGAGCACTTCGGGGTTCGCCGTTCAAAATCGGCAGACGGAACCTATCGCCTGACGACAGCGCCATTCGTTGATCGCGAAGAATATCTCGCTGGCATGGAATGGAAGCGCGGTGTCCACGCTGAACACGAAACGACTTTGATCGAAACGTTCGGTTACGAACGTGAAGATGGTCGCTTACTGGATGCGCTGGCAGAGAAAATAGCGCCGTTTGAAACTGTTAATCCACGATCACTTGAAACACTCTTTGACAGGGTGGTCGAGCTAAACCAAGCCGATAGCTTTGTTCAGTTGCTTGGGACTTTCTTGAAGCATTATAAGGGAGGAGGATATCAGCTTGGCGAATGCGCCAACAAAGGGCGCACCTTGAAACTTGGCAAACGGGCTTCAGCTTTTTTGTCCATTTTTGAGCCTGTCTATTCAGAATACCAAACACTGCTAAATGGACGGATCGATTTTGAAGATATGATCCTGCGGGCAACCAAGTATGCCGAGACGAACGAGTATCACAGCCCCTTCAAACATATCTTGGTAGATGAGTTTCAGGACATATCCCGCAGTCGGGGCCGATTGGTCAAAGCGTTAAAGGCGCAGCATAGCGATGCCCGAATATTTGCGGTTGGTGATGACTGGCAATCAATCTACCGATTTGCAGGGTCCGACATCAATCTAATGCGGAACTTTGGCGGCGAGTTTGGTGGAGAATTTGATGGGAAATCTGGGGTTCACTGTACAGTCGACTTAGGCAGAACTTTTCGCTCTATCGATCAGATTGCGCACGCCGCAAAGAGGTTTGTGCTACAAAACCCAGCCCAGTTGAACAAAACAGTGATACCCGCTGGGACCTCTGAAAAGCCTGCATTGAAAGTTATCTTAACCATCAAGGCCGATGAGAACAGCAAGTTGTCGCAGGTGCTTCACTCGTTACGAAAGACCGCTAAGCAAGAGAAGCAAACATCAGTTTTACTGCTTGGGCGATATCGGCATTTGGCCCCGTCAAATCTCTCGCAGTTGCGTCGCGACTTCCCTGACTTGGATATTTCGTTTCGCACGATCCATGCCTCCAAGGGGCTTGAGGCCGATCATGTGGTGATCTTGAACATGTTCCGGGGGCGTACCGGCTTTCCGTCTGAAATTGTTGACGACCCTCTCCTAAGTCTTGTCTCACCTAAAGCAGAGCCATTTGAAAACGCCGAAGAACGCCGTGTCATGTATGTTGCTCTCACCCGCGCCCGCAAGTCCGTGACCCTGATGGGGTCGGCATCAAAACAATCAGCTTTTATCACCGAGTTGATGGATGACCCTGAGTACGGGGCCGTGGGCGCTCAGCAGCAAGAGGAATACAACCACACATGTGGAGAATGTGGCGGGCATCTGGTCCCTGTGCCGACGAAAGGTGGGCGCACATGGTATAGGTGTGAACACGCGAGCCTTTGTGGGCATTCGTTGAACGCTTGCGCTGCTTGTGGAGCAGGCTTGCCCATTCGAAACGCGAAGACTGGTTTGAGTAAATGCTCTTGCGGTGCCGAATATCCGAGTTGTCCCAGCTGCGAAGATGGTTGGTTAGTTGAAAAGCGGGGTCGATACGGCCCGTTTCTTTCATGCGTCAGCTATCCACGCTGCAACGGAAAAGCAAAGATTGCGAAGCTAAAAAGTTGACTAAATCAACACGACGGATGTTGGTCGAGCGTTTGAAGTTAGCCGCCATTCGTGCAAATCGCAGCGAATTCGAACTGCGAGCCCAAAGTGACGAATGCTGCGTCATGTCCTAGAGTCTGCTTACGGACATACGCGTTTTCAACGATGAGCATTTTGAACCCTTCGCTTCGCGCTAACTTGATCGAAATAGTTACCGGAAGCGGTGTCGCGCTCAGAGAGCTCAGTTAAGTGCCGCTACTGCATTGATTGTGAGCACCCAAGAGACTGTTTGAGCGAAGTCCGTTGCAAAGTCAGCCTGTTCGTTAACGAATGACTGGTAGGGCACCAGACCTTCGCCAGCATATAGAAATCTCAAGAATGAGCCTTCTCCTCCAAGGATGAATTGCGGGAACTCTTGCAGAAAGTCGACTGCTCGCTCTTTGTCCGCAGCAATCTCAGCAAGACTGCTGATGCCGCCTGATGCCTCAATTAAACTATCGAAAAAAATCTTGGCCTCTTGCGTGTTAACAGAGAAAGGTCGAAAGGCGATAGCACGTTGGCCGGTCGATCCATACCCCGCTGTGATCGTGTCCGAGGTTACCTGTGCACCACCTACGGTTAACCCGGCACTCGCGTCGAAGTACGGTGCAATTCGAGATAAGAACGGCACAGAATTCAAGAATGCAACTAGTCTGTCAGCTGTGATTTCACCCTCAGCCTCGCCTGATAACGAGAGGGTGAATTCATATTGGATATCGCCATCAACAAAAAAGGCATTTCCGACCAGCACTTGGTCTGAGGGCACGTAGCCCGAACCCAATGCGTCGACGAACACTCCGCAAAGCGGATCGTCAATATTAATGATGTTAACTATCCTACGCAGTTCTAGGCGCACCGAGTCAGCTTCAATCTGGAAACCGGTAGCTGAGATGGCTGAGCGCACATCGGCGGCCACGGTTCCGCTCACAGTTAGCCCAAAATTCGAAGCAACCCGGGCTTCGATAGTGCCTGAATGTGATTTCATGCCGGTGCTTAGGGAATACGAAGGCGGACTCCGGTCATAACGGTTCGTCCATTCACCGGGCATGCAAGCCTCTAGACTGTCTTCAAGTTCGAGGGTCTGCAGTCTAAGCAAGTCTCCCGCTTTGATCCGTGGAGCGTTGGGTAATACAGTCGCCGCAAAATTATCGGCGAAAAAGCTAATTTCGAACTCACGTTTCGCGTCCTGTGCGAATGCGACGACAGGAAGGCAAAGCAAGATAACAGAAGAAAATCCGAATACTGGTCTCATAAAAAACTCTTTCCTTTGAAAAGAAGGCCGTCAGTTCCTTTAGTATTGGGTCGTTGGTTTAATGGTGCAAGGAGAGGCACAGCATTTCAAGTGTGAATGACCCATATGTTATTCTTAAGAGCCGTCATCGGCGTAGCCGCATCAAAAGCCCGTTCTGTCTAAGGTTTGTGGCTGCTGTCAGCGCGAGCTGCAGCGGCGACAAATCCGACAAGGAGGAAAGCGCGGGCGGGCTTCTCGGTAATAGTCGCGCAACAGGTCCAGCAGGCTGGGCGACAACATGACCTGCCGGTCTTTGCGCCCCTTGCCTTGCTCAATCCGGATCAGCATCCGGTCGCTGTCAATATCACCGACCTTGAGATGGGTGACTTCGCTTGCCCGTAACCCGCCACCATAAGCCACGCTGAAGGCGGCACGGTATCTCAGCCCAGGCCCAGGTGCTGCTTCGATAATGCGGGTGACTTCTTCGGCGCTCAGTACCACTGGGATCTTCTTGGCTGCCCGCTGATATCGCATATGCCGCTTCATCTCAGGCCGAGGACAGGTCGCCGCAAAAAAGAAACTCAATACCGTTAGTCGGTTGTTGAACGTTGGCGCACCGACCCCGCGCTCCTTCATATCGAGTTGGAACGCACGCAGTTCCTCCGGCGTTGCCGTATCCGGCGCGTGCCCCAGAAACCGCGTAAAATCCCGCATCCCGCGCAGATACATCGTTTGCGTCTTGGGCTGCAGTCCTTTGATCTGCATATCTTCAAGAAACCGCTGGCGCAGCGCTGGTACATATTGGTCTGACATTGAAACCTCCTATTGGTCAGATTGAGAAGGTCTCAATCGTCCAACAGGTCAGTCAGATCACAAAATTACCGCACTTCGATCTATGCGAAACACCAGCAACACGCGCCAATACCGCAAGAGCGGTTTCGTCCTTGTCCGCAATGTGAACCTCCGCAGGTTCTACGACGACAGGCCGGTCTGGGTCCGATATGCCTGACGTTTGGGCCGCACGGTACGTGACGTAGCCATTTGATACGAAGCAGAAACTCGCCTGAGCCAAGTTAAAAATGCGTACTCTTTCAGAATGCAGGTGGCCCGGTCGCGCTCTTGTAGCGCTTCAAGTGCTCGTTTGCCCCATCTGGCGGCTCGGATCGCCTTTTTCCCACAGCGGCCATTAGGGCAGAGAGTGCTCCTAGTTCTTGTTTTTGGCAGGTTCCCACGAAACACAAAAAAGATGACAAAAGTCACATCCCCAACTTTAAGCAACCTAACGCGGCTTTAATCATAAACCCTCAGGCCATCCCAAACCATACCCTGACACGGGGATTCTGGGTGTCTTACAGTGTCCACATGAAACAGACACTGACAACCAAATCACTCGACGCGATGAAGCCTGCGACCGTTAAACGGTACGAGGTTCGCGACGCAAAAGTAAACGGCCTGCATGTGCGGGTGTCGACCACAGGTGCGAGGATGTTTTACACGATGTCCCGTGCCAACGGCAAAAGACGACGCATCAAAATCGGGTCTTATCCTGTGATCTCTCTGGCCGATGCGAGACGCCGCGCGACGGAAATCGCCCGGTCAATCGAGCTGGGTGAGTTCGACGTGACACCCGGAATCCCAGAGGAAACAGTACCCACCCTCGGTGAGGTCATCCCAAAGTTCATCGAAATTCACGCTAAGCCAAACACCAAAGACTGGAAACGCACCCAAAGTGTGTTGCGCAAGTTTGATGGCTTGAACGACAGGCCCCTTGATCAGATCAAGCGACAGGACGTCACCAAGGTCTTGGATGGCATTATCGCCAATGGCACGCCGACACGGGCAAACCGGGCGCTTTCAGCGATCAAAAAGCTCATGAACTGGTGCGCCATGCGCGGCACCATTGAAACGTCGCCCGTGGCTCCTCTCAGGCCACCAACACGCGAAGTTCAGCGTGATCGCGTACTCACCGATGATGAAATTCGCGCGATTTGGCGACACAGCGAAACCGAGGGCTACCCGTTTGGGCCTTTTCTCAAATTGCTAAAGTTTACAGGTCAGCGCCGAAGCGAGGTGTCTGGAATGCGGTGGTCCGAACTCAATCTTGATGAGGGCATTTGGGAACTTCCAGCAAGCCGCGTGAAAAACGCTCGCCTGCATATTGTGCCCCTGCCTCCACAGGCCGTGGACATCCTGCGATCCTTGCATAGGTTCCTCAACAGCGATTTCGTTTTCACCACCACAGGGCGATCATCGATTTCTGGGTTCGGTCGATTGAAGGCCCGAATTGAGGCTACGCTGCCAGAGAACACACAGGATTGGCGCTTCCATGATTTCAGGCGCACGGCCTCCACAGGCATGGCCAAGATCGGCGTTATGCCCCACGTGATCGACGCAGTGACCAATCATAAATCAGGGGTCGTCTCAGGCGTCGGTGCAACGTACAATCGCTACACGTATTTAAATGAGAAACGCGAAGCACTAGAGCAATGGGCAGATCATGTCGAAGAATCCACAAGACCATGCACCATACCATCAGCGGTACAGTGAGCCTGCTTGGTACAGGGATCAGCCCAAATTTCCCAAGGGGCGCGACCCTAACACCGACTTATTCAAAGATGACGCGATTAAGTCTATCGGCGAAATTGCGGGTAACTTGGACGACGCAGATTTTCATGCTCTACAGCTACAGCTTCGCAACGTCGCATTTGACTATATGACCGCTCTTCACACGACACCATTGCGCCTTTTGGACGGTCTCGGCGATGTTAAACTCACTAGCCGTATTAAGTATCTAGAGACGCACACAATCAAACCAGCGCGTCTCTTACTCGACGCGCTTGCCGACGACAATTCAGCGCTGCTTTCCGAGTGGCCTGAAAAACTCGACTACCCGGCGCCTGACAAGAGTTCTTTGGTCGCGGAACTGAACAAGTTCCATGACCGCGCCACAGAATTGAAGCTGCTGTTAGAGGATCGGCTACCAAACGAATCTATGACAATGGAATTTTTGACCGATCTTGGAAATGCACTAACCCGCGTCCTTAAATCCTTTTTTCCCAGCCTGACGATAAGTCGTGGCACTTACCACAAGACAGTAGTGGCAAGCGATCCATCAATGCATGGCTCGTTTCTTTCCGTAATGGCAATTTGTATTGGTGAAATCCTGCCAGCCGAAAATGAACTGTCTAGCAAGCTGATTGGCGAGCTCAGGAAGCTGCAAGGGCCTTGACGCTTTTGGAACAGATAATTCCAGACTTATCATTCTGATAAATAGACATAAATTAAGATTATATGCTATCAAAATCGCATCAATTGACACGAATTGGAACGCGTTCCTTACTCTAACTGAGAAGGAAAAAACTATGGCGAAGCTAGCCACAAAACTAAACAAGGTCCTCCTGTCGAGAGCCGATCTCAAGGCTCTAGGAATCTGGCAATCGAACTCAACACTTATCCGGCTTGAGCAAGCAGGGCGGTTCCCTGTCCGCATTCGTCTTTCAGGTGCGTGCGTCTGCTGGGATCGCGATGAATTATTGTCCTGGATAGATGCCCGTAAATCCGAGCGTGCCACTTGGCACTACGAGGATGCGAGATGAACAGGATGCAATTTTGTTTTTCATTCGACAGCCTCAAACGCCTCGGCATTAACTACGACTATGATGTTTTGATCACATTGGAAAAGCAGGGGGAATTCCCCAAGCAAGTTGAGTCTAAGATTTGGGATGCCAAGCAAGTGTTGGAATGGCACTTGGCCAATATCGACAAGCTTCCAACAAAGCACTCAATCGACTAAATTCGGAGACGGAGCCTAAATCGCTCCGTCTTTTCTTTATAATTCGAAAGGACACAACATGCCACCGTGCGTGAATGAACGAGCACGTCCAGATGTTCGGTACCCAGATGCCTTTAAGGACTACGATGATGACCAAAACACCCACCAAAGTATGGTGGGTTTTCTGAGCCGCCTATGGATGGACGCACCAAAAAATAGCTTCCTGTTTTTGGCTACGGCAAATCCTGATGGCAGCAAGTGGCGTGAACATGTTGTCCGCGCCAGCACAGTCAAAGCTGACTTAAACCGTTTGCTGCACAAGTATTCACGTTGGGATCACAACTTGTATTTTGGCGTAAACCCATTCTCGCAGGATCGACGCCAAAAGGAGTTCGCGCTGCCTACTTCCTTGGGCTGGTGCGACATGGATGACAGTGATCCCAAAGCCTATCGACCATTGCCCAGTCATTTGTGGGAAACATCGCCCAATCGATTTCAGGCGTTGTGGTTGTGGGATACCGAGCATGATGTCGAAGAAGCCGAGCGCTTTTCGCGCTCCCTCGCTGACAGGTATGGTGGCGATGCTGGATGGACCATCACGAAGATGCTGCGCATCCCCGGCTCAGTAAATCACAAGCCGCATTATGACGAGCCGTTCGTTAAGCTGATTTCGCAGAACTGGAATACGGTTTCAGAGCGACCGAAACTCACCTCCGACAAGGGTCGAAATCATGGTGTGTCATCCCAGCCGCAGGATATGAACCCTTACGCGCATGATCGCCTCGACGTCCTGCGCAAATATCGAGCCAAGCTGAGCGCGTCAGCCCGGACAGTCATCCGCCATAACCGCGTGATGGCCCCTGATCGTTCAAAATGGATTTTCGTGATGGTCACCGAGCTTTTTGAAGCCGGGGCGACAATCGATGAAATCGCAAGCGTCGTCTGGAGCAGCGCATATTTCCTCGACAAGTATGGCCAAAATCGAACCGCACTCGAACGGCAAGTATCCAACATCATTTGTAAGATCGGGGACCAAAATGGTCGATAAACCAACTTTCGTCACGCTTTCATCAGTCAAGGCCCGAAAGGTGCAGTGGCTTTGGGAGCCGTATATTCCCTTGGGGATGATCACGATTTTGGAGGGCGACCCCGGCTTGGGCAAGTCCTTCCTGTCTATGTTCTTAGCATCGGAGATTTCGCGAGGCGGTAATCTACCTGACGGGGGCGACCTCGATCAAGGCAATGTCCTATATATCAGTGCGGAAGACGATCCGTCATACACGACACGCCCTCGCATTGATGCGATGGGTGGGGACCCTGAGAAAATCCGTGTTCTCAATGGTCGGCTCGCTTTCGACGATGAAGGCCTGAAAATGCTACGGGCTGAATTGGACGCGTATGAGCCAGACCTGATCATCATTGATCCTTGGGTGTCGTTCATCCCACCAGATACGCGCGTCAAGGATTCCAGTTCGATCCGAGCCTTGATCGACAAAATAGAAAGTGTCGCCAAAGATTACGGATGTGCGGTTGTTTTGATCAGGCACCTGACAAAGATGAAGCAGGACAACGCCCTTTATCAAGGCGGCGGCACGGTGGACATGATCGCAGCAGCGCGTTCAGCGATCCGCATCGGCCAACATCCCGACAATGTAGACCACAGGGTTATGGCGCACCTGAAACACAACGTCGGCCCCAAAGGTCCTAGTTGGGTTTATATGATGCAAATCCCGACGGAAGACGGAGGCGTGCCGCGTCTGGAATTTATCGGAGAGGAAGAAATCTCAGTAAACGATCTGAATGCCGCAGTCGGAAATACCAACACACGACCCAAGGATGCCGCAGAGGAATTTCTTAAACGCGAACTGCGCGACGGACCACGAAAGTCCAAAGAGATGCTGGCGCTGGCGGAAGAGCGCGGCATCAGCGAGCGCACACTTGTTCGGGCTAAAACGCGGATGGGGGTTCAGTCCGAACAAAAGCACGGGTCTTGGAGATGGTCACTCAAGTCGGCCTGATCCAGAGTGCCACAATGCCACTTTGCCACATGTATCGCTGGCGTTCTGACACGTGTCTCAGGATGCCAACTTTCAATATGTCATTGTGGCGTTGTGGCATCCTGACTTTGAATGCAGCGGCCGACAATCGGCTCAAAACCCAAAACCTTGGCAGTCAGTATGAGCGCTTGCCTGCCCGACAGACGGGACCCGTTAAAAAAACACCCTCCCATTACCCCGGTGGTCATCGGAATACGATGCGACAGATCATCGTTCGAGACCGACACGCGGACTATTGATCAGGCTGTTGGAGGCGACACGGAACCAATTATGTGAGTCTTTTCAATTGGTCCGTATTCACAGCGATCTGCAAGGACTGATTTGGGTGCCGCATGGGTGGGTTTACTCATCTGCTGGAGTGTCCATGGCCTCGTTTTGAACCCAACCCTTTTTGTGATAGTGGCGAAGGACAATCGCACGGTTGTACAATGGACAGCCAATCCACAGGCCGTTGACTGTGACCAGCGACAAGATCGACCACAAGAATATATCAGTCGCGCCGTTGCTGACGTGCGATTTCGCGGCGAACCCGTTTCCATCTGCCTTGGTCAGTCAGTTCAGATCGGTACCACGCCTCATATTCGCGGTTCGCGGCAACTTCCTCTGCCCGGCTACCGTATTTTTCTATCAGTTCATCGGCTTCCGCGACGATCTCGGATTTTGGGATCATTGCAGGCAGTACAGAATTTTCCCACATCACCCAAACAAATGCGATCACCGCTGGAGCGAGAACGACCGCAACCGTTATTATGACGTCTGATTTCTCCAACGTTGTGCCTCCTGTCGCTGTTGGCAGGACGCTAAGAAAGTGACCGTCTCTCGTCAGGTAAAACCCCAGAAACGAGTCTTCGAAATTGGGTGGGTATATAGAACACCCAGACTGTTGCCTCTGGCGTCAGATGGCGGCTCTCTGGCTTAAATTAATCGCGCGCGCCTCACAGCAGGGCAACTTGAGCCAGCCGTGTATTTGACAGCATGTGCCAGCCCGACGGACGTTCCAGCACGTCTGGCTCAATACAACGCCGCCGCGCGCACGTATGAGTCTCTGACTCAGGGATTACTTACGGATCAGGTCAATTCCTCCCAAGTGCACGGCGAAGATCGCTCAGTGTCGTTTTAAAGGGATGGCCGGACATGCTGAGGTTTAACGGCAAAGGCGGGCCACGCTTGATTAGCTTTTCCTCAAGGCTCCAAGGATTGTCCTGTTGCATCATTGATAGCGCTGCGTGCTTCCCGATCCATACCGTCAGCTTTGCTTCATGTTCTCGATCCATCCGAACGCGACTTCCAGTGTCGCGCCAGAACGCCAGATTGAGGTCGTGCTGAAGCAACGCGGCAAGGGACAAGCGCAGAGTGGACGACCGCACCGTTCCATTCACGTGATTTCGCCATAGGCGGCTTTTTATTGGGGTTGATGACCTTGATCGCGCTGGCCCATCTTTTGGCGGTGCTATGCCCACGTAGAGCAGATGTTTGCCTTTGTGCGAGATGCATCCGTCCCTCGGAACGAACGGTAGATTGCCGTCGAACCACCATCCGTAAAGGCCGTGAGTAATTGAGCGCTCGTCGATGTGACCCAAGACATCATTGGGGAGAATGAGCTTTGCGGGAGAAAGAAATGCCTTCTCGTCGTCCAATAGACTATGAGTCAAGTCAGAACACGTGCGGCCACCGTTTCCTTCTATCATTCCTAAACATCACCAATGACTTCGGGTCTTGGATCAGCCTAGAGCGAATATGACTTATAGCCTATGGCGCTGATCCCATCACCCATGCGCCATGCAGCGCATGTCAGTTCAATCGCGCGTTTCAAAAAACATCCAAAGGATCAGGAGGGAAAAGGAGCTTTCTCAAGAGGATGTTGCCCATCGCGCGAACATTCATCAAACCTATCTGAGTGGCGTTGAGACGGGGAAACGCAACCCATCGATCTTGGTCGTCGAGCGCATCGCAAAGGCGCTTAATGTGGACGTTTCGGAAATCTTCAAACCGAACTAGGAATATCCCTGACAAGCCTCCTTATCGCATCTTATCGATCTTCATCAGAACCAAAGGAGATCAATAATGGCTGATATCGTGACACTCAAAGCTCTGTGCGAAGAATTGAAACTTGACCCACGCGAGGCTCGCGAAAAGCTGCGCGCCGCCGTTGGTGACGCAAAAGCGAACCCTGAACTGGCAAAGGCACGCAAGCCACGTACTCCATGGCAATAGGTCAAAGGATCATTGGCAGAAAAAGAAGCACGGCGCGCTGTTTTAGTTAAACTCGCGAAGCAGAAATAGTTGATAAGAACAAGGGTACCAGCCAACGTAAGTGTGTGCATTGCTGCTCAAGCCAACCTCTTTCGCGGATTGTACGATCCACGCAGTTTGATCAACAAGTCTGTACCGTAACAAGTCGCGGTAAAACGTGGCTGATAACCTCAGCTATCAATACCTTAAGCATAGACGCTGCTCAACTCTTTCTTTTCAATCATGTTCAAGAGATCGACACCATCCCAACGAACAAACCAGTATTGTTGTTGTATCTCAGCGACTGTTGCCTCGGCTTCACACTTGCTGATTGCACCCATACTGGGAGAAATCGATTTCCAAACATCTCGGAGCAGTTCAGCTCGCTTGGCATTTTCAATGTGCGGGCAAGCAAGCGCATCAAGGAATAAATGTACGGATTCTGAATCTCTTGCCAGATGTTTCTCTGATTTGACCCGTTCACAAATGGTTTTCCAAATTTCGGATCTGTGCTGATCGAAGTCGGAACGGTTTCCGTAGATAAATAGCTTTACGACAAGTTCAAAATATCCACGGCTCTGCTCGTCCAGTTTGGTTAATGCAATCAACTCATGCTCCAGCTGGCCGTCACCGCCAAATTGCTGCAGACTTACTAAAATGTTCAGGATTTCAATCGGCACAACTGAGCCCTTTGAAAACAGACCTTCAAAGCTGGGAGCTCTGGCCAATTGTGATGCCCAACGAAGCGAGGCCTCTTTAAGAATATCATGCCCCTCAGGGTCATGCTTCTGCAGATTGGTCTTGTCGCGGTTGCGTTCCGGTCTCTCAACTCATTTAGGCAGCCTTTCGTTCGAAGGCCAAGGGGCTTTTGCCACCTAATGACGAGTGCCGCCGTCGTGGATTGTAGAACCCATTGATATACTGGAAAATCGCCCCTTCGGCTTTACGCCTGGTTTCCCAGCGGTTGCGCCAAATCAGCTCTGCCTTGAGTGATTTGAAGAACGTTTCAACCATGGAATTGTCGTAGCAGTTTCCCTTACCGCTCATCGAAACTTGGAAGCCGTGTTTAGACAGCCGTTTCTGATAGTCGCCTGAACAATATTGCGACCCGCGATCCGTATGATGCATGCAGCCCTTCGGCGGTTGCCGCAGTGCCACAGCCATATCCAATGCTCGGATCGCCAGATCCCGCTTCATACGATTGCTAACCGCCCAACCGATGACACGACGGGAATACAAATCAAGGATCACTGCCAGATACAACCAGCCCTCACTGGTCCAGATGTAGGAAATGTCATCGGCCCACTTTTGGTTTGGACCATCTGCAAAGAAGTCCTGGCCCAGCAAGTTAGGGGCGATGTTAAACGCATGATTGCTGTCGGTCGTAACCTTGTATTTCTGGGTCCTGATGATTTTGATGCTATTCTCCCGCATTAAGCGGCCCACGCGCCGGTGCCCAACTTGCAGACCCAGTTCTTGCAGTTCTTCGGTCATGCGAGGCCCGCCATAGCTTTGCAGGCTTAAGCGGTGCTGTTCGCGGATATGCGCCAGGATCACCATATCGTCGCGCTGTCGCTGGCTCATCGGGCGGCTTCGCCACGCGCGAAATCCTCGCGACGTAACCTGCATGACGCGGCAAAGAAATTCGACAGGCCATTCTTCTTTCCAGGCGTCGATAAAGGCGAACCTCACCGACTTTGGCCTGCAAAGAAGATTGCCGCTTTTTTTAACACTTCCCTCTCCTCGCGAAGCAACCGAACTTCCTTGCGAAGGCGTTCGTTCTCTTTCTCGACATCCTCGTGAGGACCCGACATCAGGTTGTCATGCTGATGCTTTTGAACCCACTTGTTCAACGTCGAAAGCCCAACTCCTAAATCCGCTGCCGCTTGCGGTCGTGTCAGCCCACTGGTCGTTGCGATGCGTACTGCATCAAGACGAAACTCGTCTGTGTATCTCGGTGCCATTCTCTATCTCCTTCATAGCAAACATTGCTCGAAAGAGACCGGAACTAAAACGTGGCAAGACCATATGTTGGGCCGCGCGTACGAGAGCGTGCGACAAACCGAGTGAGGACGCCACGGTGGGGTGCAACGTAAAAAAGTAGAAACCAACATCCAGCAGGAAAAAGAACATCTGACGATAATCCCGTTCGACTACCGGGCTTTCCTCAATTGCGCTCAGTTCAGCGTAGTCATCAGCAATATCTATGACTTTCCGTCGGATTGCGCCAATGACGTAGTTTGCAACCGCATCGTAGCCCAATTCTGATGCATAACACGCGGCCTTAACCTCTCTAGTGAGTTTTCCGAATAGAGCGCGATAGCGATAGATGAACTTTGGTATTACCGTTTTCTTGCCACTTGAAGGCAGATGTATTGTCTCGAACAACTGTGCCCAATGGGATCGTAGAGAATTGTTGATCTCGTCGATCACCAAAGATTTTTTTGAATAGAACGGGCGTTTTTCAAACTCTCGCTTTCCGACGTTCAGGTGCAAATTGTATTCGCGCAGTGCAAGTGATAGTTCGTGCTCGACCTGCTCAGCAACTTCGGCGCTGTTAGAAAACACATAATAATTATCGACATAGCGCATGCACTCATACTCCACGCCGTAACGAATGGCCGGAACGCGCCTCTCAAGACTTCGGCGGGCATTTTGGTCTACCTTCGCCAATATGATTTCCGCAAAAATGCGACTAGCCTCTGGACCGATGCAAATCCCACTCGTTTCGTTGTGGTTTAGTCTTTGCATCACCTTGTCAAATTGGTTCCCAAAATTCAGCGGAAAGATGCTCTCCTTAGCTTCCTCCTTGCTCTTTGTTGCCCAAGCCATGGAGTGGGTGTAAATGCTGTCAAAGCATTTGCTGATATCTAGCGATAGCTGGTACCGAAACTTCTTTTCCAGCCGAATGTGGTCGTCCGAGGCAAAGAACTGGTGCAGACGGCTGAATCCAGAATAGGCAAAGTAGCTAGCCGGATTTCTAACCAGTTTGTCGAGTTCCGTGGTGTCAACGGTAGCGTTCTTGTATTGGTTCTTGCCCTGCAGTGGCGATGGAACAAAAAACGATCCACCGATTTTTTCCGGCGCACGAATTGAGAACGGGCTGCGGGAAGCGTATTCGCAGATCAGTTCTTCATATTTTTCGTAGAATGAAGCCAACACCACTTGCCCGTTAGGGTGAAGCAAACTCAATGTTCTTACACTGCGTGAATCTTTGACAATTCTGTATCTCAAGGGGACGGAGAAACTCTTGCCATCATCTTCTAGCACAAGGGTTTTGATTAGCTTTTTAAAGTGTGCCGATTTGCCAGCCAGCCCATATAAATTTTTGTAAAACCCATCGTTGCTGATGATTATTGGCACCTCGAAAGGTGAGGTGTCGGTCAGGACAACGCGCCACTTGTCTGCCCTGCTCAGTTTGACTCTAAACCTATGTTTACTAGGCATACTTCCAGCACTCCATGAGATGCGCTAATCGATCAGCGCTGAACCTGAAGTGAACTCGATTGGCCACGCCCGTGAAAAAAGAATGCTTTAGGAGTTCCTTCTTTTCGCGGTTGCTTAACGAAAGTGCAAGTCTACCTCCAATTGGCCCTGAGCTACATAAAACCATACCCTCGAAGAACTTATCGAGTTCAGCCAAGGCGGGAGCACCGCTGTCGATGAGGCTGTATGTATGCTGTAGTCCAGCACTTCGTTTCTTTTGTTGCCGTTCATCAAAGAACTGGTAGCCAGAAGTTAGAATGCGAACACGGTCGCGCAGGTCTTCGAAATTTCCATCCGACAGATACTGCAAAAACGACTTCACAACTCTTGTCTTGTTTTTCTTCACTTTTGATGCAGCAATATCTAGTTCCACAACCCTAAAGCACGGTCTCCTTTTATTGGTTTGATAGATGGTAAATCGGAAGCCGAGGTAGTCGAAGCTGTGTTCTGCGGAAGGGGTGTTAGCCTTGGCCCCTCCAAATACAAAGATCTTCGACTTCGTGAAGTTGAGCCCAAGACCATTAGGCAGCGCATTCTCGATTTTCTTTTTTAATTTCCTTGCGCTATCAAGCTCTGGCAAAATCAAAATGATATCATCGACGTAGCGCGCGAAATAATGGGCTCCCAAGGTTTCTCGCATGTTGCGGTCAAAATCTTGCATGTAAAATTCGCTTAGTTCTGCGCTGATTGCCAAGCCAGGAGGAAGACCCGAAAGAGAGTTACTTTTGCAATGGTTAATCAACGATCCAAGTACAGCTCGAGTGCTAGGCGCGGTGACCAATCTTCTTTTGAGGTGACCAGATAGGACATCTTGATCAATGGATGGGTAAAAGTTCTTTATGTCCGTCTTTGCAATGGTAAACGGCATACCTTCTTCGCAGAACAACTTTAATCGACGGACGATTTCCATTCGACTGCTTTGCTTGGCTCCAGTGATCCTTCTAATGTTTTGCGCCGCTTTCCTAAGCACTAAATCGGACGCTAAGTCATTGACTCGATAAATTCTCCGACCAGCCAAATCGTTCGGCGTCAATGGTAGAGAAGGAAAGCCATTTCGTGCTGTGTGGACTGCACTAGTGATAACAGCTGCTTTGTATGGGTCGCCCATAAGCGCAGGTTGTTTTAAGAAATCGTTTTTCGTCAGGTGTCGGGCTAGCGACGCAGTGCTAAAAGTGGGGTCGTACATATGCGGAACCTAAGGGTATCAATTTCCTGAAATCACCTTAGGATAGAACGAACGCCACAGACACACCAGCGTTCAGCCAATTGCATAAACGATATGCAGCTCATATCATGGCATTTGGCACCCATACGGCACCCAAGCGAGATATAACGAATACCGCGGCCACTAAAGCAACCCCAATTATCTATATTTATCAATAATTTAAATGGTGCCCGGGGGCGGAATCGAACCACCGACACGAGGATTTTCAGTTTTCCTAGGTTCCCATTCAAACTCTAGCAGGCTGGTTCAAGCCGACGCAAAAAGTGTTTAGCTTCAATACTATGTGGTCTTCAATCAGTTTCAAAGCAAACCAAACGAGTTCACCCTAGCGCACCACTTTGGGCACCCATAACGCACCCAGCGGCCATTCTTACCGTCCGTATGACCAGATCAAGCTTACCCTCAGATGCTTGATTTAGACTTTTAGGTCATCGTAATGCGCGATACCCTCAAACCATAGATCTTCTCTTCTATTGATTTGAAAGTTCCAGAATTTTGAAGCGCTTAAAGCCAAAACCGTTGGTTGGTTTCCTTCTCAACCCCTTCGGGAAATACCCTAGATACATAGGGTACGATGGAAATGAGATCGTCGTCCAAGCTGGGTATGCGGTGACTGCTGGGCTGAGAGAGCTTTCAGCAAGTCCGATTGTTGAGAGTGGATTTTGGGGCGCTTCGCTGAGGCTCCAATTGGACGAACAACCTGTTCAATTGCTCAAAGGCGTTCGGCAAAAAGAAGCTTTAGTATTCTCGGACAAAATTCGTTTGGACTGGGAAGCGATCAACCAAGCAGATTTTGAGCGAAGTCGCGCAGCCATTGACACATTGCTTTTGGAAATTGCACAGCTTTCGGACCCAGCAACTTATCCTGCGGCGTGCGTCGTGTCACCAATAGTGGAACGTGCGCGTGGCCTTGACCAAAGCCTTCTATCAAAGCTTCCACAGCAAGCGCTCGGGGATGTTCAGCGGGATCAAATTGGAAAAATTCAGACGTTTGTTCAAAACGCTCAACACGATAGGCAGCAAGCAATTGCAGCTTTTGAGGAACGTCAGCTTGTTGAGTGGAGCGACTTCTTTGATACTTTCGAAAGCAACCCATTAACGCCAGAGCAGCGTAAATCAATCGTTGCTGATGAAGACGCAACACTGATCTTAGCAGGGGCTGGCTCAGGGAAAACCAGCGTTATCACCGCCAAAGCAGGTTATTTACTGAAGTCGGGCGCGCGCAAACCAGAAGAAGTACTGCTTTTAGCATTTGCCAGTGCCGCCGCCAAAGAGATGAGTGAGCGGATTGAAGAAAAGTGCGGTGAGCCGTTGGAGGCCAGAACTTTTCATTCGCTGGCTTATGATATCATCGGAACTGTTGAGGGAAGCAAGCCAGCGCTGGCCGCCCATGCCACCGACGACAAGGCTTATCTTGCTTTGATCCGAGACATCTTAAAAGCCTTGGTCAAGACAGCTTCTGAGGTATCGAAGTCCATCGTTGGCTGGTTTTCATACACGCGTCTCGATGAGAAAGCCCCGTTTGGATATTGTAAGGCTCCGATGCCACCTATTGTTCCGCTGAAATAGGTAGTGATGAGGCGTAGGCGTCACAGTCTTTGGTCTGGCAGAGATAATAAGCGTAGCGCTTGCCGCTGTTGCTGGTCGAATAACACGACCGCAGCGGCGTGTCGCAACACCCACAGGTGACAAAGCCGCGCAAGGCGAAGTCGTTGCCAAGGTCTTTGCGGCGCGGAGCCGATCTTGCCGCCCGTAGATGTATTTAGGGCTTCAAGCAGAACAAAGGGCTGAGTAGCGATGAAGGCGAGACATGGACGTAACTTGTGGACCATGACTTGGAACTACGGTGGTCAAGCGGCGTCAAAACAACAGATTACGGTCATACGGGCAAATGCCGCGGATGGCTGAGAACGCCGCGAAGCGCCAAATAGCCTACAAACTGGGTTTGCAGTTGCGGCGACAGTTCGTTTTGCTAGGTCATGTTGCAGCAGCATAATTTCAAGCCGAACGGCGGTTGAGACCCTTTTGAGATTTGTGTTCGACGCCTGGCGCCGGCGCGCGTTTGAGCTTGTCTTCTGAAACGATTGGCAATGGGACGGACCGATCCGCCTCAAACTTGATCCGTGCAACGCCGTCGATAAACACCTAATTCTGTGGGATTTATTTGACTTTTTACTGCGCAAAATCAAGCAGCACCAAATCGTTGGGCTGCCCTGAGACAGTCAGCTTTGCTGCTAAGCAGCCAAATTTAAAAAAATTCGATCCAGATCGTCAGGCGAAAATTCGCCTTTTACAATGAAATCTCTAACGAAACTCCACTGTCGTGAACGGTCTTTGTCTTCCTGCCTGGGCGAGGAGGTAAACATAACGACCACTGTAGATTTCAACTCGTTTGCCGCGCGAATATCACTGAATCTCTCTAGAAACCCAAACCCATCAACACGCGGCATGTTTACATCTAAAAATATGACAAGGGGGGGATATCTTTCTGGTTCCAGTTGGCGGCGACGGCTGTGTTCTTCAAAGTACTCTATTGCGAATTGACCATCTGCGACCTCAAAACTCACGATATCGAAGGAACACTTTGCAAGATTACGCCGCAAAAGATAGCGATCCATTTCGTTGTCATCAACGATCAGAACGGAAACGCTCATGACACCACCTCCAATCTTGGCTGCGGTATAATGAACCGAAAAGCTGTCCCTGGCGACAAATCCTCAACGCCAATTCGAGCCCCAAGCGCGTCGACATGCTTTTGTACGATTGCCAGGCCCAGACCAGAGCCTTCAAAGCCAGAATGGAAGCGGGTAAAGCGATCGAAAATCTTGTCTTTCGAACCCTCAGGCAAACCCAGGCCATTATCCATCACACATAACTCGACACCATTTTGGGAACGTCTCGAACTAATTGTCACGTTATTGTCTTCTCTGTGCGGCGCGCGATACTTGATTGCGTTTGATAATAGGTTTCCTATGATTTGTCGCAGACGCGTGGGTTGGCATGTTAACGTTTCTACCTCGAAGTTACAGTCGATTTGGACAGAGCTTTCTGAAATTTGCAGGGCTAAATCCTCACAGATGTCGGTCATCAAATGTGATAGCGATATGCTTGTGATATTTTCGTCTTTCAAATCGGCTTGGGCAAGCTCAAGGATTGCTATCACAGTATCTTCCAGGCGCTGCATTGTGCTGTTAATTCGCCGCGCATTCTCTTTGGCTTCTTCGAGGTCGCCACTTGCGATGTCTTCGACAATAAAATTGGCAAGTCCCTTAACCGTTGACAATGGACCTTTCAAATCATGTGAAGCACGATACGAAAACTGCATAAGCTCCTCATTTGCACGCTCCAGTGAAACTGATTTGTCATGCAGCGCCGAGATATCCGTTGCGACGATCGTAACCCCTCCCAATGTGCCATCTCCGTGTTCCCAGGGGCTGATCTGAACTGAATATTTCTTTTCAGAACCTTCTGGGTTTTTATGACTGACGGCGATCTCGGCGTGGGTTTGCAATTCCAAACAATCATCAATTGCTGAGTGTAATTCGCTCAACGATGCATAAACCTCTTCGAAGAAAGTACTCGGCGTAAGTTTTAAGTGACCAAAACACTGGTTCCAGAGCGGGCTCGAATTTATGATACGCTTCTTGACATCCACCATGATCATGGGATTTGGGAAGCCTGACGTCAGCGACTTTAGCGGCGCCACGAACGCCTTTGCATCAGTGTGGTCAATTTTTCGGCTATTGATTTTGGTGTCTTCCAACATCCGGCTGACACCGACACATCGAACAACATCTTCGGCTTCGCATATTGGAGATTTAATCGTATGAAAAAAACGACTGTTACCCGAAGCATCCGTTACATTCTCCCGAGTAATATCCAGATCTTTGGCTGTATCGAACACGGTTTGATCATCAATAACATATTGCAGTGTGTCATCAGGATCGCTGTGATCAGCATCGATAATGTTACGCAACTCCTCTTCAGACATACCGTAGTAGTCAAGGAAGGCCTTATTCGCCCAGAGGAGCTGTGAGCGAGGACCTTTGATGAGCACCATATCGTGCATTGCATTCAGAGCAGATCGAAACCAATGAGCATCGTAAGGAACCACGCGACACCTCCTAAATGTAAACGAAAGCGTTTACTGTGTTTGCGTATGAAAAGCGTCAGCCCAACTGCTGCTAGTTTGATTAACAATTCGCTAATTTCGATGCCACATGCTTTAAGGAAGTTGGACTCTTAGAGCTTTAGTATCCACTCTTTGGTCTAAACCGCCCGTCTTTCAGACGGGCGTGCTTTAGCACGAAGAATCGTCCTATGATCCACGGGGAAGCACTGCGTCTATTATCACCGCTACCACCTCGTTTGGTCGACCAAGTATCGCTATAAAGTGTTGCAGGGCGACATCAAACTGCGGGTCTGTGATATCTGCCGCCAGGTCTGTGCGCAGAGTGGTGTCGAGATCATCCGCGGCGTGCTCTCAAGTTACCACGTCCACATGTTCGTGTCGGTCCCGCCGAAACTGGCGATTAGCGATCTGATGCGTCTGATGAAGGGCAGGTCGTCCTGAGCAGTCCCACTTGGGTGGTCCAGTTTGAAAATTATTGCATGATTGGCGTTTGGTCCATCGGAACGATGGCCTCTGGCGCAGGTGGGCGGTAGCCCAGAGCATTATGTGGTCATTTTGCGTTGTAATCCGACGGTAGACATATCGACCAAATTGGCGCGTCAATTCGATCATATCCGCGACCAAGCGTTCTTCGTCAGCGCGTCCACGTGGCAATACGCCGTCGCGAATGGCAGGCCATTTGAACGCATTCTGCTCAAGCCGCTTATATGCCATGACCAACCCTGTGCCGCCCCACCAGATCATTTTAAGTCGATCCGCACGCTTGGCGCGGAACACATAAACCGCGCCATCAAAGGGCTTCTTTTGCAAATGACTCTGTACCAAGGCGCCAAACCATCGTGTCCCTTGCGAAAGTCTACGGGCTTCGTCGCCACAAATATCTGAACTCCATGCGACGGATGGATCACAGCGCAGCCACAATCTCGGCAATGCGCACGGCTGGCGTGTTCGCCGCAAGACGAACGACCACATCTCCCTTGATCAAATCGAGCGTACCCACGACGTCCTCAGGCACACCCAAGGACAACTCGAGAACATGCCGGAGTTCAACGAAAGCGAAGTCCGCATTCTGGAGCCGGACATCCGTTTGGCCGAAGAGCTTGGTCTTGACTAACGAAACCCCGGAAGCGGACTGACATGTCCCTTCTGTGATTTCAAAACAGCAACACCGCAGTCATCCTCCTGATTGCGGTGTTTCAGGGCGGAGCGTCTCAGACCATTGTCCCATGATCTTTGGTGCTCCGTCCAAATTTTTGCAACGCTTCTGATAATTGAGACAAATAAGGATTAGAACTAATGACTGGAATAGGATGAATCGGATCGCTGATCATAGGCGCGCTTGCGGGCTGGATCGCGGAAAAGATCATGAAGACTGACGACGGCCTGCTGATGAACATCGTGCTCGGCATTGTCGGCGCGCTGGTTCTGAACTGGCTGCTGGTGTTGATCGTCGGTGCCACTTTGGGTGGCTGGATCGGACAGCTTATCGTCGCTGCAGCAGGTGCGTGCCTGCTGATTTTTGTCGTGCGGCTGGTCCGTCGCAAGACCTGACCCAACAAAAGACAGACGCAATCAACTTGCGCCTGTCGCTTACGCTTCGTCGTTAATTGCGACAGCGGATTGTTTTTCATCCACATCCCCAAGGAACCGCCCCAGCGTGCGCAGCCCCTCCGTTTCGTCGCAGGCTATTTTGATCACGATCAGGATAGGCAGTGCGACGACCATCCCCATCACCGACCATATCCATGCAAAGAACGCGACCGACAGGAACACGACTGTCGTGTTCAGACGCATTCTGCGACCAATGATGATTGGCGTGATGAACTGTCCTTCTATGCCCGTCAGAATGACATAGGTTGCAAACACGCCCGCCGCCGCCCACGTCCCGTCAATACTGACGAAGGCAACCGCCGCGGCAATTGTCGCGCCCATCAGGCCCCCGAGGAATGGTACGAAGTTCAGGCCAAAGGCCATAAATCCGAAAACGATCGCGCTCGGGAGCCCCCAAAGATGCATGGCGATGCCGACAGCAACACCCAATCCGGCGTTGATGATCGCAATCCCCCCAAGATAATAGCCAAGACGGTCCTCAATGGCATGAAGAACCTCGACAGCGCGGCGCTTTTCGCTGAACCTCTCAAAGCTCTGCACTGTCTTGGTCAGGAACATGTCGCCCGACGCAACAAGGAAAAAAACTAAGATAAGCGCAAACAGAATACGGCTCAGAAAACCGGGCGCCATACTGAACAGCGTGGCAGCGATACCCGTGTCCGACACGACCTCGACGGCGACGGTTTCCGCGTCCTGATCGTCTATAATTTCCTGTGCTGCGACAGTGGCATCGTTGATCGCTTCCATCGTACCACCGGCAACAGAAAGCTTCTGTTTGATCTGCTCCATGAGCGATGGGAGGTCTTCAATGAATTGCGCAGCCGGCGCGCTGAGCTGCACCAGCAAAACACCGATCGTAATCGTGAGAACCGCCGTGAACAACGCAGCAGAAAACACCGGCGAAATACCTATACGTGCCAGCCAGCGTCGGGGCCTGTTCAGCACGAAATAGCCCAGAAATGCTGCTGTGACGGGTATCAGAAAATCGCTCGCCCAAACCAGAGCTTGCAGCAACAGGATACAAAAGATGCCTGTGATCGGCACTTCCAATCGCTTCCAGGGTGTGGGTGCCATAGCTTGGGCAGCCGTCTTATCGGTGATTGTGTCGGGCATCGTTTCGCTCGCCATTTTTCCCACTCCCGGGGCTGTCAAAAAAAACCGTTGCCACCATCGGGAAATGGTCAGAGCCAAAATTCTCCAACCGGTTAAACGACACCAGATTTACATCCTGCGTCACGAAAAGTTGGTCGATGGGCAGGCGCATGAACGGATAGGCGGCATGGAAGCTCGAGATCATGCCCCTCCCCACGCGCGGTTCAAGGAAATCACTGTAGCGTTTAAAACGCCGCGTTGTCCATGACCACGCCACATCGTTGAAATCACCCATGCAGATCGTCGGCCTGTCAGATGACGACGTCATAAGTGCGACGTCCTTGATCTGTTTGTCCCTGACTTCGGTAGTATTGCCCGGTACGGGAGGACGCGGATGAAGACCGATGAAGTTGAACGCGGTGCCATTCGGCGCATTCAGAACCGCCTTTACCGCAGGGGTGTCATCTTGCGCGGGCCAAAGCAAATCAATGCTGATTACATCCAACCGCGTGGCAATGATTAAGCCGTAGTGATCATCGGCCAGATGCATCTTGATGGTTGTGTAACGCGATAGAACGTCCCTAAGCGCGTTATGCCAGACATTATCCGTTTCCATCAGGAGCAGGACATCGGGATCTTCGCGTTCGATGATGTAAATCAGATCGCCGTAGCGCTGGTTCTCCATCAAGACGTTCACTGACATCATCGACACCGCCTTCACACCGGAGGGCACTTCAGCCAAATCCACTTCGGTTCGCGCGAGCGGTGTGTAGGGGAAAATCTGTATCGCTTGAAAAACAAAGACGACAGACATCAGGGCGATCAGTAGAGATTTCAGACATACTGCGATGAACAGGGCCGCCATCAGAACCACGAGTGCCAGTAGCGAGATATGCAGGCGCGGAAAATCCCACATCCGCACCCACCACGTCACACTATTGGTGAGTGGCAAAGCCGTTGTGATGATCACCGCGATACCGGTAAGCCAAAGCGCCACATTCAGCATTGACATGTAAAGTACATCATTTGCCTGCTGCCTCGCCCAAATTATCGGCCTTTTCGGCATCCCTTTGGCCCATTGGCTGGTCGTGACCTTGGGTGGTGTCGAGGCGGGTCTGCGCCTCAAGCTCGGCGTTCAATTCCGCTCCGAGCAGAATGATAAATGCCGAAATCCAGAACCACATCAACAAAACAATGACACCCGCCAGAGTGCCAAAGCTCTCGTTATAGGAACCAAAGTTGCTGACGTAGAAAGCAAAGCCCGCAGATGCAACGATCCACATGAGGCACCCCGCGATTGCACCCGGCGACGTCCAGCGCCACTCAGCGGGATCGCGGGACGGCGCGTAACGGTACAGTACGGACAACCCGACGACCGTCAGTGCGAACAACGCCAGCCAGAAAACGATGGTGATGATCGCCTCGATGCCCCATCCAAGATCGACGAACGCCAGCACTGCGGGCATACCAAGAGTGGACAGCATCGCCACGAGCAATCCGATCATCAAAACGATCGTCAGACCAAAGGTTACAAGCTTCAGCTTGATAAACCCGCGCTCTTCCTCTTCATTGTATGCGATGTTGATGCCTTGCATCAGGCTGCCCATCCCTTTGGATGCGGAATATAGCGCGATCAATATCCCAAACAGTGCCGCCAGTCCAAGCCCACCTTCGCGCGACCCCGCCACGCTTGTCGCCTGCTTGGTGATGATGGCGATCACCTCTTCGGGCATAACACCGGACAGGTTGTTCAACTGGTCCACGATCTCGCTTGGTTCGACCAGCAGACCACTGATTGCGATCAAGGCCGTGATTGCAGGAAACAGGGCCAGCAACCCATAGAAGGCCACGCCAGCCGCGATCAGGCCAACCCTGTCGCTGGCGATTTCATCTTTGAGACGGAATGCGACATCTTTCCAACCGAAAGCTGGAATTTCGGTGGGTGTTTCGGCGTTGCGTCCACGCGACATACTAAATCCTTTAGAAAATTGGAGTGGAAGGGACCAAAGAGGCCCCTTCCGTTTTGGTTCAGCTCTTGGGCTTGCCGAGGTTTTCGTCTTTGGCCGTCGATTTGGCCTTGTTCGCGACCCGTCCAGCCACTGATTTGGCCGTATCGCCAATTGCCTCAACGGCTGATTTGTCGCCGGGCGCACCGCTATCGAGATCTGATTTCGTCTCGGCGGCGATGTCCTTGACCTCATCCTGCACCGATTTGGCGACAGACATTGCCTTGGACTTTTCTTCTTCAAAAACACGCTCGGCTTCCGCGAAGAGATCATCGCTTTGGGTGCCCATCAGATCGTCCTCGGTTTTCGTGCGCGGCAACGCACCGCCGAGGGCTGCACCGAACGCAAGCGCCAATGCACCGACCACAAGTGGCTGATTGTCATAGAAATCCGCCGCCACGTCAGCGCCTTTCTGTGCGGAACGTGCCGTCTGACGGCGCATCTCGACGGCCTTTCTGCGCGCTGCGATTACCCGCAGGCGACCCTCTTCGGTCAGACTTTCGGTGCCTTCGGCGATCCGGCTACCTGCTGTTGCAAGGCCGTCCCGTGCGGATTGTGCTGCGCCGGAAAGGGTAGATTTTGCAGATGCGGTTGCACCGGCTACGGAAGACCCTGCAGCGCTTACCGCATCGGACACAGAGGATGCCGCAGAAGCCGTACCACCTCTAACTTCGGACGCAGCACTGGCGGCGTGATCGCGTGCTGCATCGGCACCGTCAGACATCCGCTCCGATATCGTCGGACCACTCTGCGTATCATCATACGACCACGATGGACCATCGTTACGCGACAATGGATATGGCGTCGGAGCAAAATAGGGCCGACCTTGTTCGATGCGGGTACGGCGATAATCGTGCTCTGCATCACTGTACCCATCGTTTGCGATCCGGGCCGGCGCGTTCTGCCGCGACGCATTGCCAAACATCATCCACGCCAGTCCGATACCGGTCAGCGCCAGTGGAATCGGGTTCGCCTTGACCTGATCGGACACAGAGCGGCCGATATCACCACCGTGTTCACGAAACTGATCACCGATCTGGCGGACAATTGTGTCGATGGAAAACTTGTCCTGCAAGCCCTCCAGATTGGAGGTCAGATCGGAGCGCTGCTCTTCGATGTCGCGCTCGATTTCTTTTGGACTGCGGTTCTCATTTGTCATTGTAAGCTTCCTTTACGGCTGCGGCATCGCGCTGGACATTTTTGACAGTCCGCGTCGGTGCAAGGCTTGAAAGTTTCAGATCGTTGATGCCCTTATTGATGAGGATATAAGCGACAATGGCCAGCAGGGCGCCGACAATCAGTGCCGCCCATCCCGCATCGATACCGGCATTGGCAAGCGCAGCGACGAGGGCTGCGGCAAGGACGTTCAACGCGACAAGCGCAATGATCGCTGACCCTGCAATCAAGCCGATAGCCACGCCTGCCTTGGTGACATTCTCGCTGATTTCAGCGCGTGCCAGATCAACTTCGCTGCGCACCAGTCCGCTGACATTGCTCAGCGCATCAGACAGCAGGCTGCCCGCGCTTTTGTTTATGTTGTTGTCGCTCATAAGAAATCTCCGCGCGGCTGGGTGTAGGGAGCATTCGGAGCATCAGCGGTCATATCACCTGACGCTTTGGCAAACCGTGTAGCCGCGAAACCGATCAGCGCTGCACCGCCCAGAAATACCAACGGATTCTTGCGCGCAAACGTGCTGACGTCCCGCACCATAGTGCTGAGATCCTTGTCGCGCATGGCTTCTGACGCATCAGCAAGACCTTCGGCAATCTGGCCAAATGTGCGTTCCTGCGGTGAACCACTGCGCATCTCTTGCGCTGCAGTGCGCAAGGCGGACGCGACGCCGGACATTTCATCGGCGACTGACGACTTGGCAGCATTGGCTTGGGTGGTCGCGGCAGATGCAGCGTCCTGAGCCAAAGTGCCAGCAGCTGCTTTGGCTTGCGTTCCAAGTTCGGCAGCCTTGCGTTTCGCCTCTTTGGTGGCTGGCTCATTCTGACTGGCGGTGGGCGTTTTGTAGGTCGACATGTTATTTCTCCAGTTCAGGTTCAGAATACAAAGCTGACGACGGCCAGAACGACGACGATCAAGCCGATGAGATAGAATACGTTGTGCATGGGGTGCCCCTGTTTTGATGATGCGACGCAGGTGTCGCTTGTGGGATCATCTTTAGCCCCGAACGTTTGGGACAGGGGCACGCAGGCACTAATCTGGTTTAGCGTTTGACCATTCAGGACGGTTCACCACCCGATCAGGCATGTGGAACCGGCCTGAATGGGATAGCGTTAAGGCTCACCCTGAAAGGATTGACCATGAGCATCGACACACTGGAAGACCTCTACCTTGAGCAACTCAAAGACATCTACAGCGCCAATAAACAGGCGCATGATGTGACCAAAGCAATGGCTGAAGCGGCTACTGATAAAGGCTTGGCAGACGCGCTGATGGCAGGAGCTAAAGGCATCGAGACGGGTAATCATGCGCTTGAAGTGATTGCCAAAGGTCACGATGAAAGCCCGAGTGGTGAACACTGTAAGGGCATGGAAGGTCTGGTAAAAGAAGCCCGCGCTCACGCTTTGGACGAGAGTTTCGGCGAGGATGCGGTCCGTGACGCGATGATCGTCACGCAGTACCAGCGACTGGTTCACTACGCGATTGCAGGATACGGTTGCCTTGCCGCATTTGCTGACCGGCTAGAGTTGGACAACGACGCTGAAAAACTGAAAAAATGCCTCGACGCGTCCTATGACGGGGACCGTACGATGACGGATCTCGCGACCGGTGGCATCAATCAATACGCAGTTGCTTAAACTCAGACCGGCTCGGCCATTTGGGCCGTGCCGGTTGTTTCCGCCCCGATTGCGGGCGGAAACCATGATGTGTCCATATTGACGAATGCGTCAACGTATTCGCATTCTTTTTCCCACTCATCCCGCTTGAGCAGCCGCACGTAAGGGCGATCAATTTCCATTTCACCGTTTTCGACGAACCTGCGCAGCAGTTTGTTGACGTAAATAGAAGTCAAACCAACTGCTTGACCAATCTCGACCTGACTGAAAGGCACTTGAAAACGGTTTCCCAAACCGACGTTAGCAACCTCCAGCCTGGACCGCAGTTGGAGCAGCCATGATTTAAGCTTACCCGCCGCGTCCAGTGATCCCAGAACACCTGCGTGGTGACGCAGCGCAATCTGATCAAGGCTACCGACAGAGGTCAGCAGGGCTGCCAGTCGTGGAAAGTCTATGAAAAGCGGTGCAAGGCCCTTTCTGGGAAACGGGCAGACCATGCCGTCGGTCTGCATGACAATTCGGTGGTGCGCGTGCGATGTCCCCAACTCGGCCAGCCCCATAACCTCGCCGGGAAGATACACCCGCAAAATCTGGCTGCGCCCGTCTGAGCTGTCTGCTTTAACAACGGCCCAGCCTGATTTAAGGACCATGATCCCATCTGTTGCCTCACCGACGCTTACAACCGGACGGCCTTTCTTTCGCTTTTGCTCGTCTTTTTCAAGATCGGCGATAAAAGCGCATTCTGCATCCGTAAGCGTGACAAATCTGGAGAGGCGGCTGATCAGACAGCTTTGATAATCCTGTTTCATCCCTAATCCTAACATACATTAAGTTTGCCCACTGCTATTATCTTGCGCCAGCAGCTGATCGCGTGTCTTCCCATGGTATACTCATTTATAGGACATTTCCTCATGGATCTCATTCGCATCATTCTTTCCGTCATCATCGCTCCAGTCCAGATCACGCGATACATGACAGGTGAAATCGCGACCGGAGGTTTCAGCCTACTCTGTTGTCTCGATACTTTGCCGGGCGTCCCCCTCCATCGCGCGCTGCGCGATCGTCGATCCGTTGGACGGCTTAACGGTCGTGTCTGATACGCCGTGAAACACGATCGTACGAACGATTTCGTCAGTGTCCGGCACGCGCGAAGCGTAAAGCGGATGGCCCACTATTGCTGCAAACGCCGATGGCAAATCTTTTGCGATACCCGCGGGGATATCTGAATGCGCACCAACCGCACCAAAGACATCCGGATAGGTTTCCCCCAGAATGACCGCTATCGCCGCCCCTGCCGACAAGCATACCCAAAGTGAGGGACCATCCCTTACTACACTCAACTTGAAAGGATACCCGATGAACTGGGATCAGATCGAAGGCAAATGGAAAGAAATGACAGGCAATGTCAAAACGAAATGGGGCGACCTCACTGATGATGACATCGCAGAAGTAAACGGAGACCGTGAAGCTCTCGAAGGCAAGGTTCAGGCCAAATACGGCAAGACCAAAGAAGAAGCTAAAAAAGAAGTCGACGACTTCATGAACGAGCAATAGGCGAAAAGAGGGCCGCAAACGCTGCGGCCCTTTCTTCTTTCTAGCACATAAGAAACCGGCCGGTTCACGGCGCGACGAAACCACGAGACCAACAGGGCTGCCTTTCGTAATTAAGCATCAGTATCAGCGCGTTACTTTAGCGGCTCTTTGAAAGTCAACGTGCGGTACGGGAACGGGATCTCGATCCCGGCAGTGTCCAAAGCACGCTTCACACGTGACACGACTTGGTCACGCGACGCGCGCACATCCAGCGGTTGGGAGCCCGCCCACCATGTCACTTCGAAATTGATCGAGGATTCCGCAAATTCCTGCGCAAAAATCTCGATCGGTTTGTTGTCCTGAACAACGCTGTCGCAGCTTGCAACAGCATCGCGGATCACGTCGCGTGCTTCATCCACATCCACATCATAGGCAACACCACAGATGATGGTAATCCGCCGAACGTCGAGGTCTGTCCGAACGGTCACGGGGTTCTTGAACAGGATCGAATTGGGTACAATGATCAGCTGACCATCAGTTTGCCTGATATGGCTTTCACGAATTGCAATGTGATCAACCTGCCCCTCAATATTCCCACATTCAATAAAGTCGCCGATGCGCATTTCGCGACGAAACAGGATAATGATACCCGCAAGAAAATTCTCGAAGACGTCTTTAAACGCGAAGCCGATAGCGACAGAACCGATACCAAGGCCTGCAAGAATGCTTGATGGTGTTAATCCTGGAAACACGATGACCGCGGCAACCATCAAACCTAAGATCCAAACAAAAATCGACAAGAGTAGCGTAAACAGCTCTTTGAGGCTTGTGCGAAGCTTTGTGCGGGCAAAGACCCGCCGTGCCACGTACTTTACAAATTTGCTCATGCCGACGGTAAGCAAGATGACGACTATTGCGACTGCAACCTGCGGCAGCAGCTCGATCGATGCGCGGGCAATTTCTCGTAGCTGTTCAATCAAAATTTTAACGGGTTCCAAAAGTGTTTTCCTTCGTGATCAATGAAAATGGGCTGGTTGTCCTACAACAGCCATAGGATTATCCCCGTCGCGACAGCTCCAAAGGTTAAAATCGTGGCTAATATTGTCATCCGTTTATGCGATTGTGCACTGACGTCGTGATCATCCATGCGCTTTCAGGTCTCGCGACATTTTGAGACGGCAGCCCAGAAAATCAGGATCGCAACGACAATGAACACTTCTGCCACGCTTTTTGCGATCAGCGGATAGTCCGTATCTTTGAAAACGGCCTTCAGGCCAAGCGCGAGTGCGACACAGGCCATACCCGTTCGCATCCAGCCTGCAAAAGTCCTCTCGTTTGCCAGCATTGTGCGATCCTCGGCCCAAGCGGTCCGGGTGTCGGCCATTTCATTTGACGACGGATCTTTGGACATTTCGGTATCAGGCATATGATGGGTCCTCTTGCAGGGATAAATTAATAACTAATCACAGAAAACGGCAGACCGCTAACGCCAGCCGGACCATCCTACCCATGAGAAGGCGGTAAACAGTCATTTCTTGTCCCAGATTAGTGTTTTGGCCGACACTGCATTTTGGCAGTCAGCTAAAGTCGATCAGGCTCAGGATACTCCGCCGCAACGCGGGGCTGGGCGATCGGTGTGCGGGGTTTCAACTCGCCGTGACCAGAGACCAACTGTCAGGCCTTCGCCATCATGCGCAACTTCGCAGGGTGACGTATGGCATTATCAAGGATAGAAAAATGTTACATACGAAAAACAAAGCAACACATTCCAAGACCATGCAGTTTCTTGCCACTGCCGCGACCGCATTGGTGTTGGGAACATCTGCCTATGCTGATGCTCACACAACTGCATTCATGGAATTCAAATTCGACGCAGCGCAAAACCTGAATGCATCCGAATTGATCGGCATGCGGGTTTACGCATCTGAGAGCGACATTGCCAACGAACCTTTGGCCGCAGACGGCGAAAAGGAATGGGATGATATCGGCGAGATCAACGAGATTGTTTTGACCCGTTCCGGCGAAGTATCCTCCGTCATCGTAGGCGTCGGTGGTTTCTTGAGCATCGGTGAAAAAGATGTAGCGATCGATATGTCGCAGCTTCAAATTGTTGCTGACCAAGACGACGCAGACGACTTTTTTCTTGTCATAAAGGCGAACGTTGCGGGCGTTACAGACGCACCATCCTACACACGCGCTGACACGGATATGGGTTCTTCCATGGGCCGATCAACGTTGACACCGCCAATGATCAACCGTGACGGATATGAAGCCGTTGTGATCGAGCAACTGACCAGCGAGATGCTGACAGGTGCCCGCGTCTATGGTCTTAATGACGAAGACGTCGGTGAAATTAGTGAGTTGCTTTTGGCTGTTGATGGTAAAATTGAACGCGCAGTCATCGACGTCGGTGGTTTCCTTGGAATGGGCGAAAAGCCAGTAGCCGTCACACTGGAGGAGTTGACCATCATGCAGAGCGAAGGCGATGTCCGCGTCTACATCGAGAGCACGCAAGAAGCACTTGAAGCGCAGCCAAACTACGACGGCTAACCCTCATGACTAGAATACTAATTGTTTAATGAGTTTGTTGCCGCCAGTTATTTGGCGGCAACCCCCTCTATGTTCGCCTAAATCGAACGATGTGCGCGGCACAAAGCTTTCGCGATAATGACTGAATACGCTATGCAGAGAATGAATAATCCAGAGCTGCGCGGTGCCGCCAGTATTCTGGCCATACTGGATGCGGAAATGCGCACCGCAGGTGTCGCGGATACAGACCGCGACACGGTGCGTGATCTTGATTCCAGCGAACTTGCCAAAGGCATTCGGGAAGGCCGACAATTCGACGTACAGCGGTTGCCCAACGTGAGCATTGCTCAGCAGATGGCGGCAAAAGCGCTGACCTCGAAAGACATCTCCCGGATTATCGAGCAGACTCGGGTGAAGAATGCGACTGTACGTGGTGCTTCTGATAAAGGAAGCTCTGAGCTACCTGCGAAAACCCTCGAAAAATCAATGCAAACTGAGCGCGGTCGGGAACGGTGAGTTGAGGTGCGCCGCTTCAAAACAGCTGAAGCAGCCGTTAGCCAAATCTGCGGCGAATGCTATAAAAGAGCCCAACCTGTGAATTGGATTTTCATGCTGCGGGCGCTCGCAGCGCGAATATTGCAGCAACGACGTGATTTTCTATTCGGCAGCGCGGCATGAAAAGCGGCCATTCCGACAAGCTGCGTCCACCAAAAAGTGCGCAAGGATCAGCTGCCTTCGGCGCGCCGATTGCCCCGAGATATGGCCGGGTGAGATTTCTTTCTAGTCGCCGGTGAGTGGCGCGATATCTGCTTCGGTGATTTCTGCGATGGGTTTTCCTATACGCCATTCGCGCATGCCAGAGCCCTGCGCGCGTGCGACGATGACCGTCCCGATCGGTGGGCAATCCGGTTCATGGCAACGCAGCTCTGCAAGGCTCAGCATGGTGTCTTCCGGCAGTTCAAATGCTTCGGTGAACTGCGCCTTTACCCGGGTGATTGCGTCGGGGTTAGGGCGGGAGTTATCAAACATGTTGAGCAAAGCTGCTCCCTTCCCAAAGAGGGGCCCACAGCACATTGCCGCGCGCGTCACCAACAAAAATATGGAGCCCCGCAACAATGATCTCGATGACCTCTGAGCCGGTGGAGCCAGAAATGACAATCGCCGGTTTCGTTTCATCAAGCTCTGCCAATTGCACTGCACCATCTCGGAACCCAACAAAGACGGCGTCTTGGTCTGGCAGGGCATGCACGCAAGTGACGAGTTCACCTTCATTGTAGGCCACGCAAACGGGCTTGCGGCCCAATGGTCCGTCCTTGCCACCGAACGGCCATGCGATGGCTTCATCCGCGCCCGAGGTGACAAGGTATGGTGTGTCGCCGACCCAGGCCAGGCTTCTGATTTTTGCCGGATAACCCGGCATTTCGAAATCTCCTTTGTCTCGCAAACGCCATGCGTGAAGCGCGTTTTCTTGCATGCATGTCACAAGATATTTGCCGTCTGGGCTAAAACAGGTATCACCGTGTAAGCCTTTCCAGACGAGTTTGGATGACTTCCAACGCTTTTCCCGTGCCCAAATGGTCGCCCCGCCGTAGTAGCTGACAGCGAGGCGTTTGCCCTTTGCGTCAAAGGCAAGTCCGCCGACAGTGCTGGCATGTTCAAAAACGGTCACTTTGCTTTGCCCGGGTGTCCAGACATGGGCCTCTTTTCCCGACGAACAGGCAATCTGGCCGTGGCTTGCGGCAACGCAATCCACCCAGCGGGTGCCGAAATCTGCAAGTTCTTCAACTGCACCTTCGAGAGACGTCCGCAAAAACTTACCATCATCACCTCCCGTTATGACATGGCCGTCGCCATCGGCGGCCAAGCAAAGGATAACGCCCTCATGCAGCTTGAGTTCTTGAGGCATCTTATCGGGGCAGAAAAACCGCAACATGCCATCTCCAAAACTGACGACAACGGCGTCGCCAACGCTAACGGCACCTGTCACTGGAGCACCGAAAGCGAAGCGCTTGCCGCGTTGTTCAAGCGCAGTCGGCTTTAGGTCGGCTTTGCGAGGCAACCTAGCCATTACGCCGCTTTGCACGCTTCAAATCCTTCCTCAAGACTCATCTTGTCGAGATCGCGCCCAATGAACACAACACGTGAGTTGCGCGCCTTGCTATCAGGCCAGGGTCCCATTTCCGATCCACTCATCAGCATATGCACACCTTGGAAGACGTAACGGTCATCTTGTCCCGCGAAATCGAGAATACCTTTTGAGCGCAGAATGTTCTGGCCATGTGTTTGCAAGAGCGTTCCGAACCACGTTTGAAACTTGTCCAGATCAAGCTGTGTTTCGGTCGTGAAAGACACGCTGGTCACATCATCATCGTGCTCATGATCGTGATCCGAGGTCAGAAAATCAGGCTCGACCTCCAGCACACGGTTAAGACTGAACGCGTTCAGCCCCACAATCTCGTCAAGTGGTGCTGCGCAATGTGCTGTGCGGATGATCTTGGCTTAAGGATTAATCTTTCTGATACGCGCCTCGACCCGTTCTAGCCCATCGGCCTCGACCAAATCTGTCTTGTTGAGCAGGACGACATCGGCAAAGGCAACCTGTTCTTCGGCCTCATGATGTGCGCCAAGCTACCCATCAAGATGCACAGCGTCCGCAACCGTCACAATCGCATCAAGCTTGGTGCGGGTGGCGACATCTTGGTCAACGAAGAACGTCTGTGCGACAGGGGCAGGATCGGCGAGGCCCGTGGTCTCAACGATGATAGCATCTAACTGATCGGCTCGCTTCATCAGACCGCTGAGGATACGGATCAGATCCCCCCGTACGGTGCAACAAATGCAGCCATTATTCATTTCAAATACTTCTTCATCGGCATCGACAACAAGATCGTTGTCGATACCTTCTTCACCGAATTCATTAACGATTACGGCATATTTCTTGCCATGGCGTTCCGTCAGGATTGGTCCCAGCATGATCCGCGATATCAGCGGATGTTTGGGCATCTTCGGTGTCATATGCCATATGACTGAGTGTGTGCAGCGCCAAAGACAAACGCGAATTCCGCTTGATGTGAATACTCCGTCTTCTCTATTCAAATATCGCAACTACTATTGTTACAATAAATCCACCGCTTGCATAGCCCTATGCTGCATTCTTTGGAAATCGACGCTGATCTAAAGCCGATCCTAGATTTGCACGCGCTCCCACAGTTGGGTGTGCACTGGCGGAATCAGAGGTGGGCCGTAACAATCAACGACCGGTTTGGCGATTTGGGTTACTATGTAGCGACAGAAATGCTGCACATGCAAAGGAATGCTGCGTCAGCGAAGGCAAGAAATCGAATGTCGGCTTTGTTTAAGGTTTTTCGATGCTGGCCTGAGCGAAGGTTTTCGTTTCTGTGCGACGGTGGCCCGCGTTGGGAAACATGACTAGGAGGAAGCCGTGGGATCTGGTTGAGCCCTATGGGGAAAGCATTGAGCGGACCCTGGGGTGATTGATCCAAGGTGATGAGAGTTTTCCGGTTTCGGCATCGATCTGAGGTATCTGCACATCGTTTGTGCGAAACGTTCGATGCAATTTCTGCACACCGGACGTTATAAATCCAGCTTCAAGCATGCCTGTATTGGCTTGGAAAGCGAGGCTGTTCAGGCTGCAGCCGTGGGATATTGACGTGCATCTCATCAAGCTGCCGCCTTTCGTGGTGATGCACGGGATTGCGGTTTCTGGCCGCGTCTGAAGATCTCGATGATGCGCATCGCACCGCCGCAATCGGGGCATGGTTCGCGCAATGTGAGTGGGATGACCTCGGCGGCTAGTGCGTCTTCTTGCTTGGGGGGCTGTGCGCCGAGTAAGGTGCGAACCTTTGCGATATTGGCCTTGCGGGCCGAACTGGCGAGCAGACCATCGTGGCGGATGCGGTGGAACCTTTCCGGTAGCACATGGATCAGAAAGCGTCGGATGAACTCTGATGTGGACAGGCGCATGACGGATCGCCCATCACCGTCTTTGACCCGGTAGTCTTTCCAGCGGAAGGTGACGGTATCGACATCAGCACTGATCAGTCGGCTGTTTGAGATGGCGACGCGGTGCGTATATCGGCTGAGATAGGCGAGCACGGCCTCCGGTCCGCCGAAGGGTGGTTTGGCGTAGACCACCCATTCTATTTTGCGCAACGGGGCGAGATATGCGGCAAAGGCCTGCGGTTCTGATAACGCAGCTAGATCACCAAAGAAGTTAAGTTCGCCTGTACGATGCAGGGCCAGCAGCCCTTCGATAAGCAAGCGCCGGAACAGTCGTGATAGAACCCGGACGTGCAGAAAGAACCCCGGCTTGCACGCGATCCAGCGGTTGCCACTTGGCGACAGGCCGCCGCCCGGAACAATCATATGGACATGGGGGTGATGGGTCAGCGCCGAACCCCATGTATGCAGGGCGCTGGTCATACCAACGCGGGCACCAAGACGTTCGGGATCTGCGGCAATGTTGGTCACCGTCTGGGCGGATGCTTTGAAGAGCAGGCCATAGACCGCCTTCTTGTTCCAATACGCGATCCGGGCAATCTCTGCTGGCAGTGTGAAGACCAGGTGGAAGTATTCTACAGGCAGCAGGTCTTCAGCACGCGCCGCCATCCAGTCGCGTGCCGCCGGTCCCTGACATTTGGGACAGTGGCGGTTCTTGCACGAGTTGTAAGTGATATGTTGGTGATCGCATTTGGTGCACGCGGCCACATGCCCGCCGAACGCCTCTGTTCGGCAGGCTTCAATTGAGGACATAACTTTGAGCTGGGAAAGGCTGACACGTCCTTTGTTGGCCTGCCGCCACGCAGGGCCATGGGTGCGGAAGATGTCAGCAATCTCCAGCTTTGCCTCCGCCAACTGGCCAGTGCTTATCCCGGTCGCAGATGCAGGTTCTCGATGTTCAGCTGCTTGAGTGCCTCAAACGGGCTGGGCGTGTCCCGGATCGTTTTAGTGGCGACGTGGGTATAGCGCGCCGTCGTGCTCAGCTTGGCGTGACCGAGCAAAACCTGGATCACGCGGACGTCAGTACCAGCCTCCAGCAGATGCGTGGCAAAGCTGTGCCGCAGCGTGTGCAAAGTTTCGTACTGCATAAATGTGTGTAGGCGCTGGACACATTTATTCTGCGAGGGTGGCGAACTGCTTGAAAGGTGAGAGCCCTATTTGGCCTAGCTGTCCCTTGCGGATCATATGGGCGGTTTCGATCCCAGCTAACGTTGCTGCCGCAGAGTGGAATGCTTTGAAACCGAGCATTGGCCGCGTGATCCGTTTAATGAACCGATGGTCCTGCTCAACAATGTTGTTGAGGTATTTGGATTGAACGATATCGATGATCCGGCCAACTCCTGTGAATTTGAGGATGACGTTTAGACTTTGCAAACCAGCTAAATTGGCACCGCTCTTGTCGATGGCAATTCAGTCTGGGACACCGTTGGTGCCAACGGCGCGTTTGAAGAACCTTCGCGCGGCAGCGGTATCGCGACGCTCTGACAGCATGAAACCAAGGGTTTGCCCGTCCCGATCTACAGCACGGTACGGATAGGTCCACTTGCCACGAACCTTCATGTATGTCTCGTCCATCCGCCAAGAGACGGCTGTCGGTTTCTTTCTGGCCTGCGCACTTGCCGCGATCAACGGAGAGAATTTCACCACCCAGCGGTTCAGCGTGGCATGATCGCTTTCGACGCCGCGTTCGGCCATGATCTCCTCAAGATCCCTATACAGACACCGTAGCGGACATAGAAAAACACAGCGCAAAGGATCACGCTCTTCGGGAAATGGTTCCCTTTGAAATCAATCGTCACGGGTAGGCGCTCGCTTTCAAACTCAAAAGCCTGATCCTATCATGCGCGAGCCGGTCCAACCAACCGCAAAAACTTTGCGACAGAACCCTGCAGAGTAGCGTGATCGATAACAACGCCGCGCTCGGCCATGATTTCCTCGAGATCCCGATATGATACCGCGAACCGAACATAGAAATAGACCGCGTACAGGATCACAGATTTCGGATGATGCGCGCCTTTGAAATTGATCAACTTCTCAATCCTGGTATTGGTTTTGGAAAGCGCCTCCACTGAACCGAGTCGCTACAAAACCCAACCGTCTTCCGAAAATTTGCTAAACTACCATGTCAATTCAGGCGTTAAAGATAGCTGCGTTCTTGAATTGATCGCTCGGCGATTTTGACGCGCAAGATGTCGATGAACGCTGACTCACTGGGATTAAGACAGGTTCGGGGGTTGGTGATTAAGCTGACGTCGAACACCGGCAAGTCCGCCGCAATGGGTATTTCCCAAAGGCGTCCCATTGCGACATAGCGCTGCGCTACGTGGAACGGCAGTGGGCCGATACCAACACCGATCTCGATTAGACGGCGCAATTCTTCGAGATGATAAGACCGCCCGACTGGGGTCGATGTAATCCCGAAATCCCTGCGAGCCACCGCAAAATCATGCATGTCCCCACCCGGTTCATCTGTCGGAAAAGTCACATAAGGCTGAGCAACAACATCAACGCTTGTTAGGATTTGCTTACCAAACAAATCGCTGCTTTTCCCACAATAAAGCGCAAAACGCTCGCGATAGATCATCTCATAGTCTAGTTCAGGCACTTTATTTTGCGCAAGCCCTATCCCGCAGGTCACTGTCTTACGTCGTACTGCCGTAAGAATATCACCACTGGTCACAACCTGGATGGATAGCGTTGCGCGCGGATGGTTCGTGTGGAATTGGCGCAAGGCTGCATCAATCACCGGAGACTCAGCATGGGTCGCAACGCTAATGGTGACATGGCCCGTGATTTCATCGGTGACGTCCTTCAGCGCGACGGCAATGCGTGAAACGGAGCCGCGCATCTGGGCGGCTTCCTCGTATAACAACCGACCTGCCTCAGACAGAGCAAATCGCCGCGCCGAGCGCTCGATCAAGGTACAATCAAATTGCGCTTCCAGCCGTTTCAGGGCGTTTGATACGGCAGGTTGTGACACCAGCAAGCGCTTGGCCGCTTTGGTCACGCTCTTTTCCTCGACAAGAACAAAGAAGACAAACAACAGATTCCAATCGAGATTTCGGCAAAACCGGTCTGTATGGGTCAGGTTCACAGCAGTATCCATATTTATAAATTATACATAAATAATATAAATGAATTTGCTTTATGGGTCCATCGCACCGTCTAGTTAATACAACGGGCAATCTACGGGAGTTGAATTGCGCGAAAATAAAACAACGGTACATGCGTACCACAGGGAGAATTTTCAATGAGTATTTTCAACAAATTGACAGCAGGCGCTGCCCTTGCTTTGGCATTGGCGGGTCCGGCAGTGGCAGATACCACGCTCAAACTGGCAGGTGTGGTACCTGTTGAACACTTCGGCAATGACCTGTTGACCCAGATTAAAACCGACATTGAAGCCGCAGATGTCGGGCTGAACATTATGGTTTTTCCTGCCGGCCAACTCGGCTCCGGCGAAGAACTGTTTGAAGCAGCTTCGCGCGGCAATGTCGATTTGGTTCATTCGGTCGTCTACGCGCACAACGACCCCGTGCTGGAAATCAATTCATTGCCCTATCTGGTCAGCAGTTGGGATGAGGCCGAAGCGGTTTATCTCAACTCTGAGTCCGCTTTCAATTCAATTTTCGCATCAACACTGGATGGGCTGGGCCTTAAGCTGTTGGCCAACGCGCCTGAAGGCTTTGTGGGCGTTGTCGCAGAGGCAATCCCGGAAAATGCGACCACAACCGGTGACAAGGGCATGAATATTCGTGTCTGGTCGAGCCAGGTCATCAAAGCGACCGTTGAGGCGATTGGTTTTAACGCCACGACGATGAACTGGGGTGAAGTCTTCCCAGCCATTCAATCGGGCACCGTAGACGGCGCGATTTGCTGCACGGCGCAACTGGCCTATACGGCCTTTGCAACATCCGATGTCGGCAAAGCCTTTGTGCCCTACAATGCAGTGGTCGAGAACACGACGTATTATGCCTCGCTGGACACCTGGAATGATCTCAACGCCGAGCAACAAGCCGCCGTTCAGGCTGCCTTTGACAAGGCTGCGCAAGACTACGCCGCTTGGGGCCGTGAAAATGAAGGCGCTTATCTGACCAAGCTGGAAGAACGTGGGTATCAGGTCATCCCCGTCTCGGATGCCGAGCGTGCCGCGATTGCCGACACCGTGCGGGCGGACGTCTGGCCACAGATTGCGGAGATTGTCGGGCAAGACGTCATCGATGCTCTGATGGCCGACCAGTAAACACCTGTGGCAGGGGCCGCGTCTGGCCCCCTTCCGCTACTGTGTCGAAGGACTTCTCATGATGAACGTGCATGCTACTTTGTCGCCGAATGTTTCACGCCTTGTCTCGCGGATGATCACGGTGAAATCCTGGTTCGCGGTGATTGCCTGTCTCATCATGGCGGTGACCTTTTTCTTCGTGGTGATCTTTCGATATCTCTTTGATGCTGACCTGTTCGCCTATGAAGAATGGCTCTTAATCATTTGCTTTTGGCTTTATTTCATGGGGAGCGCGATTGGCACCTTCGAAGGCAGTCATGTAAACGCAGACCTGCTAAGCTACGTCATTAACGACCCTAAAAAGGCTCATATCCGCGCGATCCTTGTGACGGCGATTGAGCTGATTGTGACATTGGCGCTGGTCTATTGGGCGGTTTTGATGCTGATCGACGAAATTTCCAGCTATCCGCGCTGGCGCACGACTATTGCCTTACGCATCCCCTTCTTTGTGCCACGCCTGGCAATTCTGGTGGGCTTTGGCTTCATGGCATTTTACAGCGCCCTGCACCTCTATGCCCGGATCAGGACCGGCCCGGAAGAGGCAACCCCATGATTATTCTTGGCGCTCTTTTCCTCATTTGCCTGCTCTTGTTGATCGGGGTTTCCGTTCCGATGTCTTTTGGCGGCGTGCTAATCTTTATTTCGATATTCGGTGGCCATGACGTCAGTGGCTTCATGCCCACGGGGCATTGGAAAGTATCTTCACTGGTCTTGCTGGCCATCCCGCTGTTTATCCTGGCCGGTGCAATCATGGAGCGTGGCCGTATCGCAGCACCGCTGGTGGCATTGGCAGAACTGATGGTGGGGCATGTCCGTGGCGGGCTCAGCGCAGCAGCGGTGGTTGCCAGTGGCATTTTCGGCGCGATCTCGGGGTCAGCGGCGGCGACCCTGACCTGCATCGGATCAATCATGATGCCGCACCTGCGCCGCGCCAACTATCCTGACGGCCTGTCAGCTTCGCTGATCGTATCAGCCTCACCGCTGGGGCTTTTGATCCCGCCCAGTTCATCGCAAATCCTATATGCGTGGGTTGCCCAACAATCTGTGCTGAAGTGTTTTCTGTCGACTGTGGTGCCGGGGCTGATCCTCATAACGCTCCTCTGTCTGGTGAATTTCGTACTTTTGCGCAACGTGACCGATCTCAAGGTGCGCACAGATCACAGTGATTTTGTTCCGGAACTGCGCAAGCGTTCTGTCGCAGCAATACCGGCACTGATGATGCCCGTCATCATTCTGGGCGGCATCTATGGGGGCATCATGACCCCGACCGAGGCCGCAGGCGTTGCCGTTGTCTACGCCATCCCGGTGGGGTTTTTTGTGTACAAGGGACTGACGCGCGAGAATTTCTTTGAAACCCTGCGCTATGCGGGCACGACCATCGGCGTAGTGATGATGATGGTCTTCATGGTGCTTATCGTCAGCCAGTTCCTCGTCTATGAAAACATCCCCGCGCTTGCGCAAAATCTGATCTATTCGATCTCCGAGCATCCGGTCATCGTGCTTTTGATGGTCAATCTGGTAATGATCCTGATCGGGATGCTGATGGATGATATCTCGGGTCTGCTGCTGTCTGCCCCGTTGCTTTTGCCCATTGTTCAAAGCGCTGGCATGGATCCGGTTCATTTCGCGGCTGTTCTGGGCGTCAACCTCGGTATGGCGAATATCACGCCGCCCACCGCGCCGCTTCTTTATCTTGGCGCGCGGGTCACCGAGACGCCGGTCAACGTCATGCTGAAACCCACGCTTTTGCTGATTGTGTTTGCCTGGCTGCCGACGCTCCTGATCACAACCTTTGTTCCGCAGGTATCTCTCTGGCTGCCGAACCTCGTCTTTGGATGATCGATGTCAGAACTGACTAATTCACAATGCGCGGCGCTTACCGAACTGAGGCACCAACTGCATGCCCATCCCGAACTGTCCGGCGAAGAGATCCGCACGGCCGGGCGTATCGCCTTGGCACTTGAAGAGGCGGGGGCCGATCACCTGTACGAGGGGCTCGGCGGTCACGGCGTGGCTGCGTCTTTTGCAGGGCCTGAGGATGGGCCCACTGTGCTGATCCGGTGTGAGCTGGACGGGCTTCCGATCGAGGAAATTTCCGATCTGCCCTATCGCTCTGCCGCACCGGGCAAAGGGCACCTGTGTGGGCATGACGGTCATATGGCGATTGTCATGGGGGTCGCCAAACTTCTGGCGCGGCGGCCAAAACGGGGGCGGGTGATACTGCTCTTTCAACCTGCCGAAGAAACCGGTCAAGGTGCTGCCACCGTCATCGCCGATCCGCGCTGGCCCGCGCTGCGCCCGGACTTTGCTTTCGCGTTTCACAATGTTCCGGGCCGTCGTCTGGGCGAGATCGGATTGCGCACGGGTCCGGCCTGTTGTGCCTCGCGCGGAGTTAAAGTGCAACTGGTGGGCAAAAGCTCTCATGCTGCTGAACCGCAGAACGGTCTGTCCCCTGCCGCTGCCATGGCACGGTTGATGGGGGATCTTGAAACGCTGGGGATGGGCGGGGTACGTGATGGCGACTTCAGGCTCAGCACCCTAACGCATGCGCGGCTTGGCGCACCCACATTTGGCATTGCGCCGGGCGAAGGTGAACTGCGCGTGACACTGCGCAGCAGCACTGATGACGGGATCGCACAGATGGTGAAAGGTGCCGACGCCGCGATTGCCGACGCCAGAGGCGCGCTGACAGTCGAGACGTCGTTCTGCGACATTTTTCAGGCGACGCTGAACCATCTTGACGCCATTGCATTGGCCCGCGCCGCGGCCGAAATCTGCGGCAACCTGATCCAAGAGATGGATACACCGCAAAGTTGGTCCGAGGATTTCGGTCAATTCGGATTGGACGGGGCAAAGTCCGCGATCGTGTTTTTAGGCGCGGGCGAAAATCATCCGCAGCTTCATAATCCCGACTACGACTTCCCCGACGATCTGATCGCGCCGGGCGCAAAGCTGATGCGCGCCATCATCGCTCTTTTGCTGGACTAACATGGATCGCACGGCTGCTCTTTCGTCATGGTGCGAAATTTCTTTGCCTTCAATCGAAGGCAACCTCATCCGCGCCCTCACTCTTTTGCCGCGCAATGCCATGTTCTGCGCCGTTCTCAAATCAGATGCGTACGGGCATGGGATCGCAAATGTTGTGCCAATTCTGTCGCGCAACAAAGTGCAAAATATCGGCATCGTGTCCAATCAAGAGGCCCGCGCCGTGCGAGACGCCGGCTTTACCGGTCACGTGATCAGGCTGCGATGCGCGACCTTGGCTGAGGCACAGGCCGCATTGCCTTTGCGCATAGAAGAGCAGATCAGTTCGCCCGAAGGCGCCCGCATCTGGCGCGAGTTGCATTCAACTGCCCCTGTGCATCTGGCGTTGAACGCAGATGGCATGTCGCGGGATGCGCTTGAGCTGCGCTCAGATCGCGGACGACAAAAGGCACAAGAAATACTTGAGCTTTGTGCGGGGCATATACGCGGCATTTGCACGCATTATCCTTCAAATACGTGCGAAGATTTGGCCAAAACCGCCGCCTGTTTTGCCGAAGATGCAGCGTGGATCGTTCAGCATGGTAAGCTCGACCGCCAACAGATTTTGATCCACGCTGGCAGTTCCTTGACGCTGGTGGCAGATGCTCCGCCGCCAACGGATATGCTGCGCTGCGGCGCGATCCTTTACGGCATATTGAAGCCGGACCTTGGATTTGAGCCAACGATGACAGTGAAATCTCGCGTGGTCAGCCTAAGCAGTTACAGCGCCGGCAACAGCGTGGGCTACGACCGGACCGTGCGTTTGAACCGCGACAGCCGTTTGGCGAGTGTTTCAATTGGATACGCCAATGGTATCGAACGCCACTGGACGGATCGATTTCATGTTTTGATTCAAGGAAAACACGTACCAGTGTTGGGAAAGGTTTCGATGAACTTGCTGACGATCGACGTCACCGACGTTCCGGTAATTGAGGTTGGGGATGAGGTTGTTATCTTTGGCGCCCAGGCAGGGTCATGTATTGATCCGACTCAAATACAGGTACAGTCAAGTACCATCATGGCCGAACTCTACGCCAGTTGGGGTCAACGCAACACACAGATTCCCTGCGATAAATGTAGCGTAGTCAGTAAGTTCCGATGGACGGCATCGTCAACTTGCGGGACCTGATCCGAAATCGTACCGACCGAGATGACAAAAGCCAAACATTCCAGAGCCTTCAAAGGTCACCGTTTCCCGCCTGAGATCATTGCATATGCAGTCTGGTCTTATTTTCGGTTTCCCTTGAGCCTGCGCGATGTCGAGGATCTACTTGCGACGCGCTGCATCATCGTAAGCTATGAGACGATCCGGAAATGGGTTGGCAAATTTGGCACAAACTATGCCGCTTCCATCCGCCGGGATCGAACTGCGCCGTCTGATAAATGGCACCTTGATGAAGTGGTCACTCCTATCCGCGGGCGCAAATTCTAGCTTTGGCGCGCGATCGACAGCACTGGTGACGTTCTTGATATTCTGGTTCAATCTCGGCGCAACACTCGCGCAGCGAAACGCTTTTCCGCAAGCTACTCAAGCAATACGGGCGGCCGCGCGTTGTGACCACGGACAAACTCAGCAGCTATAGTGCGGCTTTGAAAAGCCTCGCGCCCGGCATCGACCACCGCAGGCATAAAGGCTTAAACAACAGATCTGAAGGCTCGCATCGACCAACGCGGCACCGAGAAAAGATCATGGCCCGCTTCAAATCGCCTTGCCAAGCACAGCTCTTTTTGTCTGTCCACGATCAAGTTCAAACCGTATTTCGCCCTCGCCGCCACAAACTAACCGCCCCTGCCTATCGACAATCCCGCTCAGATGCACACAGCATTTGGGACGACATCACGTGTGAGTTGAACGCCGCTTGACCAGGTGTGTTATAGCTCCTTTTCGGCAAGATCCAGTAAGTTGGCGATGCCATCCGACGAATTGGTCGCAGCACTCAAGGACCGGTTTACCTCCTACATGAAACCCGGAATGCAGATGCTTTGCTATCTGGTCCCCGGAGCGGATGGTGAAACCGCGCCCGGCCAACGCCGTATCAATTGGGTCTGGTATGTGAATACGTCTGCCGATGACCTCGACCGCTTCATGACGGGCCAGACCGGGACGCGGTATCAGTCGTTTCTTCCGGCCGGCTATGTCACGGAGGCAACGAAACTGGCGATACAGGAAATGGCTGAACGCACCCTCCCACCTTTGTTCCGCGCGCTTGTTCACGCATTAGCGATCTTCATGCAGCCGGTGCAGGACGTGGCCGCGCAACCGCGCGTTCATGGAAGGGCGTTTCTGATTGGTGACGCAGCCGGAACCATCCTCCCGCACACAGCTGCGGGCACCTCTAAAGCCTTCGGCGATGCGGCACTTCTGGCGGAGGCCTTATCAGGTTGGACTGCCTCTGATCTTCTTCCAAAAGACATGCTTGAGCGTTGGAACATGGCCGGAACAATGGATCTGGAAACAACCGCTATTCGGGGCCGTCGGCTCGCAAGTGGATCGAGGCTTGGATAGAAGAAGACAGGCGGATTGCGTCAGCCGTTAGTCGGTCGAACATCAATTCACTAAGCTGGACCGTCGATCTGTACGGCTCACCTATTATCATCCAGATGCTTGCGCATCTGCGCGAGGTCATCTTGGATACGGTCCATGATCTCTAGCTGCTGAGGGCCAAAAACAGGGCCGAACGTTTCGGTGACATCTGTGATCGCCCGATCGCGAAAGCGGCGACCTGTTGGGGTCAGGAAAACCAGTTTGCCGCGTCCATCGTCGGGGTCAGCCGCGACCGTGATAAAATCACGCGCCGACAGCACCTTTAAGGAATGCGACATCGTGTTCTTGGTGACCTGCATCGCAGCGGCGATCCGCGCGGGCGGCCTACCATCGCCCAATCGGGCAAGGTGGTTCAGGATCGAAAAATGCGACGGATGGACACCATCGGGCAAGCTTTTGGCGAACATCGCTGTCGATAACTGGGTGATTATTCCGACTTCCGTAAAGAAGTCGAAAATCTTCGAGGCTGTCTTTTGGTCTTCGTTCACACTGTTCCTAGTTTTGCTGCAATCGGCCAACGGGGACTGAGGTCCACATCAGGACCATAGCCGATCCGTGCGAGCATTTGAACAGTGCCACTGCCCGGGGCCAGACGGCTGTGGGTTTCCTGATAGAGAGCCGCCATTTCAGGGTATTCCTGCAATGCCTGACTAAGCGGTTGAAACGACAGGCCTTCGGCTGTGCACGCAAGGTTCACCCGCAGCCAGTCAGCCCCTATCGCGATCTGGTCGGCTCGCGTATTGTCCTGGGTGACCAGCCAAAGATGGCCCATCGCCGATTGTGTATTGTCATGTGCGGCGGCAAGACCTTCGGCATAGGCCTGCGATGCGGGATCAAGCGTGGCTTCGCGGGTCAGAACGCCTGCGTAGGACAGCGCTTCGAAAAGCGGGCCACCTAGGTCGATACCGTCGGGGTTTGCTTCAATCTCGGCCTTACCGATCCGGAACAGATCGACACTTTCTTTGAAAGTATTCGGTGTCTCGAATTCGATGGTTAGTGCGTCTGTCGTCAGTTGCCGCCAGAATGCGATGTCGGCGTCTTGCACGGACCCGCCTAGGCGCCCGTGGCGTGCCGTTTGCAAAATGCGCGCGATCGCATCGGTCGGCACCGGTCTGGTGCTGTCGTAAGGTTCCTTGTTCGAGCGTCGCGCCATCACATGATCGAACAACGGATCGCGCAAGGGGGGTGCCGCTGTGAACACGACCGATGCAACAGGCCGGTTATCCAACCCGCCAGGGTCTGTGCCATCTGGAAACAGCGATACCGCAACGTCATAGCCGTCTGCATTTGCGGCCATCCGCATCAGTTCCAGAAAACAGCCAAGTCCGATGGTCAGTTGTCGGTCGTTGGGGTCGGTGTGCGGCAGTTGCTTATCGGTGTCGAAGAACAGCGTCAGCGCGTTTTCACCATCAAGGCGCACGATCCATGGCTGCCGGTTGTGCGGATTGGGCGTCAGAATGGCGTAGGACAGCGCATTCATGCGCGGATCATCATATTGCCCGGCTTGACCCCAAGGGGCCAATGCGGTGTCAGGACGGCGGGTTGTGGAAAATCCGACAGCACCCGCCGCTGCTAAAACGACGCCACCGCCAATAATTTTGAGAATATTTCTTCTGTGCATGATTATCTCCATTGGTTCTATATCGAACCATATAGATCGACATCGAACTAATCAAGGGTGCTTACATTAGACGCGTCTAGATCACGCCTTCTGCTCTCATACGGTGGCAGCGCGCAGAGGGGGGTCAGTTGCGGATAGGGGCGGAATCCTGCGCTAAGGGATTTTCGGGGTGGTTTTGGGCCATCTGTACTCGCCAGTGATCAAAATGTGGGCCCAACCAAGTGGAGAGACGTGTGAGAGCAGATCTTCTGGATCATAAATTCCAGTCTGTCTGCGCTTGGCGATTACCTGACCGAGTTGTTTTGTATTCCAGTAGATGATGATCGTAGCCAGGAGATTGAGGTCCGCGAGGCGGTCATCTTGGGCGCGGCCGGAGCGGTCACGGATTTCGCCTTGGCGGCCAATGCGCAGAGCATTTTTCAAAGCGTGATGGGACTCGCCTTTGTTCAGGCCGATCTGGGCGCGACGTTGCAGATCGCTGTCTGTCAGCCATCGCGCGATGAAGAGAGTGCGTTCGACCGTCCCCACCTCGCGCAACGCAACGGCAAGAGCAATTGGCGTGGATATGACGCCAGCTTTCGCATGATCTGGCTTGGTTGCATTGCACCACTTTCCATGGTGACGGCGATACGTAGAATGTCCTCCAGTGATCGTGGATCAGTTTCTCGCGCACCTTAGCCATCAGTTCGTGCGCCTACCGTATGGGTAACGATAACTAGGAATTATCGTTACTCGGAACTGATGAATTGCAGATGTTACCGTTCGCTTCCCCGTCGACGAACCCACACCGTGCGGAACAAAGTGTGATCTCGCTGCGCTCGCAGCGAAAGTCTGCATTGGCTGATTCTGTGGAAAAACAACGTGTTGCGAGCGCAGGAAGTGGTGATCTAAATGGAGCGCGAGCGCCTTTCTTATCAGGCTTTTTGCATTTGCTGCGGTGCAGGAAAGATCTTGGCGAGTTTGCGGAGGTTTTGGGCGGTGGCGGCGAGCAGGAATTCGTCATTTGCGCCGCATGGGCCACGTAATCGGGGACGTCCCAGCCCGAGGATGCGTTTGAGATGCGCGAAGAGCATCTCAACTTTCTTGCGCAGCCGCATTGAGATTGCGTATTGCTTGGTCTTGGCAATGTCGCGGGCGACCTGACGGGCGTCTTCATGTTCTTCGCGGGTAATTTTTCGCGCATCAGCATTCGGGCAGCATTGCATTTCTGACAGACAGGCCTGACACGTCTGTTTAAGGGCCTTATACTTGGCGACGCCTTTGCCGGTTGGCCCACGATTTGGGTCAGAATAGTTGCGCCGGAATTGCTTGAGCGGCTCGCCTTCCGGGCAGATGTATTGGTTATTCTCCGCATCCCATTCAAAGTCCGCGCAAGACCATGTGCCATCCGTGCGGCTCGCTTTATCCATAACCGGAATGTGCGGTTCGATCTTGCGATCAACCAACCACCCGAGCATCGGGCCGGAACCGTAAGCTGTGTCCATTGCCCGGCAGTTGATTGCAAAGCAATCAATGAGAGGGGGCGATAATCCATTCGGGATGCAGATCGAACGTGTCTTTGACCCGATCCAACATTGAGCGCACAGACCCGACTTCTGCTTGCCGGATTGATCGTCTGGCCTCCACATCGACGATCACGGCATGATCCGTGTCGATCAGGTAATTGGTGGAATAACTGAAGAACGCAGGGCCTTTACGGGCTGCCGTCCATTGGCTTGCAGGATCAGAATGGGACGTGAACTTGGGTTCAACCTCAGATGCTGCGCCAAAAGCTGCGTTATCCAAGACATCAAGATACTCCTTCACGGCACGCGGCGCATCGTTTGGATCGATGGCATTATGGTCCCAATCTTCCTTCGGCGTCGCGTTTTGTTTGTTCGCATCTGCCTCGATCAAACTGGCGTCTGCCGCAAGGCGCTGGCCACTCACCAAGCCATCCGCGATGCACCGAGCTACGGTCTTCTCGAACAGGTGTCGCAACAATGCACTCTCCCGGAAACGCCCATGCCGGTTCTTGGAGAACGTCGAGTGGTTCGGCACCGGATCAGATAGATCGAGGCGGCAAAACCAACGATACGCCAGTTTCAAATGCACCTCTTCACAAAGACGGCGCTCCGAGCGGATGCCAGAACAATAGCCCACGAGCAGCATGCGCCCTCTCATGCATGTAAACATGCACTGCCGGGTAATAGATCAGCAGTTCTGGGTCGATGGACGGGCGGCCAGTGTGGCTATAAAAGTCCGCTAGGTATTGGCGGATGTCGCTTAGATCAACGAACCTATCAATTGACCGCAGCAGGTGATCTTGGGGCACATGATCGTCAATCGAGAACTCGTAAAACAGCGCGCCTTGTGCTTCTTGCTTTGGTCCCAGCATCGAAATCACCCCCGTTGCTAAGGAAAATTGAATCAGCGAATAGCCACCCGATCAAGCAAGAGTTTTTCAACAGAATCCGCCCTTCATTTATTCTGGGACCTCCCATGCGATGGCCTATTCCAAAGGTTGTTTGGAATAGCGGCAGTCTTGGCTTTCCAGCCTCAACCCGGTAGCGGAGCCTCGATGTTTCTATCCAATGCCTTCTGCCAGCAGATCAAAAACCACGCGAATTCTTAGATTGGTCTTTAGCTCGCGGTGAGCCACCAGCCATGTCTCGATACTGATCGGCTCAAACGCCGAGAAAGGGTTTTCGAGTTCTGGATAAGCCACCCCGATGTCGATAGGGAGAATGCCGATCCCAAAACCTTGACGGACAAGTTCGAGCGTGAGTGTGGCACTCGACGTCGAAAAATTGAAATTTGCAGTCGTCAGATTTACGCCACGAGATGCCATCAAACCAAGCCGCTGTTCTGGTTTGTCGACACCGACAAACTTCAATTTTTCAAGATCTGCAAGCGTCTCGGGGCGCCCCACTTCGTCGAGGTACTCTTTTGAAGCAAACAGATGTGCGTTGGTATCGCGAAGCCGTTTTGCAAACAAGGTCTCGTCTTTGGGGCGACCATGACGGATTGCGATGTCAGCCTCACGCCGCCGCAAGTCGCTTAACTCATTTGTTGCGATAATCTCGATCTGAAGGTCTGGTGCGGTTGCGCGCAATGTCTTGAGGACTGGCGATAGAAAATGGGTTGCCATCAGGTCTGTGGCCGAAATCAACACATGTCCAGTCACAGCTTGGGATTGGCCCGTTGCGGCAAGGGATATGCTGTTTGCCGCATCGCCCATCATCCGAAAGTGGGCCAGCAATTCTAAGCCGGATTGTGTCAGCAAGAGTGCGCGCGATGTCCGCTCAAAAAGTGTCAAACCAAGCGCCTCTTCGAGGCCCACGACCTGTCGGCTCAGCGTTGGTTGCGTCAGTCCAAGCGCGCGTGCGGCTGCGGACAGCGATCCTTCTTCGGCGGTGACGAGAAACGCCCGCGCTTGGTTCCAGTCGAAAGCTGATCGTTTCCACTCCACTATTTACGTATACCAAAACAAGAAAGATACGCAATTCTGTATTCATAAGCTGCACTCTATATGCTCGCCAACGGCCAACTTTATGCAGGTGAGAGACATGACGCAGCTAAAAATCAAAAACCTCAGGTCGTCAAACACCGCCACGATAGCAAAGGCAATCCCCATGACCTCTCGTCGCATTGGCTCTTGGGAATTCATGATCAGCAGGTGGCCGCTCTCCACGACGGATCTTGCCAGCCGTTACGACGCGGTCTCGGGCAAATGGGCGCGGACGGCGCGTCGTTTCCAATTGAATACCGCGTATCAGGAACCGCTTTTGACCTCTCAGGTCGTGATAGAACTTATGCAGATTGAGCCAAAGGCGCAGATACTTGATTGCGGCGTCGGAAATGGGAGCCTTTCGATCGCACTTGATAGCATCAAGAAGGGTCCGATCGACTTCCATGCCATTGATACCTCTGCTGAAATGCTTGTACAGGCCAAGTCCGTGATGCAGTACGCCGGGCTGGCCCCGCGCCTTCAACAGGCCGATGTTATGTCATTGCCTTATGAGGATCAGTCTTTTGATGTTGTTATGGCCGCGCATGTCCTTGAACATCTGCCGAATCCGCAACGTGCCCTTACAGAGATGGTTCGTGTTCTAAAGCCGGGTGGGATGGTGTTCCTTTGCGTGACGCGCCCCTCACTTTTTGGAGTAGTTGTCCAACTTCTGTGGCGCACACGGGCGATAACAGAACAACAAGGCATTGATTGGCTGTACGCATCCCAGCTTGTTGATGTCGGATACCAACCGGTTCGGCTTGGTTCCTTTGCTGGCTTCGGGAGCACTGCTTTTTGGGCCCGGCGGCCAAAATGATTAGTTCAAATCGAAAAGCCCCAAAACTTCGCTTAGGAAAATGGGAGTGGGTCGTCCTTGGCGCAATCTTTGTCTATTCATTCATTCCGGTCGTTGGCGGGTTGATACGGGTTCTCGAGCTTGCAGGCGGGCCGCAGATCGCACCAGAGAACCCTCGGGCATCGTTTGCCCCAACACCCATCATTCTCCACATCCTCAGCAGCAGTCTGTTCTGCGTGCTCGGCGCTTTCCAGTTCTTACCGAGCCTACGCCACCAGCGTCCAGCAGCGCATCGCGCTATCGGTTGGCTGATCGCAGCGGCGGGATGTGTTTCCGCGCTCACTGGCCTTTGGATGACGCACTTTTACGTCTTTCCACAAACGCTGCAAGGTGCAGCGCTTTATTGGGCGCGGATAGTTCTGGGTACAGCAATGGTTGGATGCATCATCTGGGCTGTGATCGCGATCAGGTCCCGGAATATCTTTCAACATAGCACATCAATGGTGCGAGCCTACGCCATCGGGCAAGGTGCTTCGACCCAAACTGTTTTGGGAATCACTTGGATCATTTTTGTCGGCTTTGAGGCGACGGGACCCCAACGCGACGGCATGATGATCTTCGCTTGGGTGCTTAATCTGCTGGTCGCAGAAATTTTAATTCGGTCAATACTCAAGCCAGCGAAGCGACCGCGAAAGAATTCCTCACTGCCCAATATGTCGTCAACACCAAGGAATGAGGCCTAAAATGATGTACCAAAGTGGCAATCCCCGTATTCTTTTGTCGGTCCTTTGGATCTTCATTATCCTGAATTTCTTTGCACGCGACATTCATGAGCTGCGCCGCCCCGGCATGCTGGAACAGATTATGTCCGGCACAATTGACGGAGCCGTCGTCACAGAAATGTTGATGCTGTTCGGAGGGATCATGATAGAGATCCCGATCTTGATGACAGTCCTTGCATTGCTGTTACCAAATGCGGCCAATCGATGGGCGAACATTGGTGTGGGCCTTTTCACGATGGTTATGATCGTGGCAATGAACCTAAAGCCCGACCTCGACAACCTCTTTTTCATGGGTATTCAGTTGATTGCCCTAATTGCCATCGTCGGGATAGCATGGCGATGGCAAGCCCCTGAGCGAACAGATGTATTAACATCGTAAATACGTGGCGTTTGACCGCTTTTTCCAACAAAATATCTTAATATTTATAGCTGTCATTGATACATGGTTCAGCATCAGTCGAAGATGGCTTTCCAGCAACTTTCGCTTAGCAGTCCGTGAACCTTAGCTCCAAGATACACTACCGTTCGCTGCATCCTGCCTGAACTTAACAGATGCGGACAAACCGGACTTGTGCACGCGCAGCTATTGCTCACGCAGCAAACGTTCGTATTTGCAGTGACTGTAATTCGGCAGTGCAGCATATTTTCCCAAACCAGTCTTTCAAACGCGGCCATCTGCGCTGATATCAAACTAAACTTTCGACCCTGATTGTTCCAAAAATCCAGATTCGGACCAAGCAGACTTTATCGTTGACCGGCCTATTAGTCAGACTTGCTTTTTCGTTTTAATGGAACACATCAACTCACATCACAGTATAAACTCGTGCACATTGGTACTTGGAGCGACATAATGCAGTTCAAAGAAGGTGATGAGGTGAGATGGGCTTGGGGCGACGGCCATGGCTCAGGTGTTGTCCAGTCGGTCTTTCATGAAAAAACGACCCGCAAAATCAAGGGAACAGAAGTCACGCGCAACGGCACCAAGGATGATCCCGCAGTCTATATCAAGCAAGATGATGGTGACGCCGTGCTCAAGCTCGTCTCGGAGATTGAGAAGAAATGACCAGCGGACTGGTCTATGTGACGGATCAGGATCCGGGGATTACACGCAAGCGGCGCGGGCGCGGATTTTCCTATACAGCACCTGACGGCACGGCCATAGCGCGCGGTTCCGAACGCAAAAGGATCGAAGCGCTCGCGGTTCCGCCCGCATATGAGGATGTCTGGATTTGTACCAACCTTAACGGCCATTTGCAGGCGACAGGGAGAGACGCGCGCCGGCGTAAGCAATACCGCTACCATCCGGATTGGTCGGCGGCCCAATCGAATGCGAAGTTCGAAGAGCTTGCAACATTCGGGAACCTGCTGCCCGCCATCAGACGGCGCGTCGAAAGCGACCTCGAGACAGACCCCGGAGACGCCGAATTTGCCCTTGCCGCAGCGGTGAAGATCATTGACCGTGCGGCACTGAGGGTGGGTCACCCCGAATACACGCGTCAAAACGGAACGTATGGTGCATTGACGCTGCGGCGCAAACATTTGACGCTTGATGATGATTACACCGCGTTAAGGTTTACAGCCAAAGGCGGTAAAAAGGTCAAAAAGTTGATCACCGACCGCAAGTTGCAAAAACTGTTACAAGTGGTGAACGATCTTCCAGGTGCCACTTTACTGACATGGACAGACGAAGATGGCGCACCGCACCAGCTGTCGTCACAGGCCCTGAATGCGTATCTTGCCGATGCCGCAAATGATACGCATGTAACTGCAAAGTCATTTCGCACATGGGCCGGTACGCTGGCCGCATTCTCCTGCGCAGAAGGCGGCAACGTCACGATCAAAGAAATGGCGCAGGCCGCCGCGACCCGGTTGCACAACACACCGACAGTGGCGCGCAACAGCTACATCCATCCTGCTGTTATTGAACTTGCCGGTAAACAGAATGCACCGTTCCAACCTATCAAAAAGGCCGGATTGGTTGCTGCGGAACAACGCCTGATGCGGTTGCTTCTATCTACGCCCGCATCCAAACAAAACTGACCGAGGATTAAGATTTTGAGTGAGAGCAATAAAAGGGACCTGACGAAAGGACCCATCTGGAAAGCTTTGGCAGTCATGTCTGCACCCATGAGCTTGGGCATCTTTTCCGTTATCGCAGTTGGCCTTGCAGATGCGTATTTCCTCGGGCAAGTCAGCGGCGCAGCCCTTGCGGCGGTCGGCTTTATCTACCCCGTCATAACAGCGGTGACATCACTGTCCATCGGACTGAGTGCTGGTGCAAATGCGGCGTTATCGCAATTTGTTGGTGCTGGGGAAACCGACGAAGACACCCAGCGCCTTGGCATTCACGCCATCGGATTGGGCGCACTGTTTTCGATGATCATTGCGATCCTGATCTGGCTGATTTACCCGATGCTGTTTGCCAGCCTCGGGGCAAGTGGCAAGGTCGCGCAGGAGGTTGCGGCCTATATGCCCCTATGGGCGCTGTCGTTTCCGTTTCTCGTAATAATGATGATCACCAACTCGGTCTTTCGGGCCCATGGTGATGGCACAACCGCACCCGCGATCATGATCCTTGCCGCGTTTTTCGGGATTGCGTTGAACCCGGTGTTCATCTTCGGCTGGGGGCCTTTGCCTGAAATGGGAACCGCAGGTGCGGCATTGTCCACACTGGTCGGCCGGGTCGTGGCGATGATTGCGGCGCTCTGGATCGCGTGGCGGCGTGGGCTCTTGGGATATTGCGGCAATATCCTCGCGGGTGCCTACAAGAGTGCATCAAGAATTCTGGCAGTTGGTGTGCCTGCGTCGCTATCAAACGCGATTAACCCTGCGGGCATGGCGCTGGTCACGGCTGCGGTGGCCACCGTTGGCGATGATGCCGTTGCGGGCTTTGGTGCGGCTGGGCGTATCCAGTCCATTCTTCTGGTGCCCCTGATGGCGCTGTCGGCTGGAATAGGTCCAGTCGTGGGCCAGAACTGGGGTGCCGAAGAAACCGGGCGCGCGCAGTCCGCGACAGGCTGGGCATTGTCGGTCTCGCTGGCGTACGGCGCAGTGATTGGCTTGGCTCTGTTTCTGTTTGCTACCCCTATCGCAGGGCTTCTGGCCGCAGGTGAAGGGGATCTCGAATATGCCGCTCAATATTTGCGTATCGTAGGGCTGACGATGTTTGGATACGGCTTTGTCGTCATTGCCAACGCCGCGATGAATGCACGCGATAAGGCGATATGGTCAATGTCGCTCAGCTTGGGGCGGATATTTGTCGTCTATCTACCGTTGGCTTGGGTCGGCGTGTCGCTCTTTGGATATTTCGGGATCGTCTCTGCTGCGGCCCTTGCGAATGTCCTTGGGGCCGCCGCCGCCGTCTATGCGCTGCACTGCACGGGGCTGTTGCAAGTAAAAGTACCTGATTTTATCAAAGTCAAAAAAGAAAAAGCGGCTTAACCATGGCAATCTCATCAGGGGTAAAAGCGCATCTCGCCCAGCCTCGGCAAGAGCGGACTGGCACCTATGCGGTCGCATGGGAACAGATCGGTTAAAAAAGCCTGCACATCCTGAGATCAGGATTTCCTGCGGTTCTCTCTACTTGTCGTCCAAAAGTGGATCATGACCCCAATTCATCAATGAGTATCGCCACGCCGAGCTTTCCTTTCCGTCATCCGGTCCACCCTGCGACAGATGACGCTTAACATATCCGACAACTTTTGCCATGTGGTCCCATTGATCGTCGCTCAGATCATCCTTGTTGGTCCGCTTCATTTCGACAATGCGGCGGCCCGATTTATGTCCGGTACTCTCGCCTTCATCAGTGTCACCGACGGATTTTGACTCTTCGGTTTCCAGCCAGTCTTCCAGCTCATTTGGTTGCAGGTTCACCAATTCGCGCCATTCTGACCAGATCTGATCCTTGGATTTTGACATTAATATATAGACCTCATTGTTTGCATCATTCTAATTCATGACCAACCGCACGGAATTTGGCGCAGCATGATCCGGTCGTTAGAATGTTTGATCGATTTTGCCTAATCGCTTTGTCAGCGCCATGTTTTCGCGGTAATCGATCGGTATGACAACCATCGCCGGGCCTGCATGGTCCAGCGCATCGTTCAGCGTTGCTTGCAGGTTTTCGGCATTATCGCATCGCGCGCCCTTCCATCCCATAGACTGACACAGCGCCAACCAGTCGGGATTGGTAAAGGACAGATCGGTATGAGAACCGAATTCCTGTTCTTGTTTCCATGCAATCAGACCGTAGGCGTGATCTTCCCAGACAAGCACCGTGATGTCAGAGCCCAACCGGCTCGCGGTTTCCATTTCCTGGATGTTCATCATCACATCCGCGTCCCCGACCACGGCTAACACGCGCACATCCGGACAGGCGTGTTTTGCGGCAATCGCCCCGGGCAATGGCATCCCCATGGAACAAAACCCGTTCGAGATAAGGCAAGTTCCAGGTTCATGACACTGGTAATGCCGCGCGACCCACATTTTATGTGCGCCGACACCTGACAGCAGAATGTCCTTGGGCCCAAGAACAGCGCGAACGTCTGCCAGGGCCTTTTGAGGACGAATACTGCCTTTGGTCTTATCATCGGCGTGCTCTGCAAATTCGGTCTGCATCTTCGTGCGCAGGTCAGATTGCGCCGTCAGGTCGTATGACGGTAAACCGTCAGCGGCGATGCGTTCGTTCAACATTGCGAGACCGTGTGCCAGATCACCAACGACTTCGATCTGTGGCTGATAATGTGCGTCGCTTTCCGCGGGCATGAAATCCATGTGGATGATATCAAGGTCGCAATCGGCGTTCCATTTCTCGGGTCCGTATTCGACCGGATCATAACCGACCGTCAGAACAAGGTCGGCGGCGTCAATGGCCAGTTGTGGATAGTCGCGCTGCCCCAGTCCCACCGTGAATAGGCAGTGCGGATCATCAAGATCAAGCGCACCCTTGGCCATAAAAGTCATTAACGCGCCAATTCCGGTGGCATCGCAAAAGCGGCGCAACTCGACGCTTGCGCGAGTCCTTATGGCACCGTTGCCAGCAATGATCAGCGGGCTTTTGGCGGTTTTTAGACGGCCCCAGACATCGTCGATGACTTTGCTACCCGGCACCGGGCGGCGCGTGCGTGTCGCACGCAATGGTGCCGCCTCGGTTAGCGTCGCGGCGATATCCTCGGGCAATTCAATATGGCAAGCGCCCGGCTTTTCCGTGACTGCCAGCTTGATTGCTTTGTGGACGATTTCGGGGATGTTATCAGCGTGATTAACTGCGCAGGACCATTTGGTGACGGGCCGGTACATCTCGACCACGTTCATGATCTGATGGCTTTCTTTGTGTTGGCGGGTCAAAGCACCCTGTCCGGTAATGACCAGCATTGGCGCGCGGTCCATATTGCCGTCAGCGACACCTGTAATCAGGTTTGTGGCACCAGGACCGAGCGTTCCCAGACAGACACCGACCGTGCCAGTCAACCTGCCGTACACTTCCGCCATGAAGGCCGCACCCTGTTCGTGCCGCGTCAGAATAAACTCGATAGACGAGTTTCCGAGCGACATCATAAAATCGGCGTTTTCTTCACCCGGCACACCGTAAATTCGCGTGACGCCTTCCTGCTCCAGGCAGCGAACAAACAGATCGGATGCTTTCATGGTTTCGGCCTTCTATTTGGTAAAATTAAGGATCGGGATCACCCTACGCCCTGGGAGAGCATAGCGTCTGCGACTTTTCGAAATCCTGCGATATTTGCCCCTTTGACGTAATCGACATTTCCGGCGCGGGTTCCGTCCTCGATGCAGGCGTCGTGGATGTCTGACATGATGTTTTGCAGCGATTTGTCCACGTCTTCGGCGCTGCTTGGCCTGCGCATACGGTCCTGACTGATTTCTAACCCTGAGACCGCAACGCCGCCAGCATTTGCGGCTTTGCCGGGCGCGTAAAGGATATCGGCCGCCCTGAACACAGATTTGGCCGCAGCTGTGGACGGCATATTTGCGCCCTCGATCACCGCTTGCACCCCATTGCCGATCAGCGCCTTGGCGCTTTTTTCGTCCAGTTCGTTCTGCGTCGCACAGGGGGCCGCGATGTCGGCCTGCAGGCCCCACGGCACGCCGCCCTCGGTCCATTCGCCGCCGAATTCCTTGACGTAAGCCGCTAGAGATTCGCCTGCTTTTGACTTGTGATCGCGAACCCAGTCAATCTTGTCCTGTGTGAGGCCGTCGGGATCGTGGATAAAACCCGTGCTGTCGGACAAGCTGATCACCTTACCCCCCATTGTGATGGCTCTTTCAGCGGCATAGGTCGCAACGTTTCCAGCGCCTGAAATGATAACCGATTTTCCATCCACGTCAGCGCTGTTCTTTCTCAGCATCTCCTGCAGGAAATACATGACGCCGTAACCCGTCGCCTCGGTCCGCATCTGACTGCCCCCAAAGGACGGGGATTTGCCAGTTAGTATCCCCTGAAACTGGTTGGTAATGCGGCGGTGCGCTCCAAACAGAAAGCCGATTTCACGCGCACCGACGTTGATGTCACCCGCCGGAATGTCGATATCAGGCCCGATGTAGCGATGAAGCTGCTGCATGAACGCGTTACAAAACCGCATGATTTCGGCATCTGATCGCCCCGATGGGTCAAAATCGGAGCCACCTTTGCCACCGCCCATCGGCAGACCTGTAAGCGCGTTCTTGAACGTCTGCTCGAACCCGAGGAATTTCAGAACGGATTGGTTCACCGTCGGATGAAACCGCAATCCCCCCTTGAACGGCCCAATGGCCCCGTTGAATTGCACCCTGTAACCGCGGTTGACCTCAATCTCGTTGGCGTCATTCTGCCATTCCACGCGAAAGGTAATCACCTGCTCGGGCTCGACCAGCCGTTCAAACATGTTGGCTGCCTTGTAGTCCGCATGCTGGTCGATGATCGGTTTGATATCTTCAATAACCTCGGTTACCGCCTGATGGAACTCCGGCTCGTTGGGCACACGGGCATTAAGATACTCTTCAAGGCTGCTATGCCGTTTGCTAAGGGAAAATGTCATTGGATCGCTCCGATTAGAGATGGAAGTTGGACGGTATAAGACGCCGCGTGGAACCTATGATCGCCGCGCGTCATCCGAGCATTCAAAGATCGAGTTTCGCATTTTCACCCAGATCAGGGCCATGATCGCCGAAGTATGCTTTGGTGACTTCAAAGGCCAACAGCAGTTTGTTTTTATCGTTATCCCAATATTCGGCGCGGGACGCATCAAGCGTGATCACAGACACGCTGTCGGGACCACCGGGGAAGAATACGTCGCAATACGGCCCCCAGAGTTTTTTGATCAATTGCTTGTCTTCCGTCATGCGCGCCTTGCCGGACACTGACGCAAATTGCATCGTTTTGGTATCGGCAAACGACAGGCACAGATTGCGGTTCAACAGCATTTCTTCGATCTTGGCACTGTCGTCGTCCGTCACGAACTGAATGGTGCGCGCGTCCTTGTTAACGAACGGGGCCATAGGGCGCGCGCGGATGTAGTCACCGTCTTCGGTCGTGACCATACAGGCCGGAATGCCAGCAATAATGTTCCAGAATTGATCGTGTTTAGTTGTCATTCGGTTTCCTCTGCTCGTTGCTTTGCGCGCGTCCCTCAACTGTGACGCCGACGACCCGCTCTAAATTTTCGGAGAAAGCTTAACTGTACAACTCCGTCGCACCGAGATGGTTCAATTATAAAATCGTACCTGTGCGAGCGCTATATCGGCGTGAAATTCCCGACCGACAGCCAGAACACCCAACCGGCGCAAATGCGCAGGGTCAAAGGCCAGATCATGCCTGTGGGCTGTAAAGTCGGCGAACGGCAATTGCACCGTTCTCCAATCTTTGTCCGCCTGAAATGCCTGTCGAAAGGATTGCCAAGGTTTATCAAGTTCGTTGGTACGCAAGCGCATCTCGTATGTCTCGCCATTGCCAAGAACGTCCACCTCAATGCCAGTCCAGCGGCTTGCATCGTACGCGCTACCCGATGCATTTATGTCGAAAGCCATTTGCAGAAAGCCGCCGTTGTTCTCGGTTGAGACCTCACCGTACAGACGCACCGCTGTGCGACCTTTGCGCTTTTCTGTCGTCAATGATCCCTGTGAGACGCCGCCCATGACGCCATCAGCGATGAACTCCCAGTCTGGTGTAAGTCTTTCTGTCATGGTCAATCAGTCCGCATTTTCAAAAGGGGTTTGGCTTGGTCATTCGCATCAAGAGGCTGGGCCGTCGTCACGGACGTCCGCTTGCACTTCCGACAGTTGATAGGCTGAAAAAACCGCCAAAAAGCTGAGAACAGCCAATATCACGAGGACAGTTTCAGCACCCGCCAGATCGGCAATAGCGCCCAATATCCCCCCAAGCAATAGAAGGGCACCGATCAACGTGTTCGAAAGCGCGGTGTAGACGGCTTTTTGACCATCGCTGTCCATATCGGTCAGGTGTGTCTTGCGGCCGGCCCGCGCTCCCTGATATGCAATTTGCGACACGAACACGTATGCCGCGATAAGTATGCCTGACCCCGCATCAAGAAGAAAACCTATCGTTGCGGCCACCGTCAGCGTTACACCCGACACGCCCCCTGCCAGCATAAGCGTTTGCCTGCTCGACCAGTCTGACAAGGCCCCCCAAAAATATGACGACGCGATGGACGCGATAGAGGATGCAAGAACAAGCAAACCGAGATTGCCAAAACCGTTATCCCCGTTTCCACTGCCCAGCATCACAAGGAAAGGTGGTGCCAGTGCCGTTGAAATAAGCTGTGCGCGCGTCGCGATATAATAGCGAAACTCTGTATCATCCTTAAGTGGGCGCATCAGGCCGGAAAGGGATACATCTGCATCAGATGCGCTGTTGTCGCTTGGTTCATTCAACGTGACAAACGTCAGCGCACCCAAGACCCACAAGCACCCCGCCAACGCGATTGCGCCGGATATCACCAGCGGTTCGCGCGGTAGCCAGCCGATGCTTAGAAGGATTGCAAAAGCGAAAACCCCGATTGCTGCAAGGGTTCCGGCACTACCCGACACTTTGCCGCGCGTGCCTTTTTCGACTGTGCGCGCAAGGATATCCTTATAGCTGGCAGAACAGGCAGAGCGTGCGACCGCAAGAACTGCCAACAGTGCAATAATGACCCAACCGGCGGTCTTGCCAGGCAGAAAAATCGCCGCTGCCGCCATCCCGAGAGCAGATAAACCTTGAACAGCGGCACCGATCGCCCAGAAATATTTGCGGATCTTTGCACGTTGAATGGCGCGGGCCAGCAAAAGCTGCGGCAACAGCGCGCCTGCCTCACGGACCGGGACCAGCAGGCCAATCAAAACGCCTGACGCCCCGATTGCGTTAAGCAACCATGCCAGCACCAATTTGGGATCAATCAGCCCATCCGCCAATTTGGTCAGCGTGAGGGAAGCAACGTGTATGCGGTAAGGACGGTTCATCATCGTTTACCGAGTCAACACGACATCGGTTTTCACGTCGATATCTCGCGTTGCCGCATCAATCAGATAGGCCGCGACATCGCGGCGTGAGATCATGCCCATCCGCCATTCGGACGGAGACCGCAACACGCGATATTGGCATGTTTTCTTGCTGTTCGTCAGGATGGTTGGGCGCACGATTGTCCAATCCGTTTCGCTTTGCATGATCATTGTTTCCTGACGACTTTTGTCTGCATAGGGTTTTCCAAAAATCGCTTTGTGTCCGATGCGTTCAAGCGTGCTCATCGCGTCTCTGCTGCGGCCTGCGCCAAATCCGGTGACAGCAATGAGCCGCGAAACTCCGACGTTGTCCATCTGGTCCAACAGGATGCGGGTGGAGTGTGAAAACAACGTCTCTTCTTGCCACAGCATCGATAAACGCTCTTTGATGCCCAAAGCATAAATGATGGCCCGCACGTCTTTCAACGCGGCAGCGACCTCGTGAGGATCGCGCGCATCGCCTGCTGCGATCTCAAGATTTGGCTCCGCAGAAAGCGTGTCCGCGCTTCGTGCAAATGCGCGCACCGGCAAATTGCGGGACAGTGCATCTTCAACTGCACATTTCCCTATGCCCGATGTGGCACCCATAATCAAAATCGGCTGCGTCATGCGCAAATCCTTCCGGCAGACCTGTTTAGTTCAGCAGATCTTCGTAAAATGAATGGAACCGGTGAGGCTGCGCGCCGTCCTTTCTCAGATCAAGTGCGCCACGTTTAGATACAAGTCCCCATGGTGCATCTGCGGATCTTTTCGATGCAAGGTGTTCGCACGGACGATCACAGCGCGCGTCAATTGCCGATGCGTTTTTCTGAGTTTGGACCGTCATAATTTTACCCCTTCACAGCAGGAAGCCTGAAACTGTCTTTTCTACGCTGCCGCTTGAAATAGTTTGGAACCTGCGCTCGCCAAGTGGCTGCGATAGCAAACGATCATGAGCGGCTGGCTGGACGTGATGCAGGGGCCAGCTACGTCGGGCTATATGAACAAAAAACACCCATCTTCGCTCACACGGCTATTTCGCCTGGCGCGGGGCACCCTTTCGCCACCACCTGGTACGGCACGCATCGCGATTGCGCTGATCTATGGCATCGTTTGCCATGTCATATTTGCGCTTGCGGTGTTATCGATGATTGTCGCGATGTTTCTTGGAATGAGCCTGAGTTTAGGAACCGTTCCCGCGCCTTGGTCGGTCCTGGCCAATGCAGCCCTGATCGCGCAATTTCCGATCGTGCATTCTATATTACTGACACCTTCTGGTGGGAAACTTCTCACGAAGTTAGCTCCCGCGAATCATGGTGAAACCCTACCCGAACAAAGACCGCGCCTTGATCAAAACTCTTTGGGGCTCATCCTGCGATGAGTTCCCCCGTCAGGCTGGGCGAAAGCGGTGTTGCGGTGATTGAGACCAACCCAACGCAGGCAGCATATCGAGACGGCAAATGAAAAATCGGTATCGCCGTGGAAAAGGCCAAGGCTATCTTTCAAATCACAGATCGGACATTGGAGAGACCGCCAAGCTTATCCTTTAAAATCTTGCGGGATCGGCCAACCTCGATCCCGCAATGCAAATTTACGCGCCCGGTAATTCCGGCAATATCTTATCCAGCGTTGCCGGGTAGTCACGTACTCGCACGCCAGACGCATTGAAGATGGCGTTGGTGATTGCTGCGCCAGCGCCTGAAATGCCCAATTCCCCGACACCCTTGGACTGGATTGGGTTGGCCCAACTGTCGCGCTCTTCAAGAAACACAACGTCCAACTGCGGCACGTCCAAATTCACCGGAATGTGGTATTCGGCCAGATTGTGGTTCACGATATGCCCGTCGCGGTGGTCGTGTACCAATTCTTCGGTCAGCGCCGCACCAATGCCAAAGATCATACCGCCGTAGCACTGTGAACGGGCCGTCCGTTCATTTAGGATACGCCCCGCCGAGAAGACACCAAGCATCCGACGCACACGTGTTTCACCTGTCACAACATTCACTGCAACCTCTGCAAAATGAGCGCCAAAACCCGCTTGCTCCACAGCGCTGCTGGTGTCACCGGGCTCAATCTGGCCAACTGCGGTAAAATCGACAGTCAGAGTCTCAGCTAGGGATTTCTGAACATTGCCGGTAGTAACAACACCATCCTTCAAAGTGATGTCAGCGGGAGCAGCGTCCACCATCTGGGCGATGTCTTTGCGCAAGCTTTGACACGCCAAAAACACAGCGGACCCGACCGAGCTCGCACCCCATGAACCACCAGAACCAGCAGCCGCCGGAAAGTCAGTATCACCCAGTTTCACGGTCACGCTTTCCAATGGCAGGCCAAGCATCTCGGCCGCAATCTGGCCGAGGATAGTATAGGTGCCAGTGCCAATATCGGTCATATCCGTTTCAACGGTGACGGTCGCATCAGCATGCAAAGTCACGCGGGCTTTTGCATCTGACAGGATGTTGCCACGTGCCGCCGATGACATACCCATACCGATCAGCCACTCGCCATCGCGCACCTGACCGGGCGTCGCGCTACGGGCAGACCAACCAAATTTTTCCGCGCCTAGCGCCAGGCAATCAGCAAATCTGCGCGACGAAAAATCCTTGTCGTTTTCGGGATGCTTTTCGGGGATATTGCGCAGACGCAACTCAACCGGATCAATGCCCGAGTTGTGCGCTAATTCATCCATCGCGTTTTCAAGCGCCAGCATGCCGATGGCTTCACCCGGTGCACGCATGGAACCCGCACAGGTCCGGTGAACACGTGCGATGCGGTGCGCGTATGCGCGGTTCTTGCCAGCGTAAAGAAAATGGGTGGCCAATGCGACAGGCTCACTGAACCCCTCGCCCGGTAAGTTCGATACTGTCGCATCGTGACCTATCGCCGTTAAATTGCCGTCTATGTCAGCAGCCAATCTCAAGCGCTGCAGTGTCGAACTCCGCCTGATCGTCGCCTCGAAGACTTGTGGGCGGGTCATGACGACCCGCACAGGTCGGTTCAATTCTTTCGCTGCGATGGCCGCCGCAACAGCCTCGGGTGCCAACCCCAGTTTAGAACCAAATCCGCCCCCCACGTAAGGCGCCAGAATGCGCACATTCTTTGGTTCAATACCCAACGCATCTGCCAGTTCGTTGCGGTTATATTTCAACATCTGGTAAGAACCATGCAGTGTCAACTTGTCTCCCGCCCACTGCGCAATCGACGCATGCGGTTCCATCGCGGCGCTGTTCTGAGAGGGCGTGGTGTAAGTCTTGTCAACACTGAAAGCGGCCTGCGCCATCGCGGTACTGACATCGCCTTGCGCAGTTTGTTTCGCATCTGGCAATTCAATCTGTGCAGTCCCATCAAGTGGGTCGGTCACCGCGTCTTCGGAATGATAGTTTACAGTAATATTCTGTGCGGCGTGGCGTGCCTGCTCAAAACCATCCGCGACGACCAAAGCAATAGGTTGGCCGAAGTAAGCGACTTCTGAAGCGCCTTGAACGGGTGCCTCGTTTGCGGTGCCCTGCGCCGGGTTTCGCAACAGCCGCTCATCGGTAATCACAGACAAAACACCCGGCATGGCCAGCGCTGAAACCTTGTCAATGGAGGCCACGCGGCCCTTGGCGATTGTTGCACGTACAAAAACGCCGACCGCCTCGGAGCCATCCCCGATCTCGGCTGCATATTTTGCTTGGCCCGTAACTTTTACAGGTCCATCAAGGCGCGGTGCACCAGTTCCTATAACGCCTTGTGCCATTTCAGCCAAAACATCCTCTGACTGGCTGTCCATTTTATGACGTGCGTTCATTTACTTACCTCCGTGGCGTTCTTTAGAACCGCTTTGAGCGTGCGACGAGTCAATGGGATTTTGAAGTCATTTGCGCCGTATCCAGTCGCCTCAGCCAGCAAGATATCTGCGGCCTGATCAAACAGCGCATCTGATGGCGTCTGCCCAATCAGCACGTCTTCGACCGAAAAGTTTCGCCACGGTTTGGGTGCTAGGCCCCCGAATGCCAACGCGACATCGGCGATCTTGCCTCCTTCCATCCGCACGACGGCAGCGATAGAAACAAGCGCAAACGCATAAGATGCACGGTCACGAACCTTGCGGTAAATGTGCAGACCCTCCTTAGGTGCAGGCAACGTAATAGCTGTGATCAAATCGCCCGCCTTAAGCATAGTTTCAACATCGGGCGTCGTTCCGGGCAGCTTGTATAGGTCATCCAGGCCAATGCTGCGGGTTTCACCGCTGGCCTCTTCGACCTCGACCACGGCATCCAAAGCCATCATTGCCACGGCCATGTCGGACGGATGGGTCGCGATGCAATGGTCGCTCGTCCCGAGGATCGCAAGAATACGGTTGAACCCGTTACGGGCTTGGCAGCCGCTGCCTGGTTGGCGCTTGTTACAGGGCATGGCGGTGTCATAAAAGTAAGCGCACCGCGTCCGTTGAAGCAAATTTCCACCGGTAGTGGCCTTGTTTCTCAACTGCCCGGATGCACCGGCAAGCAGCGCGCGGGACAATACCTCGTAATCACGCCTCACGTGGTCGTGTGCCGCAAGATCGCTATTTGTAACCAGCGCGCCAATCCGCATGCCGCCATCATCGGCCAAAGTGATCTCGTGCAGGTCTAACCTGTTAATGTCCACTAATGTCGCCGGTGACATTACCTCAAGCTTCATCAAATCAATCAGGTTGGTGCCGCCAGCGATAATTGCGGCTCCGTGATTTGACGCGGCCTTCGTTGCCTCGGAAGCTGACCCTGCACGCTGATACTCAAAAGACTTCATTGGTTGGTCTCCTGCGCGGCATCCTTGATTGAAATAACGATCCCTGTGTACGCGGAACACCGACACAGATTGCCACTCATCCGCTCCGAGATTTCCGCATCCGACAGGGCCATGTCCCCTTGCAGCGAAGCCGAAACGTTGGAAGGCCACCCCGCCTTGGCTTCCTCCAGCATCGCAGTCGCAGAACATATCTGACCGGCAGTGCAATAACCGCATTGGAACCCATCATGCTTGATGAACGCCTTTTGCAATGCTGACATTTCGTCAGGAGTACCCAAACCTTCGATGGTAGTGATTTCGTCGCCGTCGTGCATGCACGCCAAGGTCAGACAGGAATTGATGCGTTGTCCGTTAACCAGAATTGTGCACGCGCCGCACTGGCCATGGTCGCAGCCCTTTTTGGTTCCTGTCAGGTCCAGGTTGTGCCGCAAAAGGTCTAATAAAGTGGTGCGACTATCAACGTTCACACTGTGCGTTTTGCCATTGATCGAGAGGGTCGTTCTGTAGGTCATTGCGGCGTCTTTCTTCTAATTTTCTATGAAGCGAAGCTTTGAATTTAGGGTTCAATAGTGGCAAACGTTTGGGTGCCAAGAAGGTTCCGCGCTTGCATGCCTTCCGTTAAGTGAGGCGGCACATTCATTTATGTTGCCACCAGGTTAAAACGTCCGCCTCTGCGCAAAGTAGAAATGTCCCACTTGCTGTGACGGGAGCATCGCTGGAGAGGGTGGAGGGGTCATATATCAGACCGATGAACAGCCATGCGTTTTTAGTATCCACTTATTGGTCTAAACCCCCGTCTTCCAGACGGGATCGCTTTAGCACGAAGAATCGTCTTATGATCTTATCCTCCCCAGAAATGAGCCGTCGCAGGTCTTAAGCCGTGCGATTTCGCAAGCTGATCTTGTAATTGTCCCAATGCAGCCGACCGCCTTGGATGCTGAGATCGGTTCAGAGGCTTTGGCTCTTGTTAGAGAAGAAGAAGAGGCGCTGAGCCGGACAATTAAACATGCAGTGGTCCTGACCAAGACAAGCGCAGCAGTAAAAAGCCGGGTACAAAAAGAACTTGAGAACCAATTGCGTGGGGCAGGGATTGATATGATTGAACCGTCCCTCGTGGCCCGCGCGGCGTTTTCGGAACTTTTTGCCTACGGCGGTGATCTTACTTTGATGCTGAACAACCCAGAAATTGTGACTGGCGGTAAGGTGGATAAGGCTCTCCTAAACGCTCAGGCATTTGCGGAGGCGGTATATGAGCGGCTCAAATAGATTAGCAGGCCTCACGGCCCGGCCAAAAGACACAGGCCCAGCAGAGGTGCGTAAGGTTGATGAAGTGGGTGAGGCTCGCGGCTTTGTTGACCGCACACCAAGGAAAATGCCTGGGCGGAAACCAAGTCCAAGGACCTATCAGTTGCATCCAAAGGTTTTTCCTAAGGTGGAAGAGGCTATAGCAAGTGAAGCTGAACGCCTTGGTATCACCCAAGGACAGCTCATCGAACAGATGTGGGAAACCTATCAAGAGTCGTCATAGGTGATGAAAGTTCATCTCGAAAACATGATCCTGACAGGAACGTTGCTCGATACTATCGGATGAAGCCAGCCATTGGGATGAATTTCCTTGGATCAAGTGGATCAGTTGCTAATTGATGGCTTTTGGTCCCTCTGAGCGCGATTGTTATACTTTTTAGCCTGTGGAAAATGGCACCTTAACTTTGATGCGCAGAACGTATTGAAGTCTGTCAGGTCGTCAATTATCGACAGTTTTAACTATTGATTAAGGGTTCTTTCATGAAATACCAAAGTGTAATTTGTTGTTTACTTTCAACGGCAGCCATTTCAACTGCAGCGAGTGCCGACGTCATCGTCGCAGGCAACGGCGCTTTCCCGTTAGATCTGGAAGAGAACTCAATCAATCTGTCCGACAACGTGGTTGCAGGCAACTCAATCATTGTGAATCAAGTGTTTCAGTTCTTTCGTGATGCAACGATTGAAGTGAATTCCGACAGAACCATTTTTAACGATTTTGCTCTTGGGGGCGTGCAAACCGTCGGGCAAACGGAAATAAGTACCAGCGGGAACCTCGCGATCGGCACTGCTGCTGGCGCGTTGCCAGTCGTGGGATACAATGGAGCAACTGGTGAGTTGATCGTGACGGGCCCCGAAGCAAGAGTTGAGATTGGCGAGAATGCGTTTATCGGTAGCGCGTTTCCGGAAATCATAGAACTTGATTTTGGCAACGAAGACATTCGGGATTTTGAGTTCTCACGGGAAAACAGAAACGGCGGCGTTGGTACGATCACGATCAAAGAGGGCGGCTCGCTACAAATCGGACCGGATATTGATGAAACAACTGACAACCGCGGGTTTATGCGCATCGGTGAAGTGGTCGGCAAATATACTGTGAATGGGCTACCGCAATCTGTTGATATAAACGGCCCAGACGCATTTAACGGGGTTGTCACGGTCACAGGCGCCGGTTCGTCGGCCTTTTCTGGAGATATCAGTATCGGAAACTCCGTCACGGATGGCACGGGCCATCTGCGGATACGCGATAGCGGCAAAGTGACAGCGCAGAACCTTGAGTTTCTGGGAGAAAGAAACACACCAGTGAATTTAGCGGAGTATGATCAATTACGGGAATTCGGCTTTGAAGACGATGATCTTTATGCCGATTTTGGGACCACCCGCATTGATTTTGGCTCCAGAGTGTCTGTAGAGGGGGCAGGATCGGAATTGGAAACCGGGAACCTGTTTGTTGGTTTGCATCGTGACCTTGCCGCCGCAGAGGACATCAATGCTTTAACCGACAAACCCGTTGCGCGTCTTGATGTGTCAGCCGGTGGCACGGTAAATGTAGCAAATGGCTTCGGTCCTGTTGGCGTAGGCGCTGCTGGAACCGGTATCGTGCGCATCGGTGATTTTGGAGGCACCGATTCAGGCCTGCTGTCATCCCTCAACTTGCTGGACCCCTTGATTACGAAGGAATTCACTGACGAATTCGACGGTGAGGTTTTTGTTTTCGAAGACGAGGTTTCTGAAGCGATTTTCGGATCTGGCGGGCAATTACAAATCGGGGAAAGCTATATTGTGTCGGGCAGCGCACGTCAGATTGAGCCGGGAAACGGCATTGTCGAAGTTGGTAAGAACGGACTGCTGAACGTGGCCTCGTCCATTGATATCGGCGGGCACAATCCAAGTTTAGGCTTTGGTTTCAGCGATACCGAATCGCCGAATTCAAAAGGTGAATTGATTGTGTCAGACGGCGGCATTGTTACCGTCGGTCAGGACTTTGAATTCTTTGGTGGGTTTCTGAAGGGCCAAATTGACGTGGACCAAGGGGGACGCATCTCCGGCGACGGAGGCACCATCGTTGCAGATGTCAATCTGCAAGGCGGCACGATTGCGCCCGGTGCGTCGCCAGGCCGGTTGGATATTGATGGTAATCTGACGGTAACGTCGGGTCTTCTTGAGTTTGAGATTGCCGGCAACGAAGCGGGACTGTTTGACCAATTGTTCGTATCAGGCAGTCTTTTGACACCAAACGGGCTCGACATCTCGATCTCTTTTTTGGATGAGTTTTTACCTTCGACGGATGATGTGTTTGACCTTTTCAAAGTGGCCGGGTCAGCTTCAATATTTGACACGCCCGAGCTGATCAACTTTTCGGTGGCCGGGGTGCCCGATTCTTCAGCCTTCTTGATCGATTTTATCTCCGGCGTGGTCAGCTTCGCACAGAGCGACACGCCGGTGTCAGCGGTCCCTCTTCCAGCCGGATTGCCGATGCTGGCTAAGGGTTTGTTTGCCTTTGGTTATATATGGCGCCGCAAGACCAAGAGCACCTGCACAAAGGCCACCTGATCCAAAAGGCCTAACGTGTGAGTGACCCGTCGGAGGGTACGAAGCATATCGACAATTTGGTCGCCATCATACACAAACGCCCAACAGAACTACTGTTGGACGTTTGTGCGGTGGCGAGATGTCAAATGCAGGCGCTAAGCCTCTGATGTAGTTGGCGTCGGAAGCGCGTGCAAAAAACACAACTTCTATCCAGGTGCTCAGGTATTTAACACAATTACTAAAAGTGTTAAATCGCGGGACTGCAGATGAAGCACCACTTCGCTATACGCGAACGAATGACCAAGCCTAACACTTTTAACCGACAGCAACAGCATCGGTAATATTTACCTGTCTGCATTTCGGTTTCTAAATTTATGACACTTTTCAACAATCGTCAGGATTGGCAAAACAAAAATAGCAAAATCCACAATACCCGGATTCTGAAAAAGGTCTGGACCGATTTCGGGAAAAAACTTCATCGCTAAAAACAATAGCCAGCCAAAAAATACTGCCAGTAATTCCCTTATCTCTTCACGAAGGTACTGCCTCAAGGTAATACGCGATTGTTTCATTCTAATTTCCACCTGTACCAAGACCGTCAGCTGACTGAGTTTTTCAGGCACGCCAATTGATGGCAATTTAACGGTATGAGCCATAGTGTTAAGCACAGCCCCTGCGTCAACAGGGATAAGTCGCAAAGACTTCAATTTTCCTTCATTTTAAGAGGTTCTAGGCTGACCTGATGGTAGTTCCGGTGGGCACTTGCGCGAATGGATGCTTCCTGCACATCTAAGCATCGCCAAGGGATACCGTCTTCTGACCTTCGCCAACGAATATCGCCTACTTCTCTGGCAATGACGTCAGATTGGAGCAATTTTCCATCCCGATCAAAATAGACGAAATATCCTGCACCTTCCGGTATTGGGAAAATATCGACCTTTTTTAACATGGAAATTGACAAGTCGCTCACCCCGAGATCGGCTGCACTTTCTGCGTTAAAATACGCGCCTAAACTACAAATGTGCGCTGTTTCGGATGGAACTAGCTCCGACACCGAAAACATCATCGTGTCACCCTGCGGCGTTTTCTTGATCAGCGCAGTGTTGAAAAACAATTCTGTCTGATTGCTGCATCCAAACAGTGCAAGTAACCCACATAATGAGGCAAATTTTTTACCCCAAATATTCGAATTCACCTTGTCATCCATCCGAATTTTTGTAAGCGGTTTCAGCTCTGTTTGTCAAATTTTCACGGCGTGAGTTCTTCGATCCGTGCGCTTGGGTGGTCGCGGTGATGGTTTCCAGAATTGCTGTCAGGTAGACATAGGGTTCGACGTTGTTGAGAAACAGCTTCGGCCCGTCCAAGTGCTTGGCAACAGACTCACTGCTGGCCTCCCCTTTGACGACGATTTAACACAATACCCCATTCTGTTAAACGCAGCCGCCTCCGTCAACGTGGATAAGTCACATATGAGCGTAATTTCCTCTTCATGGTTTAACGGTTTTCGGATAAAATGTTAAATATGAGTGAAATGAGCCTCCATGACAGTCACGGCAACCGCCTCTATCTGAACGCAGAAGAGCGCGCAGCCTTCCTCGATGTGGCGCGTAAACAGCCCGCGCGGGATCGCACGTTATGTGAAACGCTGCACTTCACCGGCTGTCGGCCCTCTGAGCTGATCGAGATCACGCCAGCCCGGATTGATCTGTCAGGCGGCACGGTTGCCCTGCGGTCTCTCAAGAAGCGCAAGGACGCCTCTGGGGCGCAAAAGATCGTCTATCGCACCGTGCCTGTGCCGCCCGATTACCTGGATACGCTTAACACGGCGCACGGTATTCGCGAGGCGCAGAAGTCGCGCAAGCTGGCTGCCGCGCCGATCTGGCCGCTCAGCCGCGTGCGGATTTGGCAGATCGTCAAGCGCCTCATGATCGAGGCTGGGATCACAGATGCGCCGCATCGCAGCCCCAAAGGATTGCGCCACGGGTTCGGGATCAACGCCACGGTGAACAGCATTCCACTGCACATGCTGCAAAAGTGGATGGGCCACGCCCAGCTCAGCACGACCGCGATCTATGCCGATGCTGTGGGCAAAGAAGAACAGGACATCGCATCGAGAATGTGGGGGTAGGGGACATGCATCTGACGCGAACAAATGAGGGCGCAAACCTGTACCGATACTACCGGATTCAGATTGTGCGCGGCCTCTTTGGCGACTGGGGTTTGATCCGTGAATGGGGACGTATTGGCTCTTCAGGGCGGGTGCGGACAGACTGGTTCGACAGCGAGGCCGACGCGAAAGATGCGCGGTTCGAGCTGCACATGCAGAAGGCCAAGCGGGGCTATGAGTAGGGCAGGGCAGTCTTGTTGCGCAAACCTGAGCACAATAACGATCTTGCGCTACAAAGTTTTAAGCAGGCTAAGTCATTGAATATACTTCGCCGCGCGCAGCTCGGTTTTTCCGCAGGGTCGGGATTACGCAGCTTGGCGGAAATTGTGGGATTACGATGAAATGAAACTTAAAGTCGCCATTCGGAACGCCATCAAAGGCGTCATTTTTCTTTCGGGTGCTGTTGGGATTGTGTTGATTACTCGTTTGTCTGCTACCAGCTCGTACCCAGATGAGAGCGATTTTCTATTGCTCTTTCGTTCTGCACTTATGGTGGTTTCGGTTCTTCTTACTTTTTCTATCTGATCTGCGGCGCGTTGTTTCCTGTTGTTTACACGTTTTTTTACAACGTTCTATTGAGTGATGAGCAAAAGAACGGGGCGGTTAAGATACTTAATCCGCTACTTATTGACGAAATGAAAAGATGACCACGATTAGCATTTATGGGCAAATTGGCCCTTACGGAATATCGGTAGGCGCGAATCCTAGAAGACCAGTTCTGGTGCCTGACGTCAGCGCATGCTGGATAGATTGGAGGATTTGAACTTCCGCATACTGTTCTTCATAGCCTGTCGTCACATATCGAAGCTGCTATTTGCATTGCAACAGGCTATTAGATCAGATCCTCAAGGCGTGCAGAATATAAACAACATAATGAACCTTATCAAATTTGATTATCGTTCGTACCCGTCATCGCGACCACCATCCATTGATCTAGCGTTGAAATCATGCGTGAGACTAGGACCATCGGGTTGTTGATCAAGTGATTGACCCTGTGCAGGCATGCTGTGGCCAGTGCTAGAAGCAGCTTTCGGCGGATAACGCGATGCCGTCTTGGTCGAGGCCCGCAAGCGATCTGCCCGTGACAGAACACTTATCGAAACGCTACACTTCACCGGCCGCCGCCCGTCCGAGCTGATCGAGATCACGCCAGCGCGGATTGATCTGTCAGGGGGCACGGTGACGATCCGGTCTTTGAAGAAGCGCAAGGATGCCATTCGGCTACGTGAGCCAAGAGTTTCTATCGGAGGCAAAATTAAGAAATATCTTCAAACAGTAGGCTTCTGGTGAAGTATTGCTTAAGGTAAAGGGTTAGACACATGTGCCATTCAAGCGTTCATTAATAGTCGTCTAGAGACTTAATTTCTGGTTTAGAAAGTTCGGATTATGTCGCTGTATCAACGCCCTGAACTGCTTTTGAAGTATGTAGTTGCCTACTTGGCGGTCTTTCTTATCTTCCTTTTGACCTTAACAATCGTGTGGTCACAAGGCCGCTATTGGGGATCAGCTTGGCTTGGGCAGGGGGACTATGCTGAACGCCAGAAAGCACATCACCAGTTCGTTTGTCGCCCACAGGTAGGGCCGAAATCGCCAAATTCGGGCGATTCCGACCAGATACGCCACAGGTATTTCTCGTTGATGGAAGTAACTCGTCAGGAGGTGTCTCCGTCCGACTTTGTAGGGAAGTTTCAACGATTTATTCTGTGTTCGAATTTTTCGCGTGTCGGGGTTGGCTCAGTACAATTAGCCGCTACCGGTAGCGGAAGTTTCTTTTTGGATGAGATGCATGTTGAAGAAGCCCAAATTCGACAAGGTGAATTCGCAGCAATTTTGGATCGCTATCCTGCAGTGCCGGGCTATTTATCGGACGAGATCATGTGCCTTCTCCGTCATATGGCGCAAGATAAAAGCCAATTGGAACAAGAGATGTGTTCGGGCGCGCCCGAGGAAGATGTGGAAACAATCGATCCCCCATCGACCGGCCCGCCCTCTGTTCCCACGGCAACGGGCTCTCCTGGCCCATGGATTTTGGTGTCGGGTGCCGATCAATCTGATGCCGGGGCGCTCCACGAAGTCAAAGCTGCACGAAATGTATTGGCCGGGACGGAGGGGTTTGGATCGACTGAAGTGTTCCTCATCCGATCGTGGCGACGCACGGTGACCTATTTTGATAGCAAACCTGACGCCGAACAGGCTCTTAATGCGAAAAAGAGCAAACTGCGCTACGGCGGATACATTCGCAATACGACCGAATGGTGTGACAATATACCGACAGCACCTGAGCGAACAGTAGACGGGGTCAGGTTCTGGCGGTGCAGTTCCTAAACCAGAACTATCGCTCAAGGATGGGTTAAGCGCTCTGTACATGTATCAAGCAACACCGCCCATCGGCAATGATGAAGCGAAAGGCGCTTTTCGTTAATATGGCATGCAGCTTAGGGTCGCCTTGACCCTCTTGCGAAGTTGAGTCTGTGGTCGAGTAGTTCGAGAAAATCCTCGTTGTTGTATGCCTGAGAGCGCTGAATATATTTCAGCGGTATCTCACATAGAAGAGCGAGCAAGAAGGCGCGAACAACGGGCTTTCATGTCTATACGCGGCAGTTCCACGGAAGCAAAAGACAAAGTCAATTCGCTTTCCTAACCCGCCATAACATTCAGAGTCGACTTGCGCCCTCTGTTGCGGTTCCAGTTTTGAATAAGTGCTGACAACTCAAAAATTAGACGGACAACCGCTTCCTGGGCAAGGCGGACCGGGAAGCCGCGTCGGTCCTGTCGAACGCGCAACGCCACACGCACTTTCTGGACAGTCCGCGCATCGTGCAGGCCATGTCCCGATCCGATTTCCACTTCGCCGACCTGCGCCACCGGATCACCTCGGTGTTCCTCGTGCTGCCGCCCAACCGGATGGATGCCTACAGCCGCTGGCTGCGTCTCCTCGTCTCTCAGGCTCTCCAGGACATCGCACGGGACGCCGGGGCCACAAAAGGCCCGTGCTCCTCTGCCCTCTCCGGGGCTCCTGCGGCCCCTCTGAGCGCCACTGGGTGGCCTTTTTTAAGATCTCCCTCTTCTCCTTCAGGAGTCGGTTCTCCCGTCGAAGTCGATCATTCTCTTGAGCGAGGCTCAAATCCTCTTTCGACACCACGTCTGTATCTCGGTGCGCGGTGATCCATTTGTTCAGCGTCGACATCCCGACACCCAGATCGCCAGCCACCTGCTTGCGCGTCAGCCCACTGGTCAATGCGATACGCATTGCATCTTGGCGGAATTCGTCCGTCCGTTTCAGTCCCATAGCCCGTCTCCTTTGGTGCAGTAAATGCTATCAAAGGAGCGGCATCAAACCGCGACAGGTCCACGCCGGGCACGTCAAAATGACAGCGTAGTTGCGCCCCGCGTTATGATACTTTCCAAATTCCATCCCTGCGAGAACTTTTGCAAATTTTCAGACCATAAAACCCGCATTGGTTGAAAATTAAGGAAAAAGCACAAAGAGTTGATATTTCGTTACCATTTCTGGAAAAATTTACTAAAGTGACCTCGAATAAATGTGCCGTTGAATATTGTGGGAGTTTGACCTTATTTATAGCATCAAAGTTGCATCGAGCTTTGTAAAAGCGATCGCTTTGTTTGGTATCCGTCTGCCGACCCGTACTTTCTGAGTCCGTATCGGGCGGGATGCATCGCTCAAGTAGCTTTATTTTACGCGTCATTGTGCCAGCAGTAGGGCTGGATTCGAATTTTTTTGAAGAGGCTTTGCCTTAATTAGTACCGTTGGGAGACATCAGATGACATACCAGAACTACGAATTCACCGCCTTTGCGGAAGCCGATCTGCTGAGCGGAGGTGATACAAACCTCGGATGTGGAGATGTCTTCACCATGCCGGCCACCGCGACAACCTGTATCACGGTACATGACAATGATCCCTTCCTCAGCGGCGACAACTGCACGAACGAAAAGGCCAATGACTACTATGGTCAGCAGGCGACAATCATGGGTGAAAACGGCGATGAACTGGGTAATGGCGGCCAGATCTACGCCGAGAGTTACCACTGGGTGCATGATCAGAACGGCAACTGGTACGTGATGATCGAAATCGAACAGGAAGGTGATGGGGCCGACTACTTTACCTTTTTCACCGGCTCCGGTTACGGCACCCCGCCTGCCGGGACGCAATTGACGGTTCATTCAACCTGCAATGTGACCTCAAACTGGATCGACTACAAATGCTTGGATGCCGGCGACAAGATTGAAACCGGCTCGATCTCGGGCACAGTGTTCTGCGACATCAATTGTGATGGTCTGAACGAAGGTGAAACCACTATCTCAAAGGGTGAAAACCTGATTGTGAATGGTGATTTCGAGGACAACAGCCTGCACGATGCCGGTTTTACCTGGGGTGGCTTGGGCAGCGGCTGGTATGACATCGGTTCGCAAAAGGTTCAGGTGCTGGAACAGGATTACGGTCACGGCAATGCGACAGGCGATGCAATTGCCGAACTGGAATGCGGCGTTGTCATCTGCCAGCAGGTGAACGTGGCCGAGGCAGGCACATATTGCCTGACGTTCGATGTATCGCGTCGCGGCACCGTGGATCAGGACAATAAATTCCAACTTTTTGTTAATGGCCAACTCGTCGAGACATTTGTGGCCGCTGGTCAGGAAACCGTTGAGATCCAGTTGGATCTGAGCGCTGGGAGTAACCGCTTCGATTTCAAATCCCTGAGCCAGAGCTATATTGGCGCTGGTCTGGATGATATCGAACTGCGTCAGGTCATTGAAACCACAACATCCGAGCCAACCAAGCAGGGCGTTGTGATCAAGCTGCTGGATGCCGACGGTAACGCGGTTCTGGACGCGGACGGCAATGCCATCACCACCTTGACCGACGCCGATGGTAACTACAGCTTTGATGACGTGCCGGTTGGCGATTACACTATCATGGGCGTTGCTCCTGACGGTACGGAATTCACCATCCAGGACGCTGGGTCTGATGACACCATCGATAGCGATGTGAATGCAGACGGCATGTCCGGCGTTGTGACCGTAACGGCCAATGGCACTGTCGATGTGGATCTTGGCGTCTGTGAAAAGCAACCGGGCGCTCTGTCGGGTACGTATTTCTGTGACGAGGACCGGGACGGTGTGGACGACGGTGCCGCGAACGGCGACAAGGACGTGGCGGGCAAGACCGTTACTCTTCTGAATGCCGATGGCACGCCGGCTCTGGACATCGACGGCAATCCCGTCGCCGCGATTCTGACCGATGCGGAAGGTAACTACCGTTTCGATAACCTTGCTGCGGGTGACTACAAGGTCATGTTCGAGGCCACCGATGACAAGGAATTCATCGCTCAGGATGTCGGTTCTGATGACACCATCGACAGCGACGCCAATCCAACCAATGGCATGACTGACGCGGTGACGGTTGTTGCGAACGAAGAGACGAAAGATGTCGATGTCGGCGTGCAGGCCCTGCTCGGGTCTCTGTCTGGTCGCTATTTCTGCGATGACGATAAGGATGGTCTGGACAATGACGGTGCCGACAACGGGATCCAGGGGGTCGCTGTGGCACTTCTGGACGCAAATGGCAATCCGGTCCTGGATGCCAACGGTGCCCCGCGAACCGCTACTACGGATGCGCAGGGCAACTATGCCTTCGCGGGTCTGGTGGCCGCCACTTATGCGGTTGTTTTCACGGATGCCGTCTCCGGCAAGGAACTGACCACCCAGAACGTAGACGGAAACGTATCTGACGAAATTGACAGCGATGCCAGCGATCTGGGCGGCGGTGCATCCCAGATCGAGGGGATCGTGGTTCTGGCCGGACAGGACACCCCCGACAATGACGCCGGTGTCTTTGAACCGAACGACGATCCGACGGCAACGGACGATCAGGGCAAAGGCTGTGCGGACGAGGACATCGTTGTTAATTTCTCCGACAACTTCGCGGACAGCGACAGCACGTCGGTGGGGATCACGATGATCGAAGGGCAAGCCATAACGGCGGGTGGTCCGGCGATTGTGCTAGATGGCGTGGAAGTCTCTTTGACGGTAGATGATGAGTTCATCTTCAACGGTGAGACCGAATTTGCCAGTCTCGATATCGGCCAGGAAGCCGTGCGCGATTATACCGTCACAGTAGAGGACAGCGATGGCGGCAGCGTGACAGCCAGCATAGGCGTGACGTTCTGCGGTGATGCGAATTCAGTAGAGTCGCTTTATGCCAGCATACCAACTTCGGCCTCTTACCAGATCACTTCAGGGCTTAACGCCACACCAAACACAGATGGCGGCTTTGACATCAAAATTGTGGACAGTGGCGATGCGCGGTTTGACGGTCAAATCTTCGATGCGTATTGTCTCAGCTTCCTTGATCCAGCAAATGCAGGTGTCACTTTTGATGATGCGCCGGTTTTGGGTGCGGACGTCTTTGGTGCTCAGTCCGCTGCTGGCTTGGGTGTGTTTAACGCAAACCAGACCAGCGCGTTCAATGGCCAGGATGCAGAGGACAACCTGGACCTCGTTAATTACATCATCGCGCAATGCTATGAAGATGAGAGCCAGTTCAACGGTTGGGAAGTCCAGTTTGCGATCTGGGAGTTAACGGATAATTTTGACAGTGCCATCGCATTTGCAGCCAATTCGGTCTTCGGTGATTTGGGAG